>NZ_CP115844.1 GCF_013318015.2 Agrobacterium tumefaciens | reverse complement strand
TCACGGTAAACCCGATAATTCTCTGTAATCTCCGCAAATGATCTCATAGCGCACCTTTGGGTCAAGTTGTTTTTGGTTAACGTGTATTAACCCTTTTTATCACACCGGAAAATCATTTGACTCCAACTACTTAACGGAATTGTCAGCTGACAACGGGTTTTGCAGCCCCTTCGGGTTCCCGCTTGAAAAACAGCGATCAGAGAGAATCGGTCGAACTGCGCCCCCTAGACCAGCCACCACAATCGAACGTCGAGGTCGCATCGTGGCTCACACCGCTGCCTTTCTAGTGCCGCGTCAACTGTGGTGCTGAACGTCCTGAGGAAATTTTTCCCTATGTTCGTTCGATGGGTTTCCATGTTTGGCAAATGCTCGGTGTCGGTTTTTCGCGATCGCCTTGCGAGTGTATTCAATCAAGGCGTCTTCCGCATTGATGTGAAATTCTCTCGCTATTGAGTTTTGAGCTCGAGCCAGTGTCATCGTCACAAGACCAAGCGATTCCAGATAGCGGACGTGAGGAGCAATCGCATTCTCCGTCAAGCCTGTTTCTCGGGCAAGGGTCTGTCTGGTCACTGTCTCATCAAGCGCCCGGAGGCGAAGAATGACTGTGAATAGCCCTATGCACTTCAGGGACTTGCCGGGCGTATCGCTTCTTCCGCGGCCCTTCAGGATCAGATCGAATGCTTCCTGCAGACCGCCTCTGACGCCCAGATGTGTCCTTTTGACTGCTGTATCCATTGCTCGCGGTTCCGTCGTATCGATAATACCTACCCTTTGAAGGGCAGGGGAGGGGTCTCCACATTCCAGAGCTAAAAAGTTGAAAGTATCGAGGCGTCAAAAGCGGGAGCCTGCACCGGGACGAACGGTACAATGTTGCCGCGTTCGATGAGGTTGCTTCGGGATAATACGGCCCGCTTTTTAACTCCTTCGAAGGCCTCGACTGAGACTTCGAAATATGCGGGTACACACAGGACGCCGTCGATTTCGGCAGCATCCCCGATCACAGTGACCCGCCAACCAAACCGCTTCCACAGGGGCAACCAATAGATCTCCTGAATTCCGCCGATCTGCTCAATGCCCTGGTTCAAGCAATATTCCATGACGGCTGCGCAAAACTGCGCCTTGACTGTCACACCGGCTTTTTCGCGAAATTCAGGGATAACGAAGCCGCGGGTCCACTCAGCGACACGTTCGTGGCGAAGAACGCCGGGGCGGGTGCAAAGGTGAGGGAACACCTCGCTGAGGAGGTGTGGTTGCGTGGTCGGCACAAGCCTTGAGCCCGCAATGATCCGCCCGTCCTGGATTCCTACGAGATGAACAGCATGCTCGGTATCGAACTGGTCACGTTCCATCCCGTCAGGCGATGGCTCCCGCCATCGCTTTTCTTCTACATAAATCTTGTGGCGAATTCGGAACAGTTCGTTCAGTTCGTTCGCATACAAAGCGCTATTTGAAGAAGTAATGACATGAACCAACATCTGCGCGTCCTCATGATTGATGACGCAACTCTAGATGCCTGCTGGATTCGCGAAAGATAAGGTTCCTTATCTTGACAAGCTAATCTGCATTGATAAGGCCAAGCCGAATCGCTTGCGAAACAGTCTGCGGTCTGTTCGTGACATCCAGAATTTGTCGAATTCGGATGAGCCTCTGGGTCACGGAGCCTGCGCTCATACGGAGGATGATCGCGATTTCCGAATCCGTTTTCCCACGAGAAACCCATTGCAGAATTTCTTTCTCGCGGGCCGTTAATCGATGTTCCGCCTGTTCAGCACGTCGAAGCAGACTGTTTGCGGTCATCGCGCAATAGGAAGAAAGAAGATACAGGTCGCCAATGTTCTCTTTTGCCAATCCACCCTTGTCGTCGGTTGCAAGTGAGATCACCGATTGCCAGGAATTCGGGTCGAACATCGGGAAAACGATACCATCGCACAAGCGATACCTGTCCGCTTCCTGCTGGATCTCTTTGGTGCGCGTTGTCGCCTTCGTCTCTTGTCTTGCGGTTTTCCAGGTAAACGGTTTCGACTGGGAAAGAGACCATCGACTGACGGGATCATCGGCGAAGTAGTTAAGCCCCTCGAATTGCTCGGTCCATCCCGGCGGCCACGCATTTTTGACAACGTAATGCTTAACGTCGTCACCCACCGCTGGCAGCCCGGTGTAAATGTAAGAATGAAAGCCGCGTTTCGCGATGACCGTTCCAAAATCCGAAAACAGATTATCGACGCTCTTTTGATTGTCGCAGCGTTCCATGAATTCATAAATGTCTTGATTTTTCACCGCAAATTCCCTTCCTACATCGCACAACTCCCCGTGCCATTCTTACCTCAAATCTGCGCCATTAAAAGCTTCTAACGTGCATCAACTTTCGAGATGCTCGCACTGGTTCGATTAGTGCTCGGAGGGCCCGCATCTGGGCTGGGGGGTGTAGCCAAGGCGTTGGAGAAGGGTACACAATATCCCCCTCAATTCGCACATCTTGCGTTGCGCTTCCAGGAGCCGTTGGCAGGCGTCAGGTGGACAATCACAGGTCGCCTGTCGATCGCACGCAGCCTGCAGAGCCTCAACCATGACCAGCTGATCGGCATACTTATCCATGGCCCGTAGGACATCGTCTTCCAGCTGGGTCTGACTCAACCGCGTCCTCCTCGTCGAAATCGACAAATAACGCCCGGCCAGTGACGTTGGTTCAAGCCCACGATACTGTAAGGCCCTCCCGTGATCCAGCCAGTACACTATGAGAGACGGACCGTAGAGAGCTCAATATGAGAGGATAGCTTTCTCGATCAAATTTTATGTATCCCTGGTTGCGGTTGATTTTCGGCCGCAGCGTTCTGAGCCCTTGACCGCAGTAACCTTTGTCCAACGACGAAGATTTTTTATGTCGTTGTTTTTTATAGCATTTCAAGTGATTGACAGCCAATTTATCGTCGTCTAATCCGGGAACATTAGTTCTCTCCGGTTGTGCTCGTAAGAGTTCCCTGTGCTGTTTGATTGTTTACAAAGGTGCAGGGCGCGAAAGGTGGGTCCGTGCATCCAAGTCGCTCTGGTGAATCCGAAAGGCGGTTGATCGCCAATCTCCGAGACGCCCTTGGCGATGTCATTGTTGCGGCCCTGAATGACTTGGCTGTGGTCGAGGTCATGCTCAATCCGGACGGCAAGTTATTCATCGAGCGTATCGGAGAGGGAATCAGGCATGCCGGCACCATGATTGCCCATGACGCGGAAGCCGTGATTGGCCGCGTGGCCCATGCACTCAGCACCGAGATCAACCGCGAGCGACCCATTATCTCGGGCGAACTTCCCCTTGGAGGACATCGGTTTGAGGGACTTCTACCACCCGCTGCGCCGGCGCCGATGTTCACCATCCGCAAGCGAGCATCGGTCCTGATATCGCTCGATCGCTATGTGGAGGATGGCATTCTCACCACGGCGCAGGTCGCCGTCATCCGAGACGCCATTGCCCAGCGTCTGAACATCGTGATCTCTGGTGGCACGGGGACCGGCAAGACCACACTGACGAACGCCATTCTTCGCGAATTTGTCGAAGTCACGCCCGAACACCGCCTGGTCATTCTGGAAGACACCGCCGAAATCCAGTGCGCGGCGGAAAATCACGTCATCCTTCACACCACCGATACCGTCGATATGAACCGGCTCTTGAAGTCGACGATGCGCTTGCGGCCGGACCGTATTATCGTTGGCGAAGTTCGCGATGGGGCAGCACTTACGCTCCTCAAAGCATGGAACACCGGACATCCGGGCGGTATCGCGACGGTACATGCGAACAATGCCAAAGCCGCCCTTGCGCGTCTCGAACAGCTCGTCGCGGAAGTGAGTTCCCAGCCTATGCCCGAAGTCATCGGGGAAGCGGTCGATCTGATCGTCTCCATCGAACGCACCCCCAAAGGGCGCATCGTTCGCGAGATTCTCAGGGTCGATGGGTTCCGGAACGGCGCATATCAAATCACCCCGGTTGGTAATTCCAACTCAGACAATCAGGGAAAACTCCATGTCGCGTAGATTGCTTACATTTCTCGGCCTTGCAGCTATCTCGATGATGATAATCGAACCGGCCTTTGCTGCCGGGGGAGGGGGCGGCCTGCCATGGGAGGGACCGCTTCAACAGATCCAGCAGTCCATCACCGGCCCCGTCGCCATGGCAATCGCCCTGATCGCAGTCGCGGTCGCAGGTGGCATGCTCATCTTTGGAGGAGAGATCAACGACTTCGCGCGTCGTCTCGCCTACGTCGTTCTGGTCTGCGGTATCCTTCTTGGCGCGACACAGGTTGTCGGCCTGTTCGGCGGGGGAGGGGCCTCGATTGGTGTCCCTCTCGAGGCAACGCTAGGCGTGACGCTGGACAGGGCGCATGGCTGAAGGGACGGGCCGTTTGGACAGGGTGCGAATCCATCGAGCTCTCTCACGGCCGACCCTTCTGTTTGGGGCTGACCGCGAGCTGGTCCTGATGACCGGGCTGACTGCTGTCATTCTCATCTTCGTCGTCCTGACGATGGTTTCCGCCGCAGTCGGGTTCACCATCTGGGTTGTCGTCGTTGGCCTGCTGCGCATGATGGCGAAGGCAGATCCCCTTATGCGGCGGGTCTATCTCCGGCACATGAGATACCGCTCCCACTACCGGCCAACCTCCAGCCCATGGAGGAAATACTGAGCGATGGTTTCACTCAAGAAATTTCGCCACACGGGCGCGTCTTTCTCCGACCTCATGCCGTATGCTGGTCTGGTTGATAACGGCATCATGCTTCTTAAGGACGGCTCGCTTATGGCGGGCTGGTATTTTGCCGGCCCCGACAGCGAAAGCTCCACCGACTTTGAGCGCAACGAAGTTTCGCGTGCCATCAACGCTGTTCTCGCGCGCCTTGGCACGGGCTGGATGATCCAGGTCGAAGCAGTGCGCGTGCCCACGACCGAATATCCGACAAAGGATCACTCTCATTTTCCAGACAGGGTGAGCCAGCTGATCGACGATGAGCGTCGCCAGCGGTTCGAAGCCACTGAGGGTCATTTCGAGAGCCAGCACGCCATCATCCTCACTTACCGCGAACCGGACACGCGCAAATCCGGACTGGTCAGATACATCTATGCGGACCCGGAGTCTCGCACCACGAGCAATGCCGATCGAATTCTTGAACATTTCAAAACATCGATCCGCGAGTTCGAGCAATACATGCAGAACGTGGTTTCGATCCGCCGCATGGTTACACAGGAAGTGCCCGACCGCGGCGGCTATCGTGTCGCCAGATACGACGAGCTTTTCCAGTTCGTCCGGTTCTGCCTCGTGGGCGAAAACCATCCGGTGCGGCTCCCGGAAATCCCGATGTATCTCGATTTTCTGGCAACCGCCGAGTTTCACCACGGCCTGTCGCCCATGGTCGACGGCCGCTTCTGCCAGGTCGTGGCGATCGACGGCTTTCCAGCTGAAAGCTGGCCTGGGATTTTGAACGTCCTCGATCTTATGCCGCTGACCTATCGGTGGTCCTCGCGCTTCATGTTCATGGACGAGATCGAGGCCACCCAGCGGCTGGAGCGTACCCGCAAGAAGTGGATCCAGAAGGTGCGCCCCTTCACCGATCAGCTGTTCAAGACGAACAGTGGCTCGGTGAACCAGGACGCGCTTCAGATGGTCGGCGAGGCCGAAGACGCCATTGCAGCGGCAAATTCCGGCCTGGTTGCTTACGGCTACTACACGCCGGTCATCGTCATGTTCGGCGACGATGATGCCAAGCTGCGCCGCCAGGCCGAAAGTGTCCGCCGTCTCATCCAGTCGGAAGGCTTCGGCGCCCGTATCGAAACCCTCAACGCGACCGAGGCTTTTCTGGGCAGTCTGCCAGGGAATTGGTACGCCAATATCCGCGAACCGCTGATCCACACACGCAATCTGGCGGACATGATACCGCTCAATTCTGTCTGGTCCGGGGAGCCGGTCAATCCAAATCCCTTCTATCCGGAGAACTCCCCGCCGCTCATGCTGGTGGCCTCCGGCTCGACGCCGTTCCGGCTCAACCTGCATGTCGGCGACATCGGACACACATTGATTTTCGGGCCGACCGGCTCGGGCAAATCGACGCTGTTGGCGCTGATCGCAGCGCAGTTTCGGCGATATCAGAACAGCCAGCTTTTCGCCTTCGACAAGGGCCGGTCCATGTACCCGCTCACCCGTGCCGTCGGCGGCGATTTCTACGATGTCGGTGCAAGCGACAACCTCGCATTCTGCCCTTTACAGGATCTCGATACGGACGCCGACAAAGCGTGGGCAGCGGAATGGCTCGAAACGCTCATCGTCATGTCTGGCGAGGCGATGACACCTGACCATCGCAACGCGATCGCGCACCAGATCGATCTCATCTCGAACTCGGAACGTCGGTCTATCTCGGACTTCGTGTCGGGCGTGCAGATGAAATCGATCAAGGAGGCGCTGCGACACTACACGGTCGACGGTCCCATGGGCCATCTGCTCGATGCTGAGCGCGACAATCTCAAGCTCTCCAATTTCCAGACCTTCGAAATTGACGAGCTGATGAACATGGGCGAGCGCAACCTCGTCCCGGTTCTGCTTTATCTGTTCCGGCGCATCGAAAAGCGCCTGACCGGTTCACCCAGCCTTATCATTCTCGACGAAGCATGGATCATGCTCGGCCATCCGGCATTCCGCGACAAGATCCGCGAATGGCTGAAAACCCTTCGTCGGGCCAATTGTGCGGTCGTGCTCGCAACCCAGTCGATCTCGGATGCCGACAAGTCCGGCATCATGGACGTTCTCAAGGAATCCTGCCCGACCAAAATCTGCTTGCCGAACGGTTCGGCGCGTGAAATCGGGACACGCGATTTCTACGAAAAGATCGGCTTCAACGATCGCCAGATCGAGATCATCGCAACTGCCACGCCCAAGCGTGAATATTACGTCGTCTCTCCCGATGGCCGCCGCCTGTTCGAAATGGGGCTTGGTCCTATCACCCTGTCCTTCGTTGGCGTCTCCGGCAAGCAAGATCTCCAGCGCATCAGCGAACTTTACGATCACTACGCGGATGAATGGCCACGCCATTGGCTTCAATCAAGAGGAATCGAAAATGCTGCGTCGCTCTTTGCTTCGTAATGCTCTTGCCGGTCTGGTCCTCACTGTGAGCCCCAGCGCCGTCTTCGCCGGCGCTGCGACGGGTGGTGCGACCGAATGGACGCAGCTTCTCAACAATGCACAGCTTCTTGAACAGTCGGGGCAGGGGGTCGAACAGATCGCCAATCAGGCGCAACAGATCGCCCACCAGGTCACGCAGATCCAGAACCAGCTCGACCAGTACAGGACGATGCTGCAGAACCTCGAAAAGCTGCCTGACAACATCTGGGGCCAGGCTGAGAAGGATCTCAACCGGCTTCGTCAGCTAACCCAGCAGGGGCAGGGCATCGGCTTCTCGATGGGCAACCTCGATGATGTGCTGAAGCAGCGCTTCCCAAGTTTCGAGGAGTTCGCTTCCGTCGTCCAGGGCGGGCAGAACTTCTCGGAGCAATATGGGCAGTGGTCGAAAACCAATCGTGACACGATCGGCGGCACACTGGCTCAGGCCGGAATGACCGCGCAGCAGTTCGATACCGAACAAAGCACCATGAAGCAGCTGCAGGAGCAGTCGCAAACGGCCGTCGGCCAGATGCAAGCGCTACAGGTCGGACACTCGATTGCCAGCCAACAGGTCGAACAGATGCAAAAACTTCGCGGCCTCATCGCCCAGCAGTCGACGATGATGGGCACATGGTATCAGTCCGAACAGGCCGCCAAGGATCTTGCTCAGCAAAAACGGGAGGCATTTTTCTCAAGTACACCGCCGTCGACGTCAGGCGGTCAGAAAATGCAGCCGCGGTGGTAGTCGAATGGTACAGGTGAAACTTCCCATCGTCATCCTTGTTGCCCTTCTATCCGCCGTGGTCGGCGGCGCGATTTCCTATGTCGCGATCCCTGCCACTGATCCGGAAATGAAGGCGTTGCTCGCAAGACAGGTCGCGCTTGCGGAAGAGGAAGCGGCGGCGCGGGCAGCCGCGGCCGAGCGCACGCGCAAACTGATGAACTCCAACCCAGACAATTATCCGACGACAGGCGGACAGAAAATGGCCCCCCGTTGGTAATCTGAAAGGTGTCCTCATGCGTGCCGCACTGATTTTGAGATTGACGCCCCTCGCCATCGTCGCACTTGCCGTGGTGGAACCCGCCATGGCCGCGGATGGATCGATCCTTACAAGCCTCGAAAACAATGTCCGCTCGGCCGCTCAAGGGTGGCAAGACACCGTCATGAATGCGGCGAGGTCACTGTTCTGGATCCTGGCGGGAATAGAATTTGGTATTGCCGCCGTGTGGCTCGCCATTGCAGCGCCATCGCTCGATACCTGGGTCGCAGAGCTGATACGGCGTATTATCTTCATCGGCTTTTTCCTGTTTGTCCTGCAGCAGGGACCCGACTTCGCGAAAGCTGTCGTCGACAGTCTGTTTCAGCTGGGGGCGAACGGCGGGACGGCTTCGCCAGCCGATGTCTTCAATGCCGGCATCAAGGTGGCGAGCACGCTGTCGGAAAAGGTCAAGTTCGGCATTTTCGAAGACAACGCAATGGCGATCGGCATTATCATCGCCATGATTGTCGTGGTGATCTCCTTCTCGCTGGTGGCCGCGATTTTCGTTTCGGTGCTGGTGGAGATGTATGTCGGCCTGCTCGCCGGCATGATCATGCTCGGTCTCGGAGGGTCGAGCTTCACCAAGGATTTCGCGATCAAATATCTCATCTATGCCTTCTCGGTGGGCATGAAGCTGATGGCGCTCGTGATGATCGCGCGCATCGGCTCGGAGATCCTGATTGGCCTTTCCAACGATGCAAACACTGGAGAAGAGCTGCTGGCGAGCCTTGTCATCGCGGGCCTGTCGGTCGTCGTCTTTATGATCGCGATCTACGTGCCGAATATCATCCAGGGCGTCGTACAGGGCGTGTCGGTCAGCAGCGGCATGGAAGCCATGAGATCCAGCGCACAGGTCACGGCTTTTGCGGCATCGACGGCGGCGGGTGTCGGTGCTGGCGTCGCAGCGGCAGGTGCCGCGCAAGCAGCCGGCGCCGGCTTTTTGGGCCAGGCCTCCGCCGGCATGAGGGCGGGTGGTTCGGCATTGGCTGGTACGGCGGCAAAGGCCGCCATGGGTTCGCATGGCTCGGGCGCGGGTGGCTCATCGAGGTCGATGGGACTGCGCAACCACAAAACATCGAAATAGGCGGCATGGCTCGCAACTTGTCAGGAAACAGGATCAGGCCATGGCCAAAAAGCTGAAGCATCTCGACAACCCGTATCTGGCGGCACGTCACGAATGGAATGAGCGCATGGGCGGCGCTAACCGCGCGGCCAGGGCATGGATGACTGTCGGATCGGTGTCGTTGGTGATGGCGACGGTGGGTTTCGGCTTCGCGCTCTATCAGGCCAGCCAGGTCAAGCTTGTCCCCTATATCGTGCAGGTCGACACGCTCGGAAACTCGGTCACCGGCGGCTTCCCGGCACAGATCGAGTATGCCGACGAGCGCGTCGTTCGCAACATGCTCGGCCAGTTCGTTTACAACTTCCGATCGATCACGCCGGATAATGTGGTCCAGAAGGGCTATATCGACCGCACCTATGCGATGCTCAGGCGCACCGACCCCTCCACAGAGAAGGTCAACAACTGGTTCCGGAACAACTCGCCCTTCGATCGCGCCCGGACGGTGACGGTGTCGGTCGAGATCAACAACATCGTGGCCCTCTCGAACCAGTCGTACCAGATCGACTGGACCGAGATCGAGCGCGATCGTTCGGGCAAGGAACTGCGGACCCGGCGCTGGCGCGGCGTTGCCACGGTGACCCTGTCGCCGCCCCAGGACGAAGCAATCATTCGCCTCAACCCGATCGGTCTTTACCTCAAGGACTTCGATTGGACGGCCCAACTTTAAGACGCTCGCGGAGAGACTATGTTCAAATTGACGAAATCGCGTGCGAGCGTTGTGACCGCACTGGCCCTGCTAACTGCTGCGCCCTCCCTGGGCCGCACTGCCGATTACAACGCAAGCAAGGGCACCCGGCTTTCAGGCCAATGGCAAGATGCTGGCGCTGTCATGACACGCGGACCTGACGGGCAGGTCATCTATCTGTTTGGCGAAACGCAGCCGACCGTCGTCTGCGCACCCCTCCAGCTTTGTGAAGTTCAGTTGCAGCCCGGCGAGGCCGTGCGCGATGTTCTCGTCGGTGACACTGTTCGATGGCAGGTCGAGCCCGCATCTTCCGGTTCGCCACAAGGCCAGCGTATCAGTCTGATCGTTAAGCCTGCCGAAGCCGGTTTGAAGACGTCGATGGTCATTACGACGTCACGCCGGACCTATCATATCAATCTGCAGTCCGACGCCACACGCTATATGGCGCGCGTCGCCTTCAAGTACCCGGAAGACGTTCGCCAGCAGCTAGCGGCGGTGAACCAGAAGATCTCCGACAGCATCATTCCGGGCGCCGGCATTCCTGCCGAGAACCTCCGTTTTGATTTTTCCATGCGAGGCTCAGCCCGTTGGAAGCCGACCCGGATTTATACCGACGGTACGAAGACGTACATCCAGTTTCCGGGTCACATGGGCAGTGGCGATGCGCCGGTCCTCTATGTGGTGTCCGGAGGGCAAAACCAGATCGTCAACTACCGGATGAACAACAACATGATGGTGGTCGATTATCTGATCGATCGCGCCGTGTTGATTTCGGGCGTCGGCGGGCAGCAGCAGAAAATCACCATCAGCAGGAAAGGTTAACCTATGAGGGGAAACGCCACACTCGCGCGCGTCCTCGCGCTCGCTCTTGTCTCGGTCTCGCTTGCGGCCTGCACGACGTCGGGCGGATATTTCTCACCGCAAGCCAGCATGGACGCCGCCAATCTCCAGGCGCCGGCCGCCGATGCTGTTGCGGCCGACATGGTTGCTCGGCTTGCCGAGCAGGTGGGGCCGGGAACTGGCACCATTGTTCTCAAGGCGGATAAAACCGCCTTCGCGTCAGCGTTTGACAAGCATTTGCGGGAATGGGGCTATGCCGTCGATCCAGCCGCGACCGGCCCCAAAGCTATTGCGCTTGCCTATACCGTGGATTCGCTGGATGGCGACGTGATCGTGCGGGTTTCGACGCCGAGCGTCGAGCTGGCCCGCCAATACCAGGCAACGACAACAGGTGCAGTGGCCTCAAGCCCGCTTTCGATCATGAAGCACGGCGAAACGTGAAGAGGGCAGGGCATGAGTTCAATCGATCTTGGATCTGCCGAGGATGCTGAAGAGCGGCCAAAAATCCGCCGGCTGAACCGCCTCCCGATTTTCTTCTTTATAGGCCTGATTGTCATTCTGGTGGTTGTCGTGATCTGGGGCATGGCGCAACGCGGTCTGATCGGAAATCGTAGCGTTCAGCCAGAGCAATCGGCTGGCCAACCGGCGTCCGATTTTGCCGACGAGCTGAAGCGAAATATAGGTGACGGCGTCAATGAGCCGCCAAAGCAAGATCCGCTGATCATCACGCCCGGCGAGACACCGATTGAACGCCCGGAAGGCGTCAACCCGTTTCAGCCGGGATCTCGCCAGAGACCGACGACACAGCAACCGGAAACAGCGCTTGAGCCGGAAGCGGATTGGCGCGCACGCCTCATGCGCGAGAATCAAGAGGCTCTGTTGCGCGAACAGAACCGCCAGAGACTGGCGGCGATGCAGGCGCAAGCGAATGCCCGCAACAGCCCCATGGCCGTCGACGTCGGGAAAGTCACCCAGCAACAGGGCGTCGGCCAGCAAGAGCAGGGGCAGGCGAACGGCGTGACGAGCCCGAATGGTACGGCGGATCTGCTTTCGGCCGCGATGCGTGCGGCAGGTGCCGCTCCGGGCGGAATGGCCGATCCCAACAACCAGCAGGGCAAGATCTCGTTTCTGAACAAGGATATTGCCGATGCTGGCTATCTGCCCAACCAAGTCGTTCCGCAGCTGTCGCCCTTTGAGCTAAAACGGGGTTCGGTGATCCCGGCGACATTGATCACCGGCATCAACTCAGACCTGCCGGGGCGGATCACGGCGCAAGTACGCCAGCACGTCTATGACAGCGCGACCGGTCACAGGCTTCTGATCCCGCAAGGGACGAAACTGTTTGGCCGGTACGATTCCGAAGTGTCCTATGGTCAGTCGCGAGCCCTGGTCGTCTGGACCGACATCATCTTCCCGGACGGCGCGACCCTTCAGATCGGCGGCATGGCCGGCGTCGACACGCAAGGGTACGGCGGCTTTAAAGACAAGGTGAACAACCATTTCTGGCGGGTCTGGGGATCGGCAATTCTGGTCGCCGCGATCGGGACTGGCGTTGATATGGCACTGCCCGAGAGCAACAGAAACGCCTTCGGCGTCAGCCAGAACGATCCGACGGATGCGGCTCGCCGAAACTTTGCAGAGACATTCGGCCGCGTTGCTGACCGGACGATCGACAAGAACATGAATATCCAGCCGACGCTGGAAATTAGGCCCGGGTACAATTTCAACATCCTCGTGGATCAGGACATTGTTTTCCCTGGCGCCTATCAGACTGGCTATGTGGAGCGATAAATGCCAATCCTGTCGCGTAAGGGACTGCAGCTTCCTGTTATGATCGGTGTGGCCGCTGTCCTGAGCGGCTGCGTGCTGCCCGAACAGCTCGACGCGATCATTGTCGTGAACGGCTATCAATATAACGTGACCCTTGAGGGCAGGGTGGCCGAACCGCGCACCGTCGGTGCGCTGGCCAAAGGGCAGACCATTCCGCCTAACCACGAGGCGCAGATGAAGGCCCAAGAGGCTCCCGCATTAGCGCTCCCCGGCATGACCCGTTTTGCCTATGTCGGCGAGGGCCGGTACGATTTTGAAATGAAAGTCGACGGCAAACTGACTGAGGCCGCGCCTGTGGTCGGATTTCCAAACACCCGGGGCGGCAGCAGCAATTTTCTGACCATCCGACGCGAAGCCGATGGAACCGTGGTGATCTCGTCGCCGGAAGTGCCGCGGAAGGCTCTTGAGGACCTCAAGGAAATAGGTCTGCAGGCGAGCGGCAAAATCAGCATCGAGGTCGACGGCAAGGTTCTGGAAAGCAACGCTGATGAACAACCGGCCCGTGGGCCTCACGTCTGGAATCGTAAATCCTGGGGAGATCGAGTATTGCTGAAATTCGATCCTGATGGAAGCAAATGAAGATTTTCGCTGGACCAAATCAACAAGCTGATTGGAAAAGTTGCCGAGCGTTCACATCCAGCCAACGAAAACGCCGAATCCGCGCCCCTCGTCAACGATAGTTAGAATGATCCCAAGGAAGACGAATAGCGAAAGTAGTAAGAGCAGTTTGCCGAAATCGAAATCGGCGTAAAGTCCAAAGATAATGATCATCACCGCTGCAACCAAGCCGACCGCTGGCCACATGATCTGCCCAACCATCTTGTAAGCCATCGTTTGCGCGGTCCAATTGTCGCGCTTGCGAAGCTTGTATTTCCGAAAGCGCGGTGTCTGATCTTCCACCATGATTACGGCCTCAACTGCTAGGCATTATAGTCGTCAAGATATAACAACGTTTATCGGTTTAGCCAGTGAGGCCCCTATGAACTAGCACCATGGCTCCCGGCGACCGCTCCAGGTACGTGCCAGTCCCTCCCGCACGAGTTGGTCGCCGACACCACGACCGTCGACGCTGATCGCTGCCAGCGTTCGACCGTACCGATCTTTTTCCTGCTGGCGGATTTGAACACGTTGATTTTCCAACAGGTCTGCCATCCTCCGTTTGGATTGTTGCGCCAGATCGCTTTCATAGAGGCATCGCCCCTCGATCGCGGGCGCGTCGATGTTGAATATCCGGACGGACTCTCCGCATGAACTATCCACTCGGAAGGTGTCGCCATCCCAGATGTGCACCTCAGCGGGTTGCCATCGCAAGGCACAAAGAAGGCAGGGTGGCCGAACCGCGCAGCCTCGGCGCATTGGCGAAGGGGCAGGCCTTCCACCAAAGCGCGATGCGCAGATGAGGGCACAGGAAATACGGGCGCCGGCTCTCCCCCGAATAATCCGTTTCGCCTACGCAGGGAGGGGCGATATACTTCGCCGTGAAGGTCGGCGGTGAATTGGTTCGAAAGTACCCCGTTGTTGGCTTTCCAAATACGAAACGCGACAGCAACAATTTCCTCACCATTTGCCTCGAGACAGATGAAACTGTTGTGATCTCCTCATCTGAAGCTCCGCCGAAAGCTATCGCGGACCTCAAAGATGCTCGCCTTAAAGCGAGCGGTACAATCAGCATCAAAGTCGATGGGAAAGTGCTGGAGAGCAATGCCGATAATCAACCAGGGGACGGCCCGCACATCTGGAACCGTAGAGCGCGGAACTAGCGAGTTTTTCTAAGCGTTGATCCTGATCGAAGACGATAGACACCTGTTTCAACCTCGTCCTCTCCCGCGCTCAGCATTGTTTTTGGCTGCGGGAGGACAGCTTCGTGGTCGCAACTTTTGGTCAACTGAATACGGGACGCACAAATATAGTTAGAGTCCGTATCAACGAAGGTGACCATTCAAAAATACCGGCTGATTGAGCCGCCGCTGTGCCGGAAACATTGTTCTCCGAACTGCGACCCGAGGGGCACGATTCCAATACTTGCTGATCACCTCCGAGGGTCGCATCATTGGCACGATTGTACAGTAATATTAGAATCGCATGCATAGGTCTGCTTCTTCAATGTACTAATCGGAAGGTATCATGAGAAAACGGCTCCTGGATTTGATCGATGCCGTCGCCGCATCGAAAACTCGCGTCACATTAGAAAACTCCTTTCGGCAATTTTCGAGTTCTCTCGGCGTTGATCTGTTTGCGTTCGGGGTTGCAGCCCCCCCATGCCGTCTAGACGGCGTATCGTCATATCCTAAACCTTGGCTAGCTCGATATTTGGCGAAAAACTACATTTGGGTCGACCCAGTAGTAAAAGTCGCAAGAGGCGCCGAGGCTCCATTCGAGTGGTCATTTGACACGCTTCCTTCGATGACGCGAGAGGAGGCCCGGATTATGCACGAGGCGGCCGAATTTGGCATCCGGGCGGGTTACTCGGTTGCTGTAAAACTTCCTTATGGCGCATTTGGCATGTTAAGTCTCGCTGGTGAATCGACTTTTCATCTCGACCTCGAACCGTACGTAGGGCCACTCGCCGTCGCCATCTGCTTGGGAAATACGGTGTTGATAAATGAGCGGACAGCGCCAGTCGTTACGCATCCGATCAACCTAACGAAGCGACAGATGCAATGCCTCATGTGGGCCTCGTACGGCAAAAGCGCGAAGGCCACGGCTGCAATTCTGGGAATTTCAGATAACGCGGTGGCATTTCATATCAAGAAGGCGCGCCAACGATTGCAAGCTCGGACTATCTCCGAAGCTATCCGTACCGCCTACGACATGAATCTCCTGCTTTAATTGGAACTGTGCTTGCTTGGCATTTAATCCACTGACACAATCCGGTTCTGCCGTAGAAGATAGTGATGGGGATGCATTATAGTTAAGAGATATCTGCAAGCCTCGCTATTTCTGCTTCTGTTCACCGCCTCGGCGACTGCGCGGCCATGGCAAACCACCGATCCAGCATCTTCTGGCTGGTCCGTCGCGAAGTTGCAGGCGGCACGAGATTACGCGAGCAGTCTGAAGCCCACCGCGGTCATGGTGGTGCAGGACGGCAAAGCAATCGCCAGTTGGGGTGACGTGTCTCGTAAGGTGAATGTCGCCTCCGTCCGTAAGAGTTTGGTTAGCGCACTTTTTGGAATTGCGGTTTCCGAAGGTCGAATAAATCTCGGTAGCACGCTTGCCGAGCTCGGCATCGATGACAAACCTCCTGCCCTGACCGAAGGCGAGAAAAGGGCTACCGTGCGCGATCTGCTTATGGCGCGATCAGGTATCTACCATCCTGCAGCATATGAAACCGGTGAGATGCGGCAAAACAGACCGGAGCGGGGAAGCCAAGCACCCGGTAAATTCTGGTTCTACAACAACTGGGACTTCAACACGCTCGGCACGATCTATCGGCAGCGAACTGGGGAGGACATCTTCCAAAGCTTCGCGCAGCGCATCGCGCAGCCGACAGGCATGCAAGATTTCTCAGCGCACGATGGCACGTATGTATCCGAACGGCATTCCATTCACCCTGCCTATCCGTTTCGCCTCACCGCCAGAGATGCGGCCCGCTTCGGTCAGCTCTTTCTTGATGGAGGCCAATGGAACGGGCGGCAAGTCATTCCTGCATCTTGGGTGAGGGCATCGACCACTGCCTATTCCACCACAGACCGTGGTAGCATGGGGTATGGATATCTTTGGTGGACGTTGAACCCCAGTGTATTTGGCCCCGGTGCGGCACTGGCGTCCGGTTATGGCGGGCAGGCGATTGCTATCGTGCCGTCAAAACATCTGGTTGTCGTGCAGACCGTGGATCCTGCTCAAAATCCGAAGGGCATAAGGACAAGCCATTTCGTCAAATTGTTGCAGGACCTCGTTGCAGCGTCGCCGTAACGTCAATAGGGCAGATCGGCGCCAGGCGGGAAGCCAGTTTATGCAACTATTTGGTCACGTCTCGACGGTCAACCCTTACTAGGCAGTACTAGGCACAAATAGGAACGGCTTTTCAGCGTTTTACAAGCAGACATTGCCGAGGATCTGCTATCAAACCCACTAAACCGTGCTCGATAAAGCGGCGTAGCGCTGTTGTTGGTCTTTTGTGTATACGGAGAAATCGCTTTGTATCCCGTAAGAACCTCTGACTTTGCCTTGGCTAGAAGCCGTTGTGCTGCGGCGTCAGATTCGGAGGCAGCGATTTGGATCTCCCAACCGGCGCGAACAATTGAAGGCTGGTTTGCTGCGGCGACCTGAATAGAACCCGTCACCTCGTTGCTGACCGAGGCAACTTCGACCCCGCCGGTACGCTCAGCCGGGATTGGAAGCGGAACATTATCTTTTGGATGGACAGAATCTGCTGAGAGCGAGGCATCAGCGATTTGTGCCCCGCTACGAGTCGTTGCGATGGACATGTTTTTGTCCAGCAGCGCCGCCATTCGATCGTCCCGGCTACGTGCGGTTTTGCCGCCCAGAACAACCCCAACAACGCGCCGCCCATGGTCGCTCACCGCGCTGACAAGGTTGAAACCGGAAGCGTTGGTGTATCCGGTCTTAATCCCGTCCATGCCCTTGTAGCGGTACATCAAATTATTGTGCCCGGCGATCTTTCGCCCTCGGAACACGAAAGACCGCTCCGAGAACAGCGCGTACTCCTTGGGGTAGTCCCGCATTAATGCGACAGCAAGGGTCGCCATGTCTCGTGCAGTTGTCACCTGTTGCCCATCCGGAAGGCCCGAAGCATTGCGGAATCTGGTTCGCGTCATGCCAAGTTGACGAGCCTTGCGCGTCATAATCTCGGCAAATTGTGCTTGCGATCCTCCGAGGTAGTCACCCATGGCCTCGGCAGCGTCATTTGCCGATTTGATAATCATACCTAAAACGGCTTCACGCACAGTGAACGTTTTACCGGCCGGAACACCTAGTTTCGTGGGAATGGTGTTGGCTCCATTCTTAGTCATGGGAATGGCCTGATCCCACGCCAGACGACCATCACGAAGCGCCTCAAATGTCAAATAAAGGGTCATCATCTTTGTAAGAGATGCCGGGTGGTTCAAGGCGTCTGCATTATGGCTTTCTAGAACTCGACCGGAGTTAACGTCGAGCACAAAATCTGCACTCCCCGCAAGGGCAGGGGAGCACGCCGCAAAGAGCGAGCAAAGACTAAAGGCTGCTACCACAACCCGTGCGTTTATACGTGATTTCATGATGACATCTCAGAATTGTTTCCAAGCGTTTTAGTGCGACATTCTAATCACTGGAAGATATTTTCGTATGTTCATCAAAGTTTAGATAATTTTTCGTAAATTTTGCATAAAGATGAAGGCGATGTGAGCCTCGGGCGGACGATCGCCCAAAGCATGACCGTCAGTGTGCTTTGCGTCTTCCAGGTCGTGCAGGAAGCTGTTCACGACATACACCTTGTTAGCGTCAAACCATCGTGACGATCCCTTGCGGCAAACAGCGTTGGCCGTAACACAGCAGCCTTGGCTTCCTTTCGCCGGAGCTCGGTAGAGAGTGTTTTGTCTGGCGGGTTATTCCGTCCGCGTGGCGACAAGCGGTCGGCGCCATCGCCGAAGTTATCGAACTCGCTATCGCAACCTTGGAGCGCGAAATCGCTGCCGGTAAAAACCCGCGCTCGGTGGGGTGACATGAACTCCATAAACCGCGTCATCTTTTCAATTGGCGGCGCGGCGCCTGTTCGCGCTAAGGTTTTGCAGTTCCATTTCCGCAATTGAGGTCACCATGTCAGCCAAGATCACAGCCGCAGCCAAGGCCACAGAAACCATACAGAACCATATCGACGAAGCCGCTCTCGCGCTCAAGGTCACTACGGTAAACGGCCACGGCGTCTATTCTGACACATCGAGCCTTTACCGCGATCTCACGACAGCCCAAGCCGAAATCAGTGCAGCACTCGCCGCATTCACGGCGGCCCAATGGCCCACGAACGCCGACTATGAGGCCGAAGAGGCATAGTTAAGCAGGGGAGGGCGTCACGATGGTCGACAATTCGACATGGGCCGGCATGATCGCCATGACCCTGCAGATGCATATCTATTGCTCGCACTGCGATCGCCATGTGGAAGTAGACATGAGCAAGTTTCCGCCCGAGGGCAAGGCGATCGGCGCAACATTCAGATGCAGGGATTGCGGCAGACCGGGCGCAACGACGGTTTCCCATCGAAGCGCAAACCGATCGTATCCCGGCGCCAAACCGGTCAAAGAGCCTTACGACAGCGCCGGGCAATAAACGCACAAAGCCGCCCAGGGCGAACCATGGGCGGTTTTGGTAACATCATAAGATGATTAGGCGCACGACTATTCAAACGCAGCACTTATCGCAATTTCCGCGACACGCCGTAGATCAAGAGAGGCTATCTGTACGTCGCCCGGCTCGAACCAAGCGGTATCCCCCTCGATCTCTGCTTGCTGCGCGCGAGCAAATCCTTGATAGCGTCCAAGACACGGACAATCATCACCTCATCGATCTCGCACCTAACCCTCTCCAATCATTTCCGTTCATTGACAGCATACTACTCGCGGAGAGGCCCGAATAGCTCGGCGACCCCTTCATTTGACGTCAGCCCGGGGTCACTTCACATCGAAAGCCAAAGTTTGAGGGTCGATGTATCGTCGGCCACATAATTGGCTGCGCCCGTCGTATTGGCGACGTTGGCCATCCGCACGAACAGGTACGGATTGTTCGGCATCCCTGCACGGTGCGCAATCCTGCTAACGAAACGCCAAAACCCGTCTCGATCTTTGGTCGCCGTTGCACTCTGATGCACCATGTCCGTCCCATCGTTTCCGGTCATGCGGAAGATAGCGCCGGTATAAAGATCGATGGCGTATTTCATCGCGGCGTGCTTAGGAGCGCCAAAAACTGAGCTGGCACCGAGGCAGCGCCTTACAAGGGAGCGACGTGAATTCTAGTCGCGCAACGAGAGCGAGGCGAGCACAGAGTAGCTAGAATAACCTGACACGCCCTATCGATCAGGAGGTCGATTGGAGCTATCGTGCGCTTCAATGGACGGCGTACTGGTCTCGGTTCTGTCGGGACGCTTCAATCAGAATTTCCTTGACCGGCTTGTTCGGTCGCGAGCAAGCTTCGCTTAGGACAATTCTCCACAGGATGTCGGCACGCTCTGCCTCCTCGTGAGAAAACTTCCAGGCGTTAAAGCGTAAATTGAAAGAAATCTTGGTCCCTGTATCCACAAAACCTACGTTCAGCGCTCTCTTCAAATTGGGTGTTCCTGCATTTGAAAGGCGTTGAGAAACAACGCCTTCGAAACAAGGAAGCGGCTCCGCCGTTTGATAATTCATTGCCACATCGGCAATTGGTTGTGAAAAGACCCCGCTGGCACCCGCGATATCGTTATAGAGTTGCTCGAAGGGATATTCTTGATGGTCGTAAGCCTGGTTCATTTCCGTTTGAACCGTTGAAACGAGATCGCCGAAGCTGCACTTGTCGTCGAGCCTAACTATTATCGGGATATAATTATAGAGGCGCCCAACGACGGACGAGAGCGAAGAGTTTCGGCGATTTGCGGCCGCGAGGAGAATGACCAGATTGGCCGAGCTGCTCAGTTCTTTGATCAATAGCGCGGTGACCACTAGAAACACTGAAAGCGGCGTGGCCTGAGCGCGTTTCGCGATATCGTGAACGGCATCTCGAGTGCTGCTATCAATGATATGATCGAATCTTCGCTCTGGAACTGTTAAGCCATCAGGCGGCGGCTCTTTCGAAAGATTCCCAAAAGGTAAGCTTGGGAGATCCAGTAATTTCTTCCTCCAGAACTGCCGTTGTCCATTGAGTTCTTTGCGGACCTCTTCACTGCCGATCCAGCGGGCATAGTCAACAAATCCAATACCGCCGCTGGACGGATGTTTCGTTGGCACTTTATCGCCGTTGTAAAGCAACTCGAGTTGGTCGATCACCAGGCCCATAGACCAGCCATCAATTGCAATATGGTGGAAAACAAGGATAAGGATAACATCGCCGTTCGCGGCGCTCAGATATCCGCATCTGAACGGAGGCCCATTGCGTAGATCAAAGGGCTTCGCGCAAAATCTTTCAATGACAGAAGGCATTTTGTCGTCGCCAACCGGAGAAGGGTCGAGCTTGTCGAGTTCACTTGGGGGGTAGTTGAACGCGGCAATTTTTACTTCATCGCCATGCTCAATAAAGCGTAGGCCAAGGCTATCGTTCCGAACCTGGAGTTCGCGAATGGCGGCTCTGAGAGTTTCCAGATTCATTGCAGACGAGCATCGATATATTCGGGAAAGGTTTTCCGAGACATGATCCCGTAAAACAACCGCCTGTTTGAATATTCGGGTCTGCCCGGGCGTTGCATTGCAGTACGGTTCGCCGCTACTTGGAACGATGGGAGCTAGGAGACCTTTGGCCCCCGCCTTTTTCGTTGCCTCCAGGAACTTTGCCAAGCGGCCTATTGTTTGTCGCTGAAAAATGGTCTCCACTGAAAGCTGTGTCCCAAAGACCTGTTGAAGTTGAGCGACAAGTTGCATGGCGATGAGTGAGTGACCACCGAGATCGAAAAAGTTGTCGTCGAGCCCTATGGGTTCCACCTTTAGAACGTTCTGCCATATATCCACAAGCGCTCGCTCGGTGTCGGTTCGCGGCGTGACGTGCGATTTGCGCCCTTGGTGCTCAGGATCTGGCAAAGCACTCTTGTCGAGCTTTCCATTGACTGTCAGAGGAAGAGCCTGCAGCGGCACGATAGCTGACGGTATCATGTAGTCCGGCAGGATGGTCTGAACAAATACTCGGAGGTCTGCGATGTCGAGTTCAACGCCGGCTGCGGGGATAACGTAAGCGACGAGGCGAGACGCCTCGGCGCCGCCATAGATGCGCGCGATAACTGCGGCCTGCTGCACGGAGGGATGACGGGCCAGGGCGGTCTCAACCTCACCGGGTTCGATGCGATACCCGCGGATCTTGACTTGTTGATCGGCCCGGCCGAGGAAGATCAGCTGGCCGTCCTCACGCCAGCGGGCCCGATCTCCCGTTCGATAGAGGCGCTCGCCTTTCCCGAATGGACTCGCGACGAACCGCTCCGCCGTCAGATCGGGCCGGCCGAGATAGCCGCGTGCGACGCCAGCGCCTCCAATGAAAATCTCACCCGCAACGCCGATCGGTACTTCCTGCATCTCGCCATCTAAAAGGTACAAGGACAGGCCTGAGAGACGCTTACCGATGGGGCTCATGTGGCTTAGCGTTAAGTCGTCCTTCGTCATCTTTCTAAATGTCGCATGGACGGTGATTTCGGTAATTCCATACATGTTGATGAGCTCTGCCTTGTGACCACAGATATCCCACCAACGCTCGAGGTCGTGAGGCCACAACGTCTCTCCTCCAAATATAACGTAACGCAACCGATTGGAGGTAGAGAAGGCGGGGAACGTCTCAAGGTTTTCGCAGACCCTGCGAAAGGCGGCTGGGGTCTGACTGAGGATTGTAATTTGCTGGTCTGTGATGAGGCGCAAAAATCCTTGCGGGTCTCTTGTAGTCGCTTTCGGAACAATGACCAGTTTTGCTCCGGTGAGAAGTGCGCCCCACATCTCCCAAACCGAAAAATCAAATGCGAAAGAGTGAAAGAGGCTCCAGACGTCTGAGGAACCAAAGGTTATCTCGGTAGCTACCTCGTCAAGCAGACGCAGGACATTTCTGTGATCGATCGCGACCCCCTTTGGCTTTCCGGTTGAGCCGGAAGTATAGATCACGTAAGCGGTCGCGCTCGAGGGAATGGGGGGAAGCACCAGCCATTCTTTTACGGTCCCAGCGTTTTCGACTCTGGCTGGGATATTGATCGTTTGCTTGAAGGTCGGCTCGAAACGGAAGTCGCTCGGAACGACGACGAACAAGATCGCCGAATTCTCGACCATGTACGCTAAGCGCTCCGGCGGATGTTCCGGATCGATAGGCACATAGTACGCCCCTGCTTTGAGGATTCCCAGCATACCGATCACCGTTTCCACGTCGCGCAGGGCGAGGATTCCAATTGGGTCTCCTGGTCTCACCCCGGAACGAGTTAAGCGCCGCGCGAGATCATCAGAATACAGGTCCAGCTGGAAGTAGCTCAGTTCGTCGTCACCGCAGACGACCGCAGTCTTATCGGCCGATAAGGTCACTTGTGTTCGGAAGCGCTCATGGATGGATCCCTGATGCGCAGGGGGCCGTAGCGACAGATTTAGCTCGGATAGGAATTTCTGCTCGATCTTTGAGAGGAAATTGATTTTTCGGAAAGAGCGTGTGGGGTCGTCGATCGCGTTCTGGAGGAAGTTCTTGAAGTGCTCGACGAACCGTTCGGCGGTGGTGCGCAGGAAAAGGTCAGTCGCAAAGTCGAGCCGACCCTGATAGGTAGAGCCGGTTTTTTCCAGATATATGGCAAGGTCGAATTTGATGAACGGGCGCCGATTGATGGCGAACCACTCAACCGCAAGCCCATGCATGATCGGAAGCGGTTCGGGCTCGCCCTGGAGCGTAAGGGTGGTCTGCAGGAGAGGTGTGCGCCCGGCCGTCCTCGGCAAGTTCAGAGCCTCAACGATCTTCTCGAACGGGACCTCCTGATTGGCATATGCTTCAAGCGCAGAGGCCCGGACCCGTTCAAGAAGCTCCGTGAATGATGGGGCGTTACTCAAGTCGACCCGTATCGGCAGAGTGTTGACGAAAAATCCGATGACATTTTCCATCTGTTGATAGGTGCGCCCAGAAACCGGTGAACCCACGATGATATCGTCTGCTTCGGTCCATCGACTGAGCAAAGCTTGATAGACCGCGAGGAAGACCATGTAGGGTGTGACTTTGTGCTCCCGGCAGAAGGGTTCGAGTTTCTCCACAAGTTCGATTGGAAGGTCGAAGCTGACGCTGTCGCCTTGGAAAGTTGGGGCCGACGGGATCGAGTAATCTGTCGGAAGCTCGAGCGGCTCCGGCGCATGCGCAAGGGTCTGGCACCACGATTGAAGTTGATCTTCGAGTGCCTGCGATGAAAGCGCGCGCCGCTGCCAACTGGCATAGTCGCTATATTGGATCTGCAGATCCGGCAGCGTTGGTGGTACTCCACGCTGTAAAGCATCATATGTAAGCAGAAGCTCGCGAGCTAGTAGACCTGCGGACCACCCATCGAAGGCGATGTGATGGATAACCGCTAGAAATATGAATTCCTCTGGCGCGACCTTGATCACGGAAACACGCAAGATCTCCGAGGAAGGCTCCATGCCTTTCGCAAGTTGCCCGTCGATCCACCTGGCCAATTCCAAAGTTGCGTCGTGTCGTCCAGAGAAGTCAACGAACCCTACCTCCACCTCATGCTGGCACGCGCTGAGCATCGGCGTCCCGTCGGCAGCCGTCCGCACTAGGGTCCGCAACACCTCGTGGCGAGAGACCACACCACGCAATGCAGTCTGGACCAAATCCAGATCGACTTTGCCCACGAACCGAAGTGCGAAGGGGACATTATAGCTGGCACTGGCCGCAGGCTCGATCTGGTTATACAGCCACAATCGCTCCTGCCCAAAAGAAACCTCCTCTTTCGAAGCCGCTCCCCATATCGGCCCCGAAATCCCCGTAGATTTTTGCTTGTTTACGGCTCGAAGAAAAGTTTCAGCCACCTCAGAAAGTGCCATTTGTCGATGCCCTCAATCTGTCCATCTGGACTTGATGATAATCGACGGCCCCACCGAAGAATTAATATCGCGAAATATAATATAGAAAATTGCCAGTATTTCGGGAAATGTTTGTCTATAGTCGACCTACAGCAGCCAAAGTCTCCGTTGCACACATGTTGATAGGAGGTCGAATGACGCAGCAACCCGAAGGCTATCGACGCAAAGCTGAAGCTGTGGACCACGAACTGGCCGTCATTATTGACAAGGCTCTTTTTCGTCACCCCACCGAGACATTCCCGCCGAGCCATGAGCGAGAGGTTCGGCCATATGACTACTGGAAGTTCGCTCGCCTCAAAGCGGCCTTCGAAGCGGCTGATTTCATGGAGAATCATTTTCCTCTTGCCGCTAATTTGATAAACCGCGTTGATCTGCTTCAGCACGCGTGTTCGATAGTAAATTCTACCGGTGACGCTCTGGAGTTCGGGGTGATGGATGGCCGGACTCTCAAGGTCATTTGCGAGGCGCTCCCCCATCATTCCGTTTACGGATTTGATTCTTTCCTTGGTCTACCCGAGGACTGGAGGCATGACCGCCGAAAGGGCGAGTTCAGTCGAGGCGGGAGCGTGCCGGCCGGGCTGCCGCCAACAGCGACGATCATCCCTGGAATGTTCGCTGAAACGATACCGTCTTACCTCGCGGAAACGGCCTCGAACGATCTCAGTCTGCTCCATATTGACTGTGACTTGTATAGTAGTACCCGCGATGTCCTCTTCGGCCTCCGCACCCGGATCGGGCCCGGGACGATCATCGTCTTCGACGAATTCCTGAACTACCCTGGATGGCGGGAGCATGAGTACAAAGCACTTACTGAATTCGTCAGTGAAAGCGGAGCCGCTTTCGAATATGTGGCATTCGCCTCAAGCTACCTCTCGGTAGCGATCAGGATTACGAGAAGAGGATCATAGCCGCCAACTCCGGCTGCGGTGACCCTTATCTGAAGCGAATTCACTCGCCGGTTAGCAGGCTACTCCCATATATAGACTACTTAAAATGGTAGCTTGCGCCGTGCCTCAATCTGCGTTTTGTATATGAGGACATGATGAGGAACGACGCTGTTCAACGGATCGCCGCTATATTGCGGAGAGAGGATGCTAATGCCCTCAAATGCCTCCCATGAAGCTAGATCCAGCGCTGCTATTTACTCGCAGTTGAAGGAGATGGTGGTCAGCTACGCATTTTCGCCTTCACAGCAACTGCAACCGTGGAGCCTGGCCGATGCATTTAAAGTCAGCGCCACACCTGTACGAGAAGCCCTCATTCGCTTGAATGCGGAGGGGCTGGTACTGACCCATCCCAACAAGGGCTTTTTTATGAAGCCTTTGAATGTATCGGAAAACTGCGAACTCTACATGCTCCGTTCGCAATTGGTGAAATGCTCGGTGGAACACATTATTGAGCATGCTAAGACTGCGACACTTAATCGGCTGACCGAGGGGTGGCTATTTCACCTCGATGCAATCCGAGAAGGGGGTGCTTCTGCCCTTTCCAGCCTCGAGCTTTTTTTCGAGGACTGTCTTCGAGCCGCAGGTTCTGGAGCTTGCTTCGAAGTAGTCCGCGGCGTCCACGAGAAAACGCGCTATCTCCGGTCGCTTTTCATTGAGCAAGAATCGCAAGCAGCCGTCTATATCGAAATTCTAGAGGCGCTCGTGCACGCTGTACGCGAGAGGAACAAGCAGGCGGCCGCGGCAAAACTGCACGACGAACTAGAATTGAAACTCAAATGTGTCCCGGGGCTTTGCGATGCAGGACTTATTCGGGCCTTTAGGTGCCAGTAGCTCCTGCTACCGGGTTACCCCAGCCGGCGGCGCGAGGCCCGAACCACGGGTTACTCATTCTGAAACAGAGGTGAGAGCCAAGCGTTTTGTGTTTGTTATCGACCGGTACATCGGCCACCTCAACGGAACTCTGGGTCTCGCCCAGCGCCTCTACGAAGCCGGCAATCAAGTTACCTATATAGTCTCCCCAAGCGCTGCTCATCATTTCCGCGGGCAGCCCTTCGGTGTTGTTTCCTTTAAATGGCTGGAGGGCACCAAAAAGCAACGAAGCATCGCCGATGCCTTCTTTCGCCGGGGTACCATTGCCGACCGTCGCAATGCTCGATTGATGGCCATACAGTCTGACATCGCACTTTTCGTGGAGCGTAATGCTCCCGACCTCATAGTATTTGACCCGTTCCTTCTGAAATATCTGCCATTCTTCGATAAGACGGGAGCAAAGTGTGTGTCCGTCAGCACCAAGCCGCTGTTGACACGTTCACCGATGACACCTCCCTACACGTCCACGCTAGTGCCTAAAGCCGGGAAGGCAGGTCAGCTACGCGTCGCTTTAGCATGGAAGAGACAAGAACTTTCCTATTTTTGGTACTGCCTAAAGGAGTCAGTAAATCATCTGATTTTTGCAGATAATCGTTGGCTCGAAGAGGCGGCTATCGAAAAACTCGCGGGGGGCAAATTCCGCCGCATGGATCGTCCTGTTCGTTTCGATATGCGATACGCCGGCGTGCCCGAAATTGTCCTGCAGGCCAGAGAATTTGATTTCCCAAGGGAACCGGAAAATCTTGGTCCGGCAATTTTTGTGGGACCGTGCGTGCGGCAATCTGCTGACACTTCGGATATCTCCGAATTTGTTCCTGAAGGGGATGGTCCCTTGGTTCTCTGTTCGCTTGGAACCGTGCGGCGCGCTTCTCATGCACATATCGTGCCCTTCTATCTCGATGTGATCAAGGCTCTCGGGAACTCAGAATACCGCCTCGTTATCGCGGCGGGTTCTGCGGAAGATGTTGCGGCAATCCAAATGAGCGATCATTTGTCGTACAGTAACGTGCGAGTACATCCCTGGATACCACAGCAAGAAATCTTGAAGGCCTGTTCGCTGCTGATCACACACGGCGGCGGCGGATCCCTGAAGGAAGCATTCGCGATCGGAGTACCTGTTTTGGTCTATCCCATGCGCGCCGACCAACCCGGCTGTGGGGCTCGGGTTAAGTTTCATGGCCTGGGCGAATCTTCAAGCCTTAAACGGGCGACGCCGCGAAGCATACGACGGGCTGTTGAGGCCATTTTGCAGAATGAACGTTACAAAGCAAACTGCGAGAAACTTGCCGAAACCTACCGTCGTTACGACGCCGAGCGCACTGCCGTAACTGTTCTTACAACGCTCGCCACTCCCATGTGTGATCATAACTTCGACGGAGAGAGGATATGACGGGTTCAATTGCGATGCCGTTTAAACGGGTCTACCCAATCAAACCAGAGCAACGCGTCATTTTTATTCATATCCCTAAGTGTGGGGGCACCTCTGTGCACGACTTTCTGGAGGCATCGACGCCTCTGCGACAAAAGCAGTCGGCTGCAGCACAGCTGTCTCAATATTGTGAACACCGCCTACACAAACATATCAAAGCTCGTGATCTTTACACAATTGTCGGAAGCGACCTTTGGGAAAGCACCGGCCGGTTGGCAGTTGTGCGCAACCCGTGGGACCTGATGGTTTCCAGTTATTGCTGGTGGCTTGAGAAAGCGCATCGTTTTTCCAGCTTACGCAACGACGCGTTTGTGGTCGCTAAACTCGGCGACTTCTCAAGCTTCATCATGTCTGAATATGGGGGCAATCGTATCAACGAATGCGAAGGAAATCCGCAGGACTGGTTCATGGACGAGAAAGGGGCGGACATGGTAACAAGTGTCGCTCGGTTTGAAACTCTGGAAGAAGATCTGGCTCTCTTTTGTAAAAAGGCGGAAATTGTTCCGGGAAAAGCATTGGCGCGGCTAAACTTCACTGTTCGAACTGGCTACCGAGATTACTATAACACTGAAACGCGCAATATAGTAGCCAAGCGGTTCGACTATGTGATCGATCGTTTTGGATATGGGTTCTAATCGTATCTCTCGGCAATAAACTGGAATATATTTACCATTCCACTTTCCACTCCACCCTCGGTGTGACCAAGTATCTCGTCATATTCAATCACCGCGGTGCTAGCCCTGTGAATCTTATCCGGGAATTCATCGATCGACTACAGTTGATGGTCGACATCACGCCAGAGAGCGATGAGGTTTCTCTTCCTCCCGACCTTAAGAGCTTTTACCTTTTTTTTATCCGCCAGACTTGGCGCCCTTTGGCCGCTATACTGGTACTAGGAACCATAACAGCTGTGATCGATACGATGATACCAGCGGCGATAGCCTATTTCATCAGGACATCACTAAACGGCGCAAACCAGTTATCCTCCTATACGGTTCCCATCATCGTGTTCTTCGTGGCGTTTCATCCGGCCGTTTCGACGCTGCATCGCTTGTTTACGAACCATGCAATTTCAGCAAATCTGCCGACCCTTGTTCGCTGGCAGAGCCACACGCATATCGCTCGGCAACCCATTTCGTTCTTCCACAGTGACCTTTCCGGCCGGCTGGCTAGCCGAGTTTTGCAGACCGGTCCAGCTTTAAGAGATACCATCGTAACTGCGACGACGTCTGTCTGGTATATCGTCGTCTTCGCGGGAAGTTCGTTGTTTATGTTGGCAAACGCCGACTTAGTACTCGCAGTGCCTGTAACGATCTGGATACTGATTTATACGAGCCTGCTGGCCTGCTTCCTCCCTCGTCTGAAACAACAATCGCGAGAGATGTCAAAAATGCGGTCGTCTGTTACGGCGAGGCTTGTTGACACCTACGCTAACATCCAGACTATAAAGCTGTATTCTGGAGCGGGTGCTGAGAATGATTTTATCCGGGAGGGGCTCCGTGAGCACAACCAGACCTATCAAGCACTGCTCACGCAGAATAGCATATTTAGCAGTTTATTGGCATTTCTAAATGGCGGGCTGATAGGCAGCACATTGGGTCTATCGTTATGGCTCGCTGGCAAAGGCGAGGTGGAGCCCAGTCAGTTCGCGCTAATCATCCCGCTCGTGTGGCATATCGCTAGTGCTTCTGTGAACGTCACTCAACAGCTGTCGTCGATTTTTGAGAACATAGGTGTTGTTCAAGAAGGCATCCGATCCATAGCGCGACCCATTCCGCCCGAGAACAAAAACACGCAAACGCCGTTGGATTTAACAGACACATCGATCAAATTCGATCGAGTCTCCTTCCGCTACCCTTCTTCTGACTCACAAGTAGAAGACATAACATTTGTAGTGCCCGAAGGTAGGCGCCTGGCAATCGTTGGCCCATCAGGAGCCGGGAAATCCACCATTATAAACCTCCTGCTCCGGCTACATAAAGCTGACTCGGGGTCAATTACTATCGGCGACCGATCAATTACCGATATCACCAACGGTAGCCTGCGTTCCACGATGGCAGTGGTGTCGCAGGAAACGGCCATTCTGAGTCGGTCAGTTCTGGATAACATTCGGTTCGGAAAGCCCGGCGCGAGCCTCGCCGCTGTTCAGAATGCCGCGAGCCTTGCCGGTGCTTGCGAATTCATTGAGGAGCTACGGGATACTCAGGGGAGATGCGGCTATAACGCCCATATCGGCGAGCGCGGAGTGAAGCTTTCCGGTGGACAGAGACAGCGGCTCGCGCTTGCCAGAGCGTTGCTGAAGGACGCGCCGATCCTTATTTTGGATGAGGCTACGTCGAGCTTGGATGTGTTGTCCGAAGCTGGGCTGCGCAAAAAGTTGGAAAATCACCTGCAGGGAAAGTCGGTCATCGCGATAGCCCACAGAATAGAGACAATAGTCGGCTACGATGAAATTCTTGTTCTCAAGGACGGTCGCATTGTAGAACGCGGCGCGCATGCTGATCTGCTGGCCCATCAGGGCACATACCACGCGATGTGGATTGAGCAAAGTGGCCGCGGAGCGGGGTCGGGCCTAATTGTCTCCGCTGAATCGCGCATGTAGGGACATAATTTTACGGAATATATTCGGAAATATTCCGGCCCCGTCACTTAACAAGAAACACAACTGAACTCTATTGTCGGTTCACCTCGTATTATTGTGTCAAAAATTCCTTCCTGAAAGAAGATGTAATGTCTTGCTCGGCAGCAAACGGATTGAACATCGGAATCGTTGGAGCAGGAAAAATGGGCGCGCCAATCGCCCGGCGACTGGCAGACGGCGGCTACAATGTCACAATCTGTGATATCGATCCGACTGCCACTGAGTTATTGAAGAGGGCTGGGTTCCGAGCCTTATCGAGCGCACGTGATCTAGCTACAAGTTGTGAAGTCATACTAGGATGCGTGAGTGGCCCCGGTTCTTACTGGAGCGTGACCGGTGGCCCAGACGGTATTTTGCACGGCGATCGTGTGCACACATACATCAACGTCGGGACGACCGGCCCCGAGCTGGCCGCCAAAATAGAAGGGACGCTCGCTGAGCGAGAGATCCAAACATTGGATGCGCCTGTCACAGGCGGGCCGCGACGAGCTCAACGCGGCGAGCTCGCTGCAATGGTGAGCGGCCCTTCTGCGCTCGCGGAGAGCCTGAAACCCATCCTCGAATCCTACGCATCCAAGATCGTTTACGTTGGCGATGCCGTCGGTCAAGCCCAATATCTGAAGGTGGCCAATAATCTTATTACCGCCGGTAATCTGGTGATAGCTCTTGAAGCCCTGACGCTCGCCAGCAAAGTCGGTATCTCGCCCGGTGTATTCCTTGAGGTAATCAACGCTGGATCCGCAGCGAGTGATGTCACCCTCGTCAAACTTCCCAACCATGTTCTCACGAGAACGTTCGACTTCGGCGCCAGCCTTGCGCTGGTCGACCATGATGTGTCGGCCTGCCTTGCCGCCGCAGAAACCGCGGGGGTCGAAATGGCGGTGGGACAGGCCATACAAGCTATCTACCGCGAGGCAATCGCCAGCAGCGGTCCTTTGGCAGACCTGACGATCGTAGCGAAACTCTTGGAAGAACGGGTCGGCGCCGGCTTTCGCAACGAGGAGTCGCCTGGCGGTTGGGACGGGGTTCCTTAGACCGGTTCGGCGTTTGAGGACATTAAATTCTATCGCCGTTCAAATGGAGGGCAGCATGTCTGATTTGATCCGAGAAAGCGCTCAAAGGAGCCAGGTGATCATTCATGAGGAGATAGCGCGCGACGGAGCTCAGGGCAAAACTCTCCTGAATGGGGATCAGCGAGTGCAGATCGCAAGACGACAATCCGCATTGTTCGGCACCGCGGCTATGCACCATCTCGTCTTCAATGCTGGTTTCCCGAGCGCAGGTAAAGAGGAGTTCCGCGCAACCCGCCAGGTCGCGGAGGAGGTTGAAGAATGCTACATTGGCGCCGCCGGGCGCGCTATCCGCGAGGATATAGATCTTCTCTTATCAGCAGTCGATGGGGCGAAGTTTCCCCGAATATTTATAGCCGTTCCAGCTTCCGACCGAATGGCTCAGACTATGATGCATTGCGACGGAGCACAGGCAGCAAAATCAGCCGTCGACATGGTGCGGTATGCGAAAGATAAGCGGCCCGAGCTATGCGTCGACGTAGCACTTGCGGATGCCTGTCGTAGCGACCCAGGTCGCGTTGCCGATACTGCCGTGGCGTTGACTGGAGCAGGCATGTCCATGGCTATAGTATGTGACACCGTTGGCTCCTTGTATCCATCAGAAAGTAGGACTTACTATCGTGACCTTGTCGGAAGTGTTGGCAGCGAAGTAGGTTTTGTGGCGCACATGCACAATGACCTCGGCTTTGGGCTTGTGAACACGCTCGAAGCCCTCTCCGCTGGCGTTTACGGTCTTACAAGCTCGTGGCTCTCTCTTGGAGAAAGAGCAGGGATGGCGGCCACCGAACAATTGCTATTCATCCTCGGGTTTCAACCTGAGGCTTTTGCTAAGAGGTTCGGAGTTCGAGCGCCTTTGTGGCGCCAGGAAATTAACCTAAAAATGCTCCCATCTTTGGCTCGCTATGTGAGCGACGTTTCCGGGCGGCCTCTAGGAGCGACCGACCCAATTGTAGGTACAGGCGTGAACTCGATCTCGACTGGAACGCCATTCACGAATCCAGATTTGTTTCAACCGTTTAATCCGCAGACGGTTCTCGGTATCCCGCCACAAGTCCATCTTACTGCCCTTGCAAGCACACGTGTTATTGCGGCCGTGGCGACAGAGCTCGGGTTCTCGCTGAGTAATGACGAAATTTCGTCGTCACTAAACTGGGTAAAAGCTGAAGCTTTTAGCCGCGGATCAGGAGTCTTGGGAAAGGAAGATTTCCAAGCATATCTGCACGAACAGGGGTTCGGAAGAGGCTCAGACCAGAACGACTTAAAAGAGCGAAAAGTACTGTTCGCCTGATCGGAGACTGTGTTGTCTGAGACGGATATGAGCGAGTAATTCAGTAAACGGGAGCAGTCGATCATGTCAGACATTGAAGAATTCGGATCGTCACGGTCTCTTACAGATCTGCGGGACAACGTTGCTCAGGCAAGTTGCCTTTACGATCTCGTCCGGAGAACAGCTGATACTGTGCCTGACTCTCCCGCCATCAAATTTTCCGGCAGACACCTGACCTACGCAGATCTGGTAGCTCAAGCTGAAAACCTCGCGCAACGCCTCGCTCGCATAGGCATCGAACATGGCGACGTCGTCGCTGTCGCCATTCCCCGGTCTTTCGACATGATCGTTGGCCTTCTTGGGATCTTGGCCCGTGGAGCGGCATTCGTTGCGATCGATCCTCAGTTTCCGCGCGAGCGTATCAACTTGATGCTCACCATCTCGGCCGCGAAGGCAGTGGTGACCATCGGAGACACAAAGGCGGCATTTCTTTCGGCGGGCCTGCTCGTCGTAGATTTGGGGGAGGGCTTGGACGAGCTAAATTGTTCGATAGATGTTGGTGGAGACCGCGTCGCGGCCGCTTATGTCGCATTTACATCTGGCTCGACCGGTCAGCCAAAGGCTGTAACGGCGTCGCATGGGGCTGTCCTCAATTATCTTCAATATCTTATATCGGAATATGGCGTGAACGACCGCGACACCGCCTTGAACATATCCGCACTGACATTCGATGCGGCAATTCGCGATATTTTCACTCCGTTGGCGGTCGGAGGTACTTTGGTAATCCCAGCCCAAACCTCTACTCGGGATATTGAACCATATGAAGACGCGTTGCGGTCCGGAGAGATATCCGCGATCCTCAGCATAACGCCGTCGCTCCTTGGCTTACTTTGTGACCAGCTCAGCCAAGAGGACTGGTCAAGATCGGTTAGGCTGATCTTGGTCAGCGGCGAGATCTTCGAACCACGGCTCCTGGAGAAGGTTCAGCGTGTTTTCGGCACCGATGCAGTTATCGTAAACCAGTATGGTCCAACCGAATGCACAATGACTACGACCTATTTCCCAATCCCTAGGGATTTCCAAGGGGAAATCATTCCAGTCGGAAAGCCAATTAACAATGCATTCGTCCACCTCGTTGACGCGGAAATGCGGGAAGTCCCCAACGGCGTCGTCGGTGAGATCTACATTGGAGGGGCAGGCGTCGCACGCGGTTATCTCGGTCGCCCCGACCTCACCGCCGAGCGATTTGTCGCCAGCCCCTTCCATAAAGGCGACCTTCTTTTCCGGACTGGAGATCAAGCGCGCATCCGCGAGGACGGACAATTGATCTTCCTCGGCAGAGCCGACCAACAGATCAAAATACGGGGTAACCGTATTGAGCCCGGCGAGGTTGAAACCGCCTTGGCGCGGCACCCATCAGTGGATCATGCCGCAGTTCTTGCGCGCGTCTACGGCAATGCCGATTCGGCTCGCCTTGTTGCCTATGTCGTGCCAGCTGGGGACTTCAAAGTTGACACTGACGGTCTCAGAGCATTTCTTCAGGACATTCTGCCGGACTACATGATTCCGTCTGCTGTTGTTACAGTTCAGGCGCTCCCCCTCTCCGTTAATGGCAAGCTCGATCGTAGCGCTCTGCCTGATCCTGAGAACCCGAGCGGGATTGAACAAGTTCTCCCACGGACCGACATCGAGAGGGTAATCGCCGAAATATGGCAGGACGTTCTTAAAGTCGCTCCGATCGGAGTCCATGAGACTTTCTTCGAGCTTGGCGGTCATTCTCTTATGGCGATGCGGCTTCACTCTCGCATCCAGCGGGACTTTCAAGTCAAACTCCCTCTGCCGACAATATTCGAGTTTCCCACGATCGAGAAGTTGGCCGCTGTCGTTGACGCATATGTCACTAAGCGAGAGCAGGACATCTTTGCCCGAGCGCAGTTGCTTGCTAGCGAGGAACAGAGTGGACGATAGCGCAACCGATTCGGAACGAAACGCTCGTCTCAGAGCACTGGTCGAACAAGAGACGGCGGCGTTTTCCGAGACGATTTCGGGGCCGATATGGGGAGCGGCTTCGAAAGAGGAGGTTTCTTTTGGGCAGGAGCGATTGTGGCTGTATAACCAGATCGAGCCTGCGGCCAGTGCCAGCTATAATGTCCCCTTCGCACTTCGGTTCGTGGGCAAAGTCGATCTGGATTTGGTCCAGACTGCATTGCGTGGTGTGGTCTCTCGCCACGAGGTGTTGCGGACCCTAGTGCGGACGGCTGCCGACGGGACGCCGATGCTCAGCGCGTGCCAGCATGAGGTGGAGGTAGGGTTCGTTGACTTCTCTGGACGACACGACGCAACTTTGGAATTGGCCAGGTGGATCGACGGGCAACTTGCGAAAGGCATGGAGCCTTCCTCGGAGATCTTGCGTGTTTCCGTGATCAAGGTCGCGCCAGAGGAATTCATATTTCTAGCGGTTATCCATCACATCGCCTTCGATGGGTGGTCCGCAGGTCTACTAGCTCGCGAGCTTCTGCTTACATATGATGCTTTACAGCGTGGAGTACCACCAACGCTGCCGGATCTGCAGATCCAATATAGCGACTATGCCAGTTGGCAGCGGCGCGCGCTTTCATCGCAGGCACTCGAAGATCAACTTCAATCGTGGTGCCAGACCCTTGCGCATGCGCCGGAGCCGCTCGAGCTTCCGACAGATTACTCGATCCCGTCGGCCCCAACTTTCCAAGGCGACAGCGTCAGCTTCGACCTTCCAATCGAACTTGTGGAGAAACTCGAACCCTTCTGCCGGGAGCACAAAGTCACACCCTACATGGTCTTCCTCGCGGTCTATCAAGCTTTGCTCAGTCGATGGACCGAAGCAGACGATATCATCGTGGGTTCACCGGTTTCTGGGCGCACCTATCAACAGATGGAAAATGTCATCGGATTTTTCGTCAACACTCTGCCGATACGGGTCGACTTGAGTAACGCCCCATCATTCACGGAGCTTCTTGAACGGGTCCGGGCCTCTGCGCTTGAAGCATATGCCAATCAGGAGGTCCCGTTCGAGAAGATCGTTGAGGCTCTGAACTTGCCGAGGACGGCCGGGCGCACACCTCTCCTGCAGACCACCCTTACGCTCCAGGGCGAGCCCGAACCGCTTCCGATCATGCATGGGCTTGCGGTTGAGTGGTTCGCCATCAATCGGCGCCCGTTCATCAAATTCGACCTTGCCATATATCTGGAAAAAACCGGCTCTACCTATCAGGGTCGGCTCGACTTTGCGACTGACCTTTTCCTGCGCACCACCGCCGAACGGTTCGTCGAGCACTTCAAGAACTTCCTCCAGAACGCGATCGACGACCCCACACGCTCTTTCCGAAAAATCAATTTCCTCTCAAAGATCGAGCTTGAAATACTCAAAAGCTACTCTGGGAGAGCTTCCTTGAGCGAGGCTTCTTCATTTTCCGTGGTTGAAAGAATTTATCACTGCGCTCAGGTGCACGGGTCGCGTCGAGCTATCGATGATGGAACACAAGCACTAACATACATCGAGTTCATGGCTCTGGTCGGCAAGATTTCAGGTCGCCTAGTTTCACTGGGGGTGCAGCCAGGCGCAATAGTCGGCGTAGAAACCATTCGATCTGTGGTGACCGTCGCCACGATCGTCTCGCTCATGCAGATTAAAGCGGTTTACGTCCCTTTAGACTCCCGACTGCCCCAGGCACGCATCGAAGTAGTTCTAACAACCGCTCGATGCGGATTGGTCATCTGTGACAAGATTAAGGTTTCCTCGGAACGTGAGTACATCCAATTCGAAGAACTCATATCCTGTCGAAACGCCGATGGCCGCCCTAAACTTCTCTCCCTTTCTGAGAGAGACGTCGCGGCCATCTACTTCACCTCAGGATCAAGTGGCCAGCCCAAGGCCGTGATGTCAACTTTCACCGGAATCGCGAACTATTTCCGGTTTCTGGACCAAAGTTTTGGCCTCGATCATAGTGATGTTATAGTACAGATCCCGACAATGGGTTTCGATGCGTCGCTCCGGGACCTAATTTATCCTCTTACGATTGGCGCGAGCTGCATCCTACTCGATCAAGAATCTGCACGGGATCCAGAGCATCTTTTCGATAAGATTGCTTTCTATCAACCGAGCGCCCTGTTGAGCATAACTCCGTCGTATTTGCATGCATTGATAGAGTGCTCCTCTTCCAATCCTGAAGCTCTCGGGAGCCTTAGGATCGTGCTCACCTCCGGCGAGCCGCTCCTTCCCAAGCTCGCGGTCAGCTTGCTTCGTAGCGGGCGAGACCTCAAACTCGTCAACTTGTACGGGCCGACAGAATGTACCATGACGACGACATACTTTCCGATCGTCCAAACTTGCGATGAAGCCTCTATTCCTATCGGCAAACCAATCGGCAACGCCGTCGTTCAGTTGCTCGACCGTGAGATGCAGGAAGTACCGATCGGCGTTGCGGGTGAGATTTTCATTGGAGGCGCTGGCGTCGCACGCGGCTATCTCGGCCGGCCCGATCTGACGGCGGAGCGGTTCGTCGCGAGTCCATTCGGGAAAGGCGAGCGCCTCTATCGAACGGGAGATCGGGCCCGCTGGCGTGAGGACGGCCAGCTGATCTTCCTCGGCCGGGCCGATCAACAAGTCAAGATCCGCGGGTATCGCATCGAACCCGGTGAGGTTGAGACCGCCCTGGCCCGTCATCCCTCCGTGCAGCAGGCCGCAGTTATCGCGCGCATCTATGGCGGCGCCGAGGCGTCTCGCCTCGTCGCTTACGTTATCCCCGCAGCCGGCGTTGAACTCGACATCGCAGACCTCCGAGTATTTGTTCAGACCATCCTGCCGGACTACATGATACCGTCAGCTATCGTGCCGCTGCAGGCTCTTCCTCTGACAGTCAATGGAAAGCTCGACAAGAGTGCTTTGCCGGATCCTGAGCACCAAGGGCGCAAATCGCACGTCCCGCCGAGGACTGCTTTCGAGCAAGTGGTAGCGAATATTTGGCAGGAGATCCTGAACGTTCCCTCGGTCAGCGTTGATGACAGCTTTTTCGATCTAGGGGGCCACTCACTCAGTGCCGCTCGCATGCTATCAAAATTGCGAAGCACTTTAGGAGTTGAAATTCCGCTCCGCACGATCTTCGACAAGCAAACGCTCGGTGCCTTTTCCGACCACAATATCTCTTATTTACCAGCAGAGCTCCGGGATCTTGCAGCTCGGAGAGTTTGAGCGCTCACATAATATATTTAATAAAATAGCGCGCACATTACTTTCGCGCGGGCAATATGTTGCTAACATCTCTCAATGGTAATCGTTGTCACATATTAGCCTAGTGACTGAAAGTCCCCTCCAGATTGTTATCCTCATCAGGGTCGCAATTCCCGAATCTCGTTGGGTGCGGCATCATCCCGCCATGCTTCAGAGAAAGGAGGGAGACATTTGGTGACGCTTTGATTTACGGAGTCCATGATGGGAACAGATTACTGCACTGACCCCCATCTGCGAGAACCGGAAGGTTATCTCGGCATATGCAATCGCGATTGTTCGAACTGCGGGCGGATGGGAGCTGAATTCGAAAGCAAGATTGTAGATGAGCAGAAAATCCCCTCGGTCGAGTTCGTTGGTATCTTAGGAGGCATGGGTCCGTTAGCAACACTCGACCTTCTCAAGAAAATCGCGGACCAAACAGAGGGAGATCGAGATCAGGATCACATTCCAATGATTGTTCTTGCTGATCCCTCAACACCAGATCGGACCGCCTCTATTCTAGACGAAAATGCTCCCTCGAGCCTTCCATTCATTTTGAGCGCGATCGAAAAGCTGAATCGATCCGGCGCCAGCGTAATTGCGATGCCATGCAACACCGCTCACCATTGGCTCGCCGAGATTAGGGAAATATCCAAGGCTCCGATTTTGAACATGGTCGAGCTTACGTGTCGCCACATCACCGGGATGCTGCCTCGAGGGTCGGTTGTCGGTATTCTCGGAACGCAGGGAACGATCTCCGCCGGAATCTATCAGCATGGCTTAAGCGAAGTCGGGCTGCAATCGATTGTGCCTTCTGAGAGCGCGTGCGCTGGCGTTTCAAATGCGATCGACGCGGTTAAAGCTAATAGGGTCGACGAGGGCAAAGAGGCCTTGTCCCTTGCATTAACTGAGCTCGCTGACGCTGGAGCCGCCGCGTCGGTCTTGGCTTGCACAGAGTTGCCCCTAATATGGGATTTGATCGCCGCGTCAGCGACGGTCGACATGCACGTCGTTGACCCCACGGCAATCCTGGCGCGAGAGTGTCTCAGGGCTGGAGAAGAGCTCAGATTGAAAAATCGCTCCCGTTTTTCTACGGATTGTTCACATGGTCTCGGGGAACGGTGATGGCTGACGGCACCGGCAAGTCCACCAATTACCCCTTTTTGAATCGAATGGCACGGCGAGCTCCCGATCGTCCACCTATGGACGAACCCTTCATCAATATGGCGTTGAATGAGAACCCAGCCGGCTCTGATCCGAGGGTGGTCAAGGCCCTTCTAGACTTTAACGTGGACATGTCTCGTTATCCGGATGGCGGCTGCTCAGCGTTGAAGGATGCGATAGCCAACAAGTTCTCGGTCTCCCGTGCGTGCATCGCGATCGGAAACGGCACCGACGATTTGCTGGACCTCGCAGCCAGAGCGTTGCTCTTGCCTGGACGCAACGCCATATTTTGCGAGCACGCCTTCACTGCGTATCGGAAGGCGACTGAACTCGCCGGCGCGCGCAGTATAACCGTCTCCGAATGTGGATGGGAGACGGATCTGGCGGGCATCGCACGCGCGGTAGATCCGGATACGTCTATGATATTCATCTCGAACCCCAGCAACCCGGCACCAGGCTTCTTCACCGAGGCCGCCTTCGTCGCATTTCTCAAGGAAATCCCAAGCTCGGTTACGGTCGTTCTTGATGAAGCATATGTTGAATTCGTTGAGCCTCTTCGACGAATCGGGTCCGCGCGGCTGGCGCAACGCGCTTCAAACCTTTTGGTGCTGCGAACTTTTTCGAAGGCCTACGGTCTCGCAGGGCTTCGGCTTGGTTTCGGAATTGGATCAGAGGCGCTGATAGAAAAAATACACGCGGTGCGGCAGCCATTCTCGATCGGGTCGATCAATCAATACCTTGGCGTAGTCGCTCTGGAAGACGACCAATTTGTTGGAGCATCTTGCGCTCGCAATCGCAACGCCATGGCTAAGCTTGTCGAAGGCCTCGCAGCACTAGACTTCAAAGTTGAGGCATCGGACGCAAATTTCATCATTCTTCAATCTGACCTAGCCGAAGCCATCCAGCGATTTCTCCTCGAGCGCGGCATTGCCGTACGCGGTCTTGCGTCCTATGGGTGGCCCCAAGCTCTGAGGATCACCGTTGGATTAGAACACCAGAATATGAGGCTCATTGAACAACTAACGAAGTTCAGAGCCGGATAGGCGAAATGATGGCCTCGTCCGCCGACAGGGGTGGTCAAGCGTGGTCCCGATTCCGGGTTCTAAGAAAGTCTCCGCGACGGTCGCTTTCCCTTGGACATACTGGAGTTCGAAGTCACGAAGGTGTTGTAATCCGACACCCAGAGCTTTGAGATAAGCCTCCTTCTGCGTCCACACGTGGAGAGTGGCATCAGATTTTGAGCAGGAGTACTGCACCATCGTTGCCTCGACCAACCGCTGCTCAGAGCGCGAGAAGAAGGCAGAAGCAATCGACACGTCATCCGCTTGGCCTACCGCTTCGACATCAACTCCGATTTTTGGATGTCTGGTAATAGCGACGACCGCGATCTCTCTCGAGGAGGAGCAACTAAAAAAGATACCGTCGTGACTGTTGATGTACGGCTTGCCACTGCTACCGACATGAATTTGGACTGTATTTGCGGGTATTCCAAGGTAGATGCTCAGGACGGATCTCAGGAAACCTTTACGGACCAGGAATGCACGACGGTCGACGAGGTGGCGAAATCCGTCGGCCCTCGACCGTTCACCAACGGTCGTGAGAGCCAATGCCCACGTTTCATGGCGCGCCTCATGCTGGTTGATAAACCAACATTCCACGCTTTGATCGGAAAGCTTCCTCATACAGTCCCGTCCTCGGAAATCGAACCTGTTCGATGTTGGATTGCATGATATCGGTGACTCGCTCATCTCAGTCAGCTTCAGCTCCACCCTAGTTGAACAACATCAGCATGACTCGGATCAAGGGGATGGGCTGATAATGGAGAAAGGCTCAAGTAAAGATGGTGAGATACTTCTGTCACTAAAGCGATCCTACGCGACTTTATTTTCTATTATATATCTTTCTCTAACTTGGATTTGTATCAGGGCTTGCATATCATCCTACGCGAATGAGGCCCTGCTCCCTATATTTCTGTGGCTTCTAAAGGTACATGGTCCCTCCTCATCCATCTATAATGGCGCGACCGCCGTATCGGAACTGTGCGCCACGAACGAAGGCAGTCTCGATGAAGAACCCATTTGAAGACGACGCCCGCGAGTTTTTGGTGCTCGTCAACGATCACCGTCAGTATTCGCTTTGGCCAAATTCATTTTCGATCCCTTCAGGCTGGAAAACTGCCTGTGGCCCTGGCAGTCGTGCGTCCTGTATTGAGTTTGTGAACGTGACTTGGGAAGATCTTAGGCCAGGGAACACGACTGGCATTAACGCCGAGAGCACGGGACGCTTAGATCATTAACAGCATGACGCTCGTCCGCTTTGCTCGTGCCAGGTAGTAATCCTCGTTCGAGCAGGTTGCCTGATGACATCAGAATATGATCGCATGGCTGAAGGACGCGCTTAGTCGGCAGCAGATTAAGAGCATGCCATGGACATCGAGATCGGAAAACGGCAGGGCCTCAAATTTCAAGCAGAACTCAGCACTTGACTGCGCCTCGCGAACCCCGGATCAAAATGGAGGAACCCTCATGGATAGCCACCACCAAAAGGCAACGAAAGACCACAGCACGTCGCCATTCGGGCTTGGCACCTTTTCCTCAGGGGAAATCGAGGTTCTATGCGTTTCAGCTAGTGTGGGCAATCCAAACACTATATCCGATGCGATCGCGTCATATCACGAAGTCGAGGCGCGGGTCATAGCGCATCTGAACAAGTCTGGGGCCATCCTTTTTCGTGGCTTCTCAATGACTGATGCTCCCACGCTGCGGAGGTTTGCTTCTGAGACTTCCGATGGGCTATGGGGATACGTCAATGGTAACTCCCCAAGGACAAAACTCGGGGACGGTATCTATACTGCATCAGAATACCCACCGCATCTTCCAATATCGTTGCATAACGAACTATCTTATTCCGCGACTTGGCCGGGAAGGATCTATTTCTCTTGCCCTCAACCTGCCGCTGTTGGCGGTATGGCGTGCATGGCGGACTCAAGAACGATATTCGAATGCATGCCCGAAAAAGTCATTGACCTTTTCGAAAAGCATGGCGGTGTCCGTTACGTGAGGGTTCTGCCAGGTAGTCCGGGCTTTGGGGCAACTTGGCAGCAGACATTTGATACGGAAGACCTGTCAGAGGTTAGACGGTTCTGCCAGGAAAACGAAAACTTGCTCGAAATTCTTGACGGCGGCTATATTCGCGTGAGCAACGTCACGCCGGCGTACCGGGTTGACCCTGAGAGTGGACGGCGGATCTGGTTTAATCAGGCCGATCAATTCCATCCTTCAGGACTTCCCGGGGACACTTATGAAGCTCTCCTGGATATATACGACGGTAATGAGTCCCTCTTCCCGCAAAATGCATCCTTCGGCGACGGCACTGCTTTCCCACCGGAGCTGCTCGCGGATATCCGTTCGATACAAGAGACTTGTCAAAGAACCTTCCCATGGGAAGCGAATGATGTGCTGATTCTCAATAATTCGCTCGTGGCCCACGGTCGACTACCATTTGAAGGTCCGAGACAACTGTATGTGGCGCTTACACGCTAGGGGACGGAAGGTCGATCCGGTATCGGGATGAGCGTGCCGGCCTTGACCGTTACAAAGGCGTACAGAGCGGATTGGTTTAATCCGTGCGACTAGATCGGCCTCGCGCCTCGGTCCCTGCATCCCATTCATTCATTGGCTTTTAAATTATGCCACTAAATTATGCCGCGCCCCAGGCAACGAAGGGCGGGTTCGAAAAGTCGTGGCCGCTCTCCTGGTACCGCTTGCCATAGAGTAATGGTGTACCATCCAGCAACGCAGTAGTGCCTCCAGCCGCCCTTAGAACAGCATCTCCGGCAGCGGTGTCCCATTCCATAGTTCGACCGAAACGGGGATAGACATCAACTATACCCGAAGCCACTAAGCAGAACTTTAACGACGACCCTACCGTTCGGCATATTTCGACGCCATTTGCGTTTAGAAACATCCGGGTATCTGGGCTATTGTGAGAGCGGCTCACGGCAGCAACTGGCGGGTTCTTTCGTGGACGAACTTTGATCGGCGCTCGGCGCACAATTCGCTCATGTTCGGCGATGTTTAAAGCTTCCGCCTTTCCCCGCTCAGCTGAAAACGCGATTCCCAGGGCTGGGGCATACACGACGCCCCCGACAGGTTGACCGTCATCGATCAAAGCTATGTTTACGGTAAATTCGCCGGTGCGGTCGACGAACTCGATGGTCCCATCTAGTGGATCCACGAGGAAGAAGCGTCCACCATGTATGTTGGGAATTTTTCCGGTCGAGGCGGCTTCTTCAGCCACAATGGGAATGTCTGGAAATGGACCAGCAAGCAGGTCTCGAATGATAATTTCGGCCTGTAAGTCAGCCTCCGTAACAAGTGAGCCATCGGCCTTCTCTTGGACCGAACACCCACTTCGATATAATTCGAGAATTGATCGTCCCGCGTTTAACGCGGCGGCTTCAAGAGCCTCTATCATGTGAACGATCTAGCCTGAAGGTAAGAGAACAGCTGCAATGCGAGGTCGTTGGCACTGTGGTCGACGGTCTCGAGCCGAATATCCGGGCTCTCGGGCACTTCATAGGGTGAGCTAAAGCCAGTAAAGTTGGCCAACTCTCCGAGCATTGCCTTTTTGTACAGACCCTTTGGGTCGCGCCTGACACATTCTTCGATCGGCGTATCGACGAACACCTCGATGAACTCGCCGTGGACCATCAAGCGGCGCGCCATTTGCCGCTCTGAATTGAAGGGGGAGATCAGCGAGACCAAAACAATCAGGCCCGCGTCCGCCATCAGATTGGCGACTTCGGCCACCCTCCGAATGTTCTCCACCCTGTCCTCCGCAGTAAAGCCGAGATCCTTACTGAGACCGTGACGGACATTGTCACCGTCTAGAACGTAGGTGTGCCGGCCGGCTGCATGTAGCAGCTTCTCCAAGGAGCCAGCGATCGTAGATTTTCCGGAGCCTGAAAGGCCCGTAAACCAAACGACTGTCGACCGCTGCTGTTTCAGCTCAGCTCTTGCGTTGCGATCAACTTCCATCGCCTGCCAGTGGACGTTGTTCGCCCGGCGTAGCGCGAAATCTATCATGCCGGCGCCAACGGTGCGATTGCTTATCCGATCGATCAGGATGAAATTGCCGGTGCTCCGGTTATCGGCATAGGCGTCAAATTCGAACGGGGCCTGGACGGAAAAATTGCAAACCCCGACCGCGTTCATCTGCAGCGCCTTTGCGGCCAGATGGGCTAGGCTGTTTACGTCAACGGCATACTTCAGGGCGGTAACCGTCGCCTCTACACTGTGGGTCTCCGTTCGAAGGATATAGCTGCGGCCTGGAATCATTGGATTTGCATCGAACCAGATGAGGTGTGCTTGAAATTGATCAGCCACGTTGGGCCTATCGTTGGGAGCAACCAGTAGATTTCCCCGCGAAACATCCAGCTGATCCTTCAGAACTAGCGTTACCGCCTGTCCCTCGACTGCGCAGTCAAGCGGCCCGTCCAGAGTAACAATCTCCCTGACCTGCGTTGACCGGCCGGACCTCGCGACGGTTACGACGTCACCCACTGCGATGCAGCCCGAGGCCACTTGACCGGCGAAACCGCGAAAATCGGAATTTGGGCGAGATACATACTGCACCGGAAAACGGAACGGCTTTCGCCCATTGACCCGTTCAATCGGAATGAACTCCAGATGCTGGAGTAGATGAGGTCCATTGTACCAGGGTGTGTTACGAGAGTGACAAGTTACATTATCACCATTCCGGGCTGATATCGGGATGGGCTGGATCGTGGAGAATCCGAGACGCTCAGCGAATGCATGAAATGCGGTGACAATGGCATCAAAAGTCGCCTTATCGTACGCGACTAGATCGATTTTGTTTACAGCGAGGACAATGTGCCGGATGCCGAGCAACGAAGCGATATAGGAATGTCGCCGGGTTTGAGGGAGAATGCCTTGGCGACTGTCGATCAGCAAAACGGCGAGCTCAGCCGTCGAGGCGCCTGTCACCATGTTCCGGGTGTATTCCTCATGACCGGGCGTATCCGCAACAATGAATTTTCGTTGGTCAGTTGAAAAAAAGCGATAAGCGACGTCTATCGTGATGCCCTGCTCTCGTTCTGCTTCCAGTCCGTCAAGCAAAAGCGCGAAGTCGACCTCGCCTCCCGCAGAGCCATGAGTGCGACTGTCGCGCTCAAGGGCGGCGTACTGATCCTCGAAGATGAGTTTGGTGTCGTAGAGTAGGCGCCCAATCAGAGTCGACTTCCCGTCATCCACCGAGCCGCAGGTTAGAAATCGCAATAGGGGTTTGTTTTCCCGCGCGCGAAGGTAGTGAAGGATATTTTCGGAAGTAGGCGCCCCCCACGTTTCATCAGAAATATCCTTCACGCTTCTTTTTCTCCATAGAGGCGGCCTCATCGCCGTCGATCAACCGGCCCTGCCGCTCAGACGTCCGTCCCGCGAGCAATTCACGCAAGATATCTTCAGACGTCGTCGCTTCGGATTCCATCGCGGCCGTTAGTGGATAGCAGCCGAGCGTGCGGAAACGGACCATCATTTCCTTCACTGTTTCGCCTTTGTTTATTGGCATGCGCTCATCATCCATCATGATCAGCAAGCCATCACGCACTACAACCGGCCTCATCGCAGCAAAATACAGCGGCACGATCGAAATATTCTCCGTGAATATGTAATTCCAGATGTCAAATTCAGTCCAATTCGACAGCGGGAAAACCCGAACGGTCTCCCCGGCGCTGACGCGAGTGTTGTAGGTTTTCCACATTTCCGGTCGCTGGCCTTTCGGGTCCCAGGCATGAGACGAATTGCGAAAGGAGAGGATGCGCTCTTTGGCGCGCGACTTCTCTTCGTCGCGCCTGGCACCACCAAAGGCCGCGTCAAAGCCATACTTGTCGATCGCCTGGCGTAACGCGACTGTTTTCATCACGTGCGTATATGTTGTCGAACCGTGCACAAACGGCGAAATGCCCTGCTCGATGCCGTCCATATTGGTATGTACCAAGAGATCGAGACCTAGTTCGGCCGCAACGCGGTCACGAAAGGCGATCATTTCTTTAAATTTCCATCTGGTGTCGATATGCAGGAGCGGAAATGGCGGTCTTGCAGGATAAAATGCCTTCCTCGCCAGATGCAGCAGCACCGAGGAATCTTTACCTATTGAATAAAGCATGACTGGATTGGAAAACGTTGCCGCGACTTCGCGCAGGACGTGTATCGCTTCAGCCTCAAGCCGATGACAATGCACGGAGTTTGTAATATTCATCATCGTCTCCGACCATAGCTACGAGGCAATCTACGCTCTTCGGAATCTATTTGTTTGCGAAACTGCCGCGAGACCATAACGGTATTCGCGGTTGGTTTCAAAAATGTCCATACGGTTTGGGCCCTGCAAGCCCCCTGGCTCACCGACTCATATGGTGAAGACCAGCCATGCGTTCTTGATATCGGTCAACAGCGTCAAACTTCCCATCCCAGAGGCGCACACCGCCTCTAACACTGCCAGCTTTAGTCTTGCCCCATACGTCAGCGAACTCGGCAGGCAGTTCGCGACTGCCCGGAACAGAAAACCAAAATCGAAAAAGGTGGCGGCGCCTGTCAAAGTCGTCGTGATCTTCATACGCGGTGCGGGAGTGATAGACGATATGGTTATTCACCAATTGGAGATCGCCCGGCTCGAGTTGCATTTCCATGTGCATCTCCGGATCGCTGGCCATCGCTTGAACAAGATCGACCGCCGCTCTCTGTTCGTCGCTCAGCGCCACCGAAGGTAAAGACGATGCCTTGATAATTCTGGCGCGATAATAGTGGCTAGTAAACGCACCTTTATGCCAGCCGAAGACAGGAACGTAGTAAACGTTCGCACTATCCTGACCGGCACCCAATGCTGCAAAAGGTATAATAGACCGAAGGTGCTCAAATAGCCGCGGTTGTTCGGCTGCTATCCGTTTGCAAATTTCCACCGAACTGCAAAGCTTACTGCCCCCACCCTTGGCTGCCGCTCGCCGGCAAAATAGTCCAACGACATCGCAAGGATCAATATGGAACTGAATCTCTTCCGAGCTGCCGTTACCACGCAACGTTTGCTGGCTGGTTTCACCTCGGTCCCGAACATCATGGATAAGCGTTCCACCGTCATTCTGCGGAAGCCCAATGCCGACATACAGACCTATTCCCCACGATATTAGGCGCGCCTCATCTTCCGTTTTGTCGACAATTGGCAAGCCTTTTATCACAGTGAAGCCAAGGCCACTTTCGAGGGCATCGGTAAGCTCGCGAAGGCGCTTCCCGAAGGTTGGAAGCGGGAAGTCACTGGTCGTGAGATCATGAAATGATTTGTCGAGGTTACGGGCGATTTTGACCGCCGTTTCGATCTCATCTTCCTCTTCACTCGTGATCTGATACGTCCAAACTTTCGGATCTGCGACATCTCGACTACGCCAACCGACTAACGTTTCAAACGGTTCGTTGATCGATGTGTGCTGCATTGGCTTGCCTCCTCAGTTGCATGAGATTCAAGTGGGGGTAGTGGGAGCCTCCGTCGGGTATTTCCATGGTCTGCTTGTCTGATCAGCTCGTTCGAAGGCGGTGACGGCAGACGAATATTCCGAGACGAATGTGATCTCGTCGATGCCTTCCAAGAAGATTCGCCGCTGCATCTCGGGAAGCTCAAACGGGAAAGATCGTCCCGACGGAGAAACGATGACTTGACTCTCGACGTCAATTGCCAAGCAAGTGCCGGCACCGCGGTGGCTGATTTCTGAAGCAAGCAGGAACAAAACATCTGTCGGCAGCTCTACCGGCAACACGCCGTGACGAAAGCAGTTAGCAGCAAAAATCTCTCCGAAGGACACGGCCAAAATCGCGCGAAAGCCAAAGCCGCGAAGGGCCTTGACTGCCCACTCACGCGAGGATCCGCAACCGAAGTTCTTCCCGGTTAACAAGATTTCAGCCCGACCCCATTGCGGATCATTTAAAATGAAGCTTGGGTTAGGGGTGCGGTCAGGGAGATATCTCTGCGTCGCGAACAATGCCTCGCCCCACCGGGCATATCCATCATCGGGAGATCGCATAAGCTCTGTGCCGGGGCTTATTTGGTCCGTATCGATGTTGTCTTCGAGCAATGGAACTGCGGCTGCAACGATGTAAAATCTCGTCATCAGATGATCTCCACGGGCGAGATCTTGCGTACGTCAGCAATTGAACCAGCAACGGCCGATGCTGCCACTGTTGCCGGGCTGGCTAAATGAGTTCGTGTCCCAGGCCCCTGCCTTCCAATGAAATTTCTGTTCGTGGTGCTGATGACTCGTTTGCGCTCCAGGCGATCATTCCCCATGTGCCCGCACAAACCACAGCCCGCGTCATGCCACTCGAAACCGGCAGACTTGAAGACGATATCGAGTCCCTCCTTCTCGGCCTGGGCTTTTGTCTCCATCGAACCAGGGACGCAGATGGCGGTGATTCCGTCAGCGATCTTACGTCCCCTGAGGATGGTTGCCGCCGACCGCAAGTCGGACAACCGGGCATTCGTACATGCACCGATGTAGGCGGCGTTAATTTGAATGCCTTCGATTGCCGCGCCAGGAAGGACCTCCATATATGAAAGTGCTCGTATCATATCCGCTCGTTGCGCAGCGTCACCGATACTCATCGGATCCGGAATTCGCTCACCGATTGAAATTACCTGCTGCGGAGTTATTCCCCACGAAACCTGCGGATGCAGATCGGAACAGTCTAGAGAGAATTCCTTATCGAAAGTCGCCTCTGGATCAGAGGTGATTGACTTCCAATACCCAACCGCATCCTCCCAAGCCTCGCCTTTTGGTGAAAATTCTCTGCCATACAGATATTGAAACGTTGTGTCGTCGGGCGGGACAAACCCGTACTTGGCTCCGAGCTCTGACGTCATGTTGCAAAGCGTCAGCCTCGCTTCAATATCCAAACCCTCGACGGCTTTGCCGGCATATTCGATTGCATGGCCAATGCCACCGTTCACGCCAATCTTGCGAGTTAGTAGGAGCACGATATCCTTAGCCGAGACGCCGAGAGGAGGCGCCCCTGTTATCGTTATACGCATTGATTTTGGCCGCTTCATTGCAAGCGATTGAGTAGCAAGAACCTGCTCGCTATCGGTTGAGCCTATTCCCCACGCGAGTGCTCCTATTCCCCCAACTGTGCAGGTGTGACTGTCCCCGCAAACGACTGTGAGCCCAGGGAGAGCAATTCCAAGCTCGGGTGAGATTACATGTACGATGCCTTGCCGCGTGTCGCCGACATCAAACAGCCGGAACCCATGCTTCTTGGCAGCAACCCGCGTTTCCTCGATCAACCGTGAACCCAACGATGCTGGAGATTGGTTCTTTGTACGCCCTTCTTGTGTGTCTACGACGTGATCGATCGTCGTAAATACCAAATCGGGCCGTCGCGCTGATCTGTTAGCGGCCTCCAATTGTCGGATAGTAGCTGCACCCGTCAACTCATGTAGAAATAGTCTGTCAATATACAGAAGGTCGGTGTGGCGATCTATCGGGCTGACAATATGGCTCGCCCAGGTTTTCTCTAGGAACGATTTCGGAAAGGACATCGAGGACCTCGGCGGCGTATACTCCGTATAAATATGCCGTACTCAGAATTTATACAGTTACCAGCGAATCGCCGTCTAGGCCGGATCCAATTATATTCGTCAATATATCATTTCAGATCGGGTTAGTGTTGTAGCTTTTGAACGGCAGAGCCACCTCTACCGTCCGCCTGTTTTTTTTGAACATCGAGGACATCCGCAGGTAAAACACTGTGCGCCGGGGGATTGAGAACATGTCAACCGTCTTATGTCGACGCTCCACTCGGGCTACAGAAAGCCTAACGCGGCGCTCTGGTGCCGCATGCTACTCGCGTTAAAAATGAGGTAGGCAAAATTTGAACTTGCGTTGATCTCTGTTGCCGTTTTCATTCCGTCTAGCGCTAATAGTTCTACCACCCATATCATCTACGAATCTTCGAGAAGCCTGACTGATGATTGCCGCCGCTCAAATCGAAATTTCGTGCGTATCGATACGGTATTATGATATCGCAGCGTACGTTGATGGAACTATTGAAATACCGCAGGATATCCGTCAGGTTCTAACTGAGCAAGAGTTTGCGCGGGCACATCGCCATGTGTTTCGTCGTGGACGCTCAGTCACACTCCTATCGCGCTATCTGTTGCGGCAACTCCTGGCATCTGAGCTAAAAGTTCATCCACGTCTGATTCACTTGGAGTTGGGAGAATTTGGGAAACCGCGATTGGGGGGCGATCATGCCGGCGCGGTCGAGTTTAACGTGTCTCATTCCGGCACGATCATTGCGATTTGTACGTCTTATCACGCGGTAGGAATTGATGTCGAGGTTTGTACACCGCTCGAAGACATCGATACGTTATGCCGTCACTGTCTGACTCCTTCTGAGCAGATGCTCGTTGGAAATGCGACCAGTCTAATGAAATTGCGCACTTTTCTTGAAATTTGGACGAGGAAAGAAGCAATTTTGAAAGCAAACGGTTACGGACTTTCAATTTCACCCAAAAGCATATCGGTTATTGACGCACAAAGATCTGAATATAGGTGGCTTGTGCAAAACATCCCTAGCCCGCCAGGCTACATCGCGGCGGTGGCGAGGGCGAATGAATAAGAATTACTATTGTTGCAAACTTCACTTTTGTGACGGCCCAACAAAACCTATAGACACATATTTTTTTGAGTAAAATAATGTCCCTAGCACGTGCATTTAAGGCGCTGACAACGGCTCTGGTATTTTGTTCAATAGGAGTGACGATTTGGTTATATCTTGCGCCGCCTGCCCTTCTCCGCGTCGGGACCGGATACGCAGCAAAGATTGTGTGCTCGAACGTTTTCCTCGCAGGCCGAAATTCCAATGAAGTTTTGTACGACGATGTACAGGCTCCCGGGAACGTCCTTCTGCGGTTTGTAACTGTGTCGGTCGACTACTCCAACAAACGCGTAACGTCCACGTTTCTGGGCTTCCTGGCCCCCAATTTTGCCCTGTTCCGTGGCGCTTCCGGCTGTACGACTGTACCGGACGGGGATTTCGCAGCCGCACTAAATGCGGTTCCTTTCATCGAGCCAGAGGTGCCGGATTCGAATACTCGTACTTGGCCAGACGGCGACACTGTTTTGGCGCAAAGCCCGAATGCTGTTCTAGATCTGCTCGACAACGAAGGTTTGACGGGACCGAGAATGCGCGCAGTTATAGTGGTGCACAATGGTCGAATTATTGCGGAACGTTATGGTCCCGGCTTCAACCCTAAGACACGCCTCTTGGGTTGGTCGATGACCAAAACCGTCAATGCCCTTCTTGTCGGACGCCTCGTTTATACCGGCAAACTCAACACCTCGGATACGAGCCTTTTTCCACAATGGCAATATGACGATCGTTCTAAAATAAAACTGAGTGACTTACTGACAATGCGGAGCGGCCTCGCATTCAACGAAAACTATGGAAGCGTCACCGATGCTACGCGTATGCTGTATCTGGAGCCGAATATGGTGTCTCTCCCAATATCAGCGAAGCTTGTAACGGCACCAGGAGCACACTTCAATTACTCGAGTGGCACATCGGTCTTGCTTTCTGCAGTCTGGATGGATCGTGTCGGGGATAGACGGGAGGCATTTGCCTATCCCACCGGTGCACTTTTCGGCCCTCTTGGAATGGCTAGTGCGGTACTAGAACAAGACGCCAGAGGTACGTTTGCCGGCGGTACCTATCTCTACGCAACCGCACGCGATTGGGCTCGGCTAGGACAATTTCTTCTTCAGGATGGTGTTTGGAAGGGGCAGCGCTTCTTGTCTCAAGACTTCATGAACGCGATTAAAACTCCGCAGCGTTCGGGCAGCCGGTATACTCAGGCCCAAGCGTGGGTCGCTGCCCCCGACGGACAGAGGAATGTAGACGCTGGAGTACCGGCCGATACGTTCTGGCTGGAGGGCCATGACGGTCAGAGTATGGCTATCGTGCCCTCGCTTAACCTCGTGCTGCTTCGAATGGGCCTAACCCCCGACCGCCTCGGCTACAAGCCGCAGCTACTGTTGAAGCAGATAACAGACGAGATAACAGGGCAGAAGCAATGAAATATTACAAATGGAAGCGAGTGCGGTTTTTCTCTGAGGGCAGGTAGCAGGAGGCACGCCCGAACCATCGGTAACGTTTAAGCGCAACTTTACGATAGATACCATCTCTCAAGCGGACCGGCAGAACGCGCATGCAAGTTATGAGGTTCCACGGAAATCTCAGATGCGACGCTATTTCAAGAACCGCTGAGGAGTGAGTTAGCAACCTTCCATTACTAACGACAAGAAGGGTTTCGCTTGGCACGATCGGTAGGTTTGCAAATTGAGCCAGAATGGGCTCTGCTCGCATCGATGCCGCGGCGACGAAGGTCATCTTCTCATCAGCTTCCCTTCTGAGAATAAAGTCGACCGCACGACTGCACAGAATGCATTCAGTATCGACTACAACAATCATGCTGGTCTTCTCATTCCAGCTATCAGAAAAGGCGGGCTCTAAACGGCTCAATGAATTTCCCCGCAAGCGATATTTGTTCAGCATCGGCTTTTTGTCGTTTAGAATGGCTATCTGGGACAAAGGGAGATACTTGTGCCGGATCTTTTGAGTGCCGCTCTGCACGCCTAACCATTGTGTCGATTTCAGTTGATGATAGCAATACTCCCCAGCGCTCGGAGAGCAGTGGGAATATTGCGCCAGGTAATGACCTGTAATCTATGTAAGTCGCGTGAGAACTACGTTTCTGTGCAGCAGCCAGACAAAATGCACCAAGCATTCGCGCGCAGTACTCCTTGTCGGAACCAAGTCGAACGGCTTCTTCATCACCATCGAACCGAATGTGCTGGCTGATAGCGGGTTCGATCCGATCCCGGTTTCGTAGCCACAACGGTGACATCGCAGCGATTGAAACCATTACTTCTACACCGTCGCGATGAAGGAACGCCCACTTCTGGGCTACGCCGGTCCGAAGAATTTCTCCAAGATAAAGCGCATTCCAACTCTCAAATTTAATCACAGCATACCGGCTTGGACGCGGTGCGCAAGCAACTAAACATCGCAGGACTGCCCGGGTAAGTGCAGAGCGAACACCAAGCGAACCCTTGTAGTTTCTCTCAAGCACAGAATTGACTATAATTGGTTGAGAAACGACAAAGAACCGATCTGAGGATGACAACATCTGCGTCAGCAGAGTGGAACCGCAGCGAGACATATGGAAAACGAAGAAGGTCTCCATTGAACGTATATCTAATTCATCCGAGTACCGCACAAACTCGGGGATCGTCATGCGCACTAGCCGCGGGTCAACGGGATTATATGCCAGTTGCGGGGTAAAGGGCGACGCCCAATGCGAGCCATGGTCTTGCGATCGCACCGGATATAAGACATCGGTGAAGCGATACAGCGTTTCAACAAAGAACGGATCCCGGAAATAAATTCGCGGGAGGCGAAAAAGCACCACCTGCGCTTTGTCCCCGTCGCCAATTATGTCGACAGGGAGAAGCATAGTGTCGTTTTCAAATGCAAATGGCTTCACAGGGTGTTTCCTGAGCACGCTTTTGAGGACGGGGATAAATACCCGCTAAACCTTAAACCGCCTCCTCTAGACGACAAGCTTCCTTGATTAGAATATCCCAAATGTGTCTCGCAACATCTGGATTGATACCGAGTCCTTGCGCGACTTTGGCCCGACTGTCTAGAACAGCCGCCACCCGCTGTGGCTGCATGACAGGTAATCCTACCTGTTTCTTTAAAAGGCCTACACGGTGAACAATTCCCATACGCTCCGCCACCAACTTTAGTATGGCCGTATCCACCGCGTCGAGTTGCTGGCGAAATTCATTCAGATCTGCTTCTTGGTTTAAACTTTTATTTGACATTTTATCTTTCCCTAAGCTTTGGGAAGCATCGTGAAGAAACCGACTCAATCCTTAAGGCCACGGCAGAATGCGCGGTTGAAGCGACAGATAACTTTTAATCGACTTCACGTGCCCACCTGTAAAAGTTCTGGACGGGACGTCCAATTTGGGGCGCGTCTTTCTCGGTTTTGATCCAAGAGTTATGAGCAAACGGCTTGTACTCGAGCTTGCAAATGTCGTCCACATTCACAATCTGATAAAATGGTCCACCGTTTATGCTATGATTCAAAACCAAAGATACGGTATTCGACGGATTGCAGTATCTGTTCTTTGCCGTCGAAAAGTACCCGTACGGGTCACAGCGATGAAGCGCGTTTCCCGATTTAAATTCGTCAACCGTTTTGCCGTTGACGCCTATGCTGCCGAAGCATTGATGGTTTGCTTCAAACATATAGAGGCCGTAGAAATTTCCCTCTAGCGTAAGCTTCTGGTCCCCGGAAATCGCAAGTGGAACCATCTGACCGACGAGAAGCAGCCCCATCAGGGCCCAGCCTGGAACGCTGCTAGCGCCACTTGGGATCTTTACGGGAGCTTGAAACCAAGGTCCAAATAGGACTAAAAGTGCCGGCAAAACAGTAGCGGGATAGCGATAGCCGACCAGAATTCCAGAGTAGACGTGGAATATAGCAAAGAAAGTCAGCACGCTACGCTGAACTAAACGCTTTGAGCTAAATAGGAACCAAGCGCCAACCATCTCCATGAACATCAAGAAATTTGTTGCAATTATCTCAGTTCCTTTGGGAAACAGCGGGAGTCCGTTCCTCAGGCTTGTAAAATACTCTCCGAGCACCCAAGAAGGGTGTATTTTTGCAGCCGTCGATAGAAAATAAAAGAATACCACCGACAGCTGGAGAAAGAATTTCTTGTGTGGAAAGAAAAGAAAAACCAGACAAAAGACCGTGTGGTAGTAGTCATAGTTACCTTTAAATCTATAAGATATAAACGTAAAATAAATCTTGAATAGGAATAACACAAATATTCCAGCGTGAGCCAAAATCCAATCTTTACTATATATTGCGTACGAGCAGCCCACGAGGATGGCAAACAATAGCATGAATACTGCTGTCTGCGAGTATCCATTCGGGTAAGTTGTTAGAAAAATATAATCCGCGCAATTCGGTAGAAAAGGCCAGCACCGATAGGATCCGCTATCGACAGCGTTCGTTGTGATCCAGGGAACATTCATCCAGCTTGCATATGTTACTGCGAAGCCTAGCAGTACGGCTCCCGCCATCCACTGCAAAACCTTGTCTTGCTCAATCTCGCCGACGCTAAAAAGGCGTCTATAGACCTCATAGAGGTTTCGGAAATAGGCGTTCTTCGGTAAAGGACTATGACCAGTTTCGAGGAGTTCTGCGTTTTGTTCGTTCATTGCAGCCTCTGGAGAAATTCGACATGGTTATGTGAGCAGCGCAAGCGTCTTGTTGATATCCCACCCCCTGCGGAGATACAAGCTCAGCGTGTTAAAACCTGATTGCCGACGTAATGCTTCGCGCCTCTCGTAGGATCGATTGGAGGGTTAGGACTGGTTAAGTTGGTACGTGTCTACGAATGGGATCGAATCATAAATGCTAGCGAAGCGGTCCCTTGAGTTTCCATGATAGACAGCGTTGACCCCAAGTTGATCGAAACAGCAAGCTGGCGCCAGCCGTTAGGCAGTCAGCGCCAGCCCAACGAAATCCGGCGTATGCTGGCGATTTCGTTCGTCGTGCATCTGGTAATCGTTGTGCCCCTTATGCTGGTGAGAAGCGCGCAATCGTTTAGGGAAAAGCCTGAGGCCGTTGCTGTGACACTTGTCGAGCCCCCTGCCAGTCCGCAGGCATCTCGCGAGCCCCCCTCGCAATCGCCTCGCCTTGGTTCGCGGATGCAAGCCCCCGCGCCAACAACCAAAAAGGGCCCACTCGTTCACGAAAAGCCGAAAGTAGTAGACGAGAAAGCCGGCGTTTTGCCTCCGGAGCAGCCCAATTTTGAAAATTCTACAGGAGGGATGATCGAGGCGCACCGCCTTAGAGCCTCGGAGGTCTTGGCCGACCCAAGAAGCGCCCGAGCGTCAATGGCGATGAAAACGCTTGCTCCCAGTGAACGTGTCGAGCAGCTATGCAATCTGGAGGGTATGGAGCAGGTAGCGCTATGGAAGCCGGACCTTAAGCCGGATTTTGTTGTCGCTTATGCGATGGCTGATACAAAACTAGAGGGACTCCACATTGAAGCAGACGGAGCAGCGGTGCGGATCGCGAACCGGTGGTATAACATGCGCTATCAATGCACAGTTTCAGCGGATTTGGAATCTGTGAAAACTTTCAAATTTCACATGGGTGTCGAAATCCCGAAAAAAGATTGGGAGAAACACTATCTTACCCCGAGTGACGGCGAGGAAGAATGAGAGAGGCGGAGAAGCCTCAATGATCACCGCAATCTGTAGGTGGCAGCGGCAGCAAACGCCCTTGATTGTTGCGATTTAATAGATACAGGTACCATTGGAGTTTTCGGATAAGCAGGCTTGGTCCCCGCGAACGAACGCTGTTCGTGTCTAAGTTTCGCTATAGCTGGAGCGGTTATGCGCACCTTACTAATCGATAATTACGATAGCTTTACATTCAATCTTTTTCAGCTGATCTATAGCCTGAGTGGAATAGAGCCTCTTGTCATCAAGAACGACCAAATGTCTTGGGCTGAGGCCGCAATGCTTCAATTCTCGAACATAGTTATTTCGCCTGGGCCGGGACGCCCCGAAATTCCCTCCGATTTCGGGATTTCTCGAGAAGCCATCCTAGACGGCCGGTGGCCGGTTCTAGGGGTTTGTTTGGGACATCAAGGAATCTGTCATCATCTCGGTGGAGCAGTGCATCATGCGAAAACGCCAATGCATGGGATCATTGACGCAGTGATCCACAACGGGACCGGCTTGTTCGAAAATATTCCATCACCCTTTCACGTTGTGCGCTACCATTCCTTGGCTGTCGATGCCCTGCCCGAGTGTCTCATACCGACGGCATTTTCATCAGACAATGTAATCATGGCGGTCGAGCATCGAGATAAACCATTCTGGGGAGTTCAATTCCACCCTGAATCGATATGTTCAGAGCATGGCTCGAAAATTCTAACTAATTTTCTCGCACTTGCCGCGAACGAACGTCAGTCTCCAGAAGTTAATTGTGGGGCTGATACCGACAAAGGCGATTTTCGCATTTTTGCGAAACGGCTTGATACATGGACTGATCCGCATCAGGTGATTGAAACATTTTCTACACCCGCCCAGCCCGTCTTCTGGCTGGACAGCAGCCTTTCCAACTCCACAGCGCGGTTCTCGTTCATCGGGGATGCATCGGGACCACATTCTGAGACCCTCTCCTACGAGGTAGCATCGCAGAAGTTGACAATTACGAAAACAGGATCGGTGCGCACTGTTTCGGAGAGCATATTGGACTACATGGAGCGGCGGCTTGAAGCGTTAAAGATTGATGCTCGCTTGGAGGCCCCTTTCGATTTTGCTCCGGGATATGTTGGCTATTTGGGTTACGAAATGAAAGCCGAAACTGGTGGCAGCCTTGCGCATCAAAGCCGATCCCCCGATGCACAATTCATCTTCGCCGATCGCGCACTGTGCTTTGATTTACAAGAGCAGACAATCTGGCTGGTCTGTTTGGAGTTAGAGACGAGGGAGGATCGCGCGAGGGTCTGGTTCGACGCCGTTGAAGAACTGCTTCAACAAACTCCCACAAAGCATACATCCGCGCTCAAGGTACAGATCGAAAATCTGGCACTACGCGCAGACTCTGGAAAATATCTTGAGCTAATCGATAAGTGCCTCACCAAGATCAGAGATGGTGAATCCTACGAAGTTTGTTTGACAAACACGATGGAGGCTCGGGCTGATTTGGACGACATTGCAACCTACATGTTGCTCAGAAAAATTAATCCAGCCCCGTACAGCGCGTTTCTGCGCTTTCCGGCTACCAGCATTCTGTGTTCCTCTCCTGAGTTATTTGTCGACCGAAACAGGCACGGAATTGTCCGGTCAAAGCCCATCAAAGGAACAATTCGTAGGGGAAAGAGTCCTGAAGAAGATTCCGAACTAAAGGGACGTCTGTCATCTAGCGAAAAGGAGCGTGCCGAAAACCTTATGATCGTTGATCTGATCAGAAATGATTTGGGCAAGGTTTGTGAAGTCGGCACGGTGACCGTACCTAAGATTTTCGACGTCGAGACTTATGCGACGGTTCACCAATTGGTAAGCACGATTGAGGGCAGATTGAGATCGGATCGAACGCTCGTGGATCTCATACGGGCGACATTTCCGGGGGGGTCTATGACGGGTGCGCCAAAGATCCGCACGATGGAAATCCTTGACAAGCTGGAGGGCAGCGCTCGTGGAGTATATTCAGGGGCGGTAGGGTTTCTCTCGGTTACAGGTACCGCGGCTCTGAACATTGTCATTCGCACCATCGTTATACAAGAGCAGATGCTCTCAATTGGAGTCGGAGGTGCGATTACTGCACTTTCAGTGCCAAGCGAGGAGTTGAGTGAGACAGAACTTAAGGCAGAAGCACTTCTGCGGACGCTGTCTTCAGTTGCAGGCTATCCTGTCAGATTTAAAGATTCGTGAGGCCAGTACCTGTCAACGATTCTGCTACATTGCCCACTTCTCTCGAGACCGGATTTAACGCGGATACAAACTGGTCATCATACAAGCGCGCATAGTGGGCACCAGATCGGAGTAATTCATCATGCGTACCCTGTTCTAGAATGCCTTTCTTTCCAATGACAATAATTCGATCTGCCTGCTTAATGGTCGATAGGCGGTGCGCAATTATCATTGTGGTCCGGTTTGCGGTCAATTCAGTCAATGCGGATTGAATTTGACATTCAGTTTCAAGGTCTAGAGCAGATGTGGCTTCGTCAAGAATTAATATCGGCGGATCTTTTAAGAAAAGTCGCGCGATCGCGATGCGTTGTTTCTGGCCACCCGATAGTTTGACCCCCCGCTCGCCGACCAATGTTTCCAGCCTATCGGGTAATGACTCGATAAAATCACCTAGGGCTGCGCGTTGAACCGCGGTTTCGATTTCGTCGCTGCTCGCACCAATTCTCCCATAAGCGACGTTTTCTCGAATAGATGCGGCAAAGAGGAAAACGTCTTGCTGCACAACACCGATTTGTTTTCTAAGCGAAGACTGTGTGACGTCACGAATATCGATGCCATCGATCGTGATACTACCGCTGTTGACATCGTAGAATCTTGGCAACAGTGAGCAGATGGTGGTCTTCCCAACTCCCGACGGGCCAACAAAGGCAATTTTCTCGCCATGGCCGATACGGAGACTAAAGCGATCCAAGACCTTTAGATTTGGAGAGTAGGAAAAGGTGACGTTGTTATATGCGATCTCGCCCCGAAATTTTTCGACAGAAATCGATTTTTCGGTATCGGCGACTTCAGGGACACTGTCAATTAGCGCTAAAAATCTTCGAAAGCCGGCTATTGCTTTGGGATAGGTTTCGAGAAAGCTGCCCAGTCTTTCGATCGGCTTAAAGAGAACATTCACAAGAAGCAGAATACCGACAAAGCTTCCCTGAGTGATCTCGCCGACCGCCACGTACCACGCGCCAGCTACCAGCACTAGTAGTTGGACCGATCGGGTGCCTAAATAGGATACCGTCATACTTGCGGTCATATACGCATAGGCTCTCTTCTTGGTTCTCCTATAGTCATGATTCCGGAGGCGAAAAGCCTCATATTCGTGAGTTTCGTTTGAGAACGCTTTCACGACGCGAATTCCGCCGACGCTTTCAGTGATTGTTTGATTGAGTGAGCTAATCTGGTGAAGAAGCTTACGCCAGTTATGCGCGAGCTTTACACCGTACCGCCCGCTGGCCCACGCAACTGTGGGAACGAGACAACTCACAAGTGACCCAAGTTTCCAGTGAATATAGAACATAATGCCGGCCGCACCAAAGAAAGTCATAAGAGATAGAACGACGTCCTCTGGGCCATGATGGGCAACTTCTCCGATCTCTTCGAGGTCCTTCGTGACATTTGTGATCAGATCGCCCACGCTGTTATTGTCGAAATAACCAAATGAAAGTTTTTGAATGTGCGAGAACGCTTGTTGGCGCATATCTGTTTCGATGTTTATGCCGAGTAGGTGACCGTAGTAGTTGACGATCGCCAGGAGCCCACCATTTATAGCATATACGAAAATAAGAAGCAGGGCGCTCCAAATGATCAGGCTCCAATCGCGAGCCGGCAGTAGATCGTCTACAAAAATCTTCACGATTATCGGGAATCGAAGCTCCAGCAGGCCAGCGATAACCGCTGACAAAAGCGTTATAGCTAAGAGTTTTTTGTAAGGGCGATAGTAGGTGATGAAGCGCCTAAGCATTGAGCCTCTCAGTATATCAAAAAAAGAATCTGAGCCGCTTGCAGCTAAGATTTGGGCATTGGGTGGATGGCCGACCGCTCGCCGCCCGGTAATCGCGAGGCTGATGTCTCTCCTGTAAGCGTGTACTCTCGGCGGCTGGTAGCAATCCTCAAGCTTATTTGCTCATCGTGGAATGTCACCGTCAACGTTTCAGTCTCGCCCTTTCCGAGAGAGTGCTGTTCGATTTGGATTGTGTTCTTGGTAATCCGCCGCACCCGTGCAACGCCTATACCGTCCGGTTGCATTGACTCGGAATACTCGCCGTTTAAGCCGATACTCTGTCGAACGCGGAAGCTATTGAGGTGGCTTGCGTCTGGGTCGAATTCTGCCTGGTAGCAAGTGTTGATTTCGTCGAAATCGAATTGAAGCGACTTCAGACCGACAGAATTCTTCGGGAAACAATACACTTTGCGAGAGAACATATCCAAACTCCGTAAAAGCGCCGGGTTCAGGTTGTCTGGCGGTCCGTCAGCTCGACTGCTCATGGATTGCATTGGCTTGGCGGGGACCATGCCGAGCCTCTCAATATGGGCAAGAAAATCCGCGAAGGGATAGGGTCTCTTTCCTGTCGACACGACGACGAGGTCTGATTTTGGAACAATCAACATGATCTGCCGATTATAGCCATTTGCCATGTAGCCACCTACACTCGGCACGCTCCAAAAAAACGTCGAGTACGTCCGATCACGATACACCGTCTTTGCGTTTTCGGTTATGCGGTCCGTCCATCCTGAAGGAAGGATTTTTATCGAATTCCATCGTCCTTCGCGAAGATGCAGATACCCAATCTTGGCCACATCTAAGGGATGTAGGAAAAGGCCATTCCCTCCATCGCTTATGCCCCGTGGATCGCTGCTCCAGTCGGTGTCGATTATTCTGAGGGGATCAAATAAATAGCGTTGCGCAAAATCCCACGCAGACGTTCCGGCAACGCTCGTGATGACCGCGGATATCAGGTGTGAATTGCCGCTATTATAGTTGTAGTGATCTCCGGGTCTATGCGACATAGGCCTCCGCAGAATGAAATCGACCCAGTCGTCTGCAAGACGCATTTCATCAGCAGTGGTCGGGATTCCTCGTCGGGGTCCGAGAGGTTCGGACCAATCAATCCCCGATTTCATATCTAGTAGATGTCGAAGGGTGATATCTTTCTTGTCGCTATTCGCAGAAGGAAAATCCCCAAGGTACTCCTGCAGCTTGTCGTCGGCGCTCTGGATGAGCCTTTGTTCAATGGCGATGCCGACTAAGCTTCCAAGGATGGATTTCGTCGCGGAGTTGAGCGCATGCTTAATGCCGGATTTGAATGGATGGAAGTATCTGTCGGTCACCAAATAGCCATGTCGAACGATACTCAAGCTGTCCATATCGACGGAGCGACCAAACTCCACCAGATCGTCGATTACATCACTTGCGAGGCCTTGTGTCTCGGGATTAGAAGTGATCCATCCGTCGATAGGAGCAGGGGAATATCGAGCGGCTTTGGTGCGGTTAGAAGATGCATGTTCGGCTGATTTGGTTTTACCCGTAGATTGGTCACCCGAGGATCTGATCCGATCTATGATCTGCGCAAAGTAACCCAGACGAGGCTCTCTGAAGAGAGTTCGATTGTCCAGTTCAATCGCAAGAACATGCCTCGTCCGGGCCGTCATATACAGCGCTGTGAGCGAGTTTCCTCCGAGTTCGAAGAAGTTGTCATTGACACCAACCTGACTGACCTGGAGGACGTCGGCCCAGATGGCGGCGAGGATCTCCTCGGTGGGAGTGCGCGGGGCGACATAGTCGGCGCGCGCCAAGCCATTATCGTTGGTCGGATGGGGAAGGGCAGCACGATCGATCTTACCGTTCGTAGTCAGGGGCATGGCCTCGAGCGCGACAAAGGCGGCCGGCGTCATATAGTCTGGCAAGGTGTTGAGGATATGAGCCCGCAGGTCCCTGGGGCTGGCCTCGCCGACAACATAGGCGACGAGACGCTTGTCACCGGTCTGGTCCTCATGGGCGATGACGACGGCCTGGCGAACGTCTGGATGGGACAGCAGCACGGCTTCGACCTCGCCGAGCTCGATACGGAACCCGCGGATCTTAACCTGGTGGTCGGCGCGGCCGAGGAACTCCAGATTGCCGTCCTTGCGCCAGCGCCCGAGATCACCGGTGCGATAGAGCCGGTCCCCCGACCCAAATGGATTTTGCACAAAGCGTTCGGCGGTCAGATCGGGGCGGTTGAGATAACCGCGGGCCAAACCGACCCCGCCAATATAAATCTCGCCGGTGGTGCCAATCGGAACCGGACACATATGACGATCCAGAACATAGACTTTCCTATTGGCAATAGGCCTGCCTATGGGAACTATGCCCGAAGCTGGCTCATCCCCCACCACGAAGAAGGTGGAGGACATTGTGCATTCCGTCGGACCGTACTGGTTTACGATTGGAAAGTGATGTCCCATCCTGCTTCTGGTGAGGCGGCATGTCTCGTAGCTCAAGGCCTCGCCGCAAGTCAGCAGGGCACGTAGCTCCATCAGAGGCTCCGCGACTTCTTCCAGAACGGGGGCGGTCAATGCGCTGGGCGTGACACTCAATACCAGACTGACCCCAGCCGAGGAAACGAAGCCAAGAGACGAAGCCCTGTCGGTTTGGTCGAGACCGTGGGGGACGACGAGCTTTGCGCCGGCGATAAGAGGGCACCATATGTCTCTGACGGAAGGGTCGAAGGAGATCGACGAGTTTTGCAGCACGCGATCGGAACTGGACAGGGAATAACGGCGGTTGAGAGTGGTGATGTAGTTAACCACGCCTTCGTGGATGATCATGACGCCTTTTGGCTGTCCTGTTGATCCGGATGTATAGATGACATAGGCGAGGCTGGTGGGATCGGCGCCGGAAGCTGGCGGGGTGTCGGGGCAGGCCTCGATGACATCGTGATGGGCATCGAGATCGACGATGTTGGTGACTTGGTCAGGCAGGCTTGGGCGCGAGACTGTGCGGGTGACGACCACATGGGCTGCGGCGTCGCGCAGCATGTAGGCCAACCGGTTCCTGGGGTAGGCCGGATCGAGCGGCAGATAAGCGCCTCCGGCCTTCAGGATGGCGAGCATGGCGACGATCATCTCGGGAGAGCGGTCGACACACAGGCCGACAATAACCTCCGGGCCGACCCCCAGGCTCTGCAGGTGATGCGCGAGCTGGTTCGATCTTCGGTCAAGCTCCTGGTATGTAAGTTGCTGCTGATCATAAATGACGGCGACAGCGTCGGGGGTGAGGGCGGCCTGATCGGCGAAGAGCTCGTGCAGGAGCTTGTCGCGGGGGAAGTCAGCGGCGGTGTCATTCCAGACGTCGAACAGCAGGTGCTGCTCAGCGTCTGTCAGCATCGGCAGATGGGATATTGGCTGTTCAGGGTCTGCCACGACGCCCTCAAGGAGGAGGCGATAATGGTCCTTCAGGCGTTCGATCGTGTCGTGCTCGAACAGATCGGTTGCATATTCCAAGGTGCCGGCGAGCCCGTTCTCCGTCTCATGGAGATAGAGCGAGAGATCGAACTTCGCGGTGGCTCGCTGTTCGGTGACAGGGCGCAGGGTCAGGCCGGGGAGTTCCAACCTCTCCTGGGGCATGTTCTGCAGGACGACGAGCGTCTGGAAGATTGGTTGCCGGCTCAGGTCGCGCGCCGGCCGGACCTCTTCGACCAGTCGATCAAAGGGCATCTCCTGATGCGCATAGGCTTCCAGGGCGCCGTCGCGGACCTGTCGCAGCAGCGTCCGGAAGTCGGGATCACCGGTAAGACTGGTCCGCAAGGCCAGCATGTTGATGAAGAAGCCGATCAGATCCTCGGTCTCGGCATGGGTGCGTCCCGCAACGGGGGTGCCGACAACGATATCGTCCTGTCCGCTCCACCGTGACAGGACGACTTTGAACGCCGCCAGCAGCACCATGAACAGGGTCGCACCCTCTTGGCGGGCCAGCACTGCCAGCGCGCCCGTCAATTCCTTCGGCAGTTCGAAGGTGCAGCTGGCACCGCGATAGCTCTGGCTCAACGGACGAGGGCGGTCGGTCGGAAGTTCAAGGGCGGGAGGTGCACCCGCCAGGCGAGCCTTCCAGTAGGAGACCTGCCTGTCGAGCACCTCGCCCTGCAGCCAGCGTCTCTGCCAGACGGCGAAGTCGGCATATTGCACTGGCAGCCCGGCAAGGGGCGAAGACCGGCCTTCCACGAAGGCTGCATATAACGCACCGATCTCACGGACCACGATGGACATCGACCAGCCGTCGGAGACGATGTGATGCATCGTCACCAGGATGATGTGCTCTTCGGCCGAAAGCCGCAACAGGGTTGCGCGGAACAGAGGGCCATGCGCCAGATCGAAGCGGTGCGCTGCCTCGTCCTGCTCGGTCCGCCGGATCGCGTCGGCGCGCTGGGCCGGGTCAAGGCTGGACAGATCCACCAGCGCCAACCGGAATGGGACCGTCTCGTCGATTGTCTGGAAGACTTGGCCATCGCGTGTGACGAAACGGGTGCGCAGAACCTCGTGCCTGTGCACGAGCTCTGCAAAGGCCCGCTCAAGGGCAACCACGTCGAGATTGCCGTCCATCCGCACCGCCGCAGCGATGTTATAGGCTGAGCCGAGCGCCTCTAGCTGTTCCAGTACCCAGAGCCGGTTCTGCGAGAACGACAACGCAATCTCACCGTCCCTCGCAACCGGAATAAGACGGGGGGCCGTTACTCCTCGCTCTTGCCGCTGGATAATCTCGATGCGGTGGCCAAGTTCAACCACCCTTGGATCCTCGAAGAGGGAGCGCAACGGCAATTCGATGTTGAAGACACTTCGGACCCGGGCGACCATACGCATGGCCAACAAGGAGTTTCCTCCGAGTTCGAAGAAGTTGTCATTGACACCAACCTGACTGACCTGGAGGACGTCGGCCCAGATGGCGGCGAGGATCTCCTCGGTGGGAGTGCGCGGGGCGACATAGTCGGCGCGCGCCAAGCCATTATCGTTGGTCGGATGGGGAAGGGCAGCACGATCGATCTTACCGTTCGTAGTCAGGGGCATGGCCTCGAGCGCGACAAAGGCGGCCGGCGTCATATAGTCTGGCAAGGTGTTGAGGATATGAGCCCGCAGGTCCCTGGGGCTGGCCTCGCCGACAACATAGGCGACGAGACGCTTGTCACCGGTCTGGTCCTCATGGGCGATGACGACGGCCTGGCGAACGTCTGGATGGGACAGCAGCACGGCTTCGACCTCGCCGAGCTCGATACGGAACCCGCGGATCTTAACCTGGTGGTCGGCGCGGCCGAGGAACTCCAGATTGCCGTCCTTGCGCCAGCGCCCGAGATCACCGGTGCGATAGAGCCGGTCCCCCGACCCAAATGGATTTTGCACAAAGCGTTCGGCGGTCAGATCGGGGCGGTTGAGATAACCGCGGGCCAAACCGACCCCGCCAATATAAATCTCGCCGGTGGTGCCAATCGGAACCGGACACATATGACGATCCAGAACATAGACTTTCCTATTGGCAATAGGCCTGCCTATGGGAACTATGCCCGAAGCTGGCTCATCCCCCACCACGAAGAAGGTGGAGGACATTGTGCATTCCGTCGGACCGTACTGGTTTACGATTGGAAAGTGATGTCCCATCCTGCTTCTGGTGAGGCGGCATGTCTCGTAGCTCAAGGCCTCGCCGCAAGTCAGCAGGGCACGTAGCTCCATCAGAGGCTCCGCGACTTCTTCCAGAACGGGGGCGGTCAATGCGCTGGGCGTGACACTCAATACCAGACTGACCCCAGCCGAGGAAACGAAGCCAAGAGACGAAGCCCTGTCGGTTTGGTCGAGACCGTGGGGGACGACGAGCTTTGCGCCGGCGATAAGAGGGCACCATATGTCTCTGACGGAAGGGTCGAAGGAGATCGACGAGTTTTGCAGCACGCGATCGGAACTGGACAGGGAATAACGGCGGTTGAGAGTGGTGATGTAGTTAACCACGCCTTCGTGGATGATCATGACGCCTTTTGGCTGTCCTGTTGATCCGGATGTATAGATGACATAGGCGAGGCTGGTGGGATCGGCGCCGGAAGCTGGCGGGGTGTCGGGGCAGGCCTCGATGACATCGTGATGGGCATCGAGATCGACGATGTTGGTGACTTGGTCAGGCAGGCTTGGGCGCGAGACTGTGCGGGTGACGACCACATGGGCTGCGGCGTCGCGCAGCATGTAGGCCAACCGGTTCCTGGGGTAGGCCGGATCGAGCGGCAGATAAGCGCCTCCGGCCTTCAGGATGGCGAGCATGGCGACGATCATCTCGGGAGAGCGGTCGACACACAGGCCGACAATAACCTCCGGGCCGACCCCCAGGCTCTGCAGGTGATGCGCGAGCTGGTTCGATCTTCGGTCAAGCTCCTGGTATGTAAGTTGCTGCTGATCATAAATGACGGCGACAGCGTCGGGGGTGAGGGCGGCCTGATCGGCGAAGAGCTCGTGCAGGAGCTTGTCGCGGGGGAAGTCAGCGGCGGTGTCATTCCAGACGTCGAACAGCAGGTGCTGCTCAGCGTCTGTCAGCATCGGCAGATGGGATATTGGCTGTTCAGGGTCTGCCACGACGCCCTCAAGGAGGAGGCGATAATGGTCCTTCAGGCGTTCGATCGTGTCGTGCTCGAACAGATCGGTTGCATATTCCAAGGTGCCGGCGAGCCCGTTCTCCGTCTCATGGAGATAGAGCGAGAGATCGAACTTCGCGGTGGCTCGCTGTTCGGTGACAGGGCGCAGGGTCAGGCCGGGGAGTTCCAACCTCTCCTGGGGCATGTTCTGCAGGACGACGAGCGTCTGGAAGATTGGTTGCCGGCTCAGGTCGCGCGCCGGCCGGACCTCTTCGACCAGTCGATCAAAGGGCATCTCCTGATGCGCATAGGCTTCCAGGGCGCCGTCGCGGACCTGTCGCAGCAGCGTCCGGAAGTCGGGATCACCGGTAAGACTGGTCCGCAAGGCCAGCATGTTGATGAAGAAGCCGATCAGATCCTCGGTCTCGGCATGGGTGCGTCCCGCAACGGGGGTGCCGACAACGATATCGTCCTGTCCGCTCCACCGTGACAGGACGACTTTGAACGCCGCCAGCAGCACCATGAACAGGGTCGCACCCTCTTGGCGGGCCAGCACTGCCAGCGCGCCCGTCAATTCCTTCGGCAGTTCGAAGGTGCAGCTGGCACCGCGATAGCTCTGGCTCAACGGACGAGGGCGGTCGGTCGGAAGTTCAAGGGCGGGAGGTGCACCCGCCAGGCGAGCCTTCCAGTAGGAGACCTGCCTGTCGAGCACCTCGCCCTGCAGCCAGCGTCTCTGCCAGACGGCGAAGTCGGCATATTGCACTGGCAGCCCGGCAAGGGGCGAAGACCGGCCTTCCACGAAGGCTGCATATAACGCACCGATCTCACGGACCACGATGGACATCGACCAGCCGTCGGAGACGATGTGATGCATCGTCACCAGGATGATGTGCTCTTCGGCCGAAAGCCGCAACAGGGTTGCGCGGAACAGAGGGCCATGCGCCAGATCGAAGCGGTGCGCTGCCTCGTCCTGCTCGGTCCGCCGGATCGCGTCGGCGCGCTGGGCCGGGTCAAGGCTGGACAGATCCACCAGCGCCAACCGGAATGGGACCGTCTCGTCGATTGTCTGGAAGACTTGGCCATCGCGTGTGACGAAACGGGTGCGCAGAACCTCGTGCCTGTGCACGAGCTCTGCAAAGGCCCGCTCAAGGGCAACCACGTCGAGATTGCCGTCCATCCGCACCGCCGCAGCGATGTTATAGGCTGAGCCGAGCGCCTCTAGCTGTTCCAGTACCCAGAGCCGGTTCTGCGAGAACGACAACGCAATCTCACCGTCCCTCGCAACCGGAATAAGACGGGGGGCCGTTACTCCTCGCTCTTGCCGCTGGATAATCTCGATGCGGTGGCCAAGTTCAACCACCCTTGGATCCTCGAAGAGGGAGCGCAACGGCAATTCGATGTTGAAGACACTTCGGACCCGGGCGACCATACGCATGGCCAACAAGGAGTTTCCTCCGAGTTCGAAGAAGTTGTCATTGACACCAACCTGACTGACCTGGAGGACGTCGGCCCAGATGGCGGCGAGGATCTCCTCGGTGGGAGTGCGCGGGGCGACATAGTCGGCGCGCGCCAAGCCATTATCGTTGGTCGGATGGGGAAGGGCAGCACGATCGATCTTACCGTTCGTAGTCAGGGGCATGGCCTCGAGCGCGACAAAGGCGGCCGGCGTCATATAGTCTGGCAAGGTGTTGAGGATATGAGCCCGCAGGTCCCTGGGGCTGGCCTCGCCGACAACATAGGCGACGAGACGCTTGTCACCGGTCTGGTCCTCATGGGCGATGACGACGGCCTGGCGAACGTCTGGATGGGACAGCAGCACGGCTTCGACCTCGCCGAGCTCGATACGGAACCCGCGGATCTTAACCTGGTGGTCGGCGCGGCCGAGGAACTCCAGATTGCCGTCCTTGCGCCAGCGCCCGAGATCACCGGTGCGATAGAGCCGGTCCCCCGACCCAAATGGATTTTGCACAAAGCGTTCGGCGGTCAGATCGGGGCGGTTGAGATAACCGCGGGCCAAACCGACCCCGCCAATATAAATCTCGCCGGTGGTGCCAATCGGAACCGGACACATATGACGATCCAGAACATACACCTGAGTGTTCGACAGTGGCCCACCAATCAGTTGTAGCCCGTAAGAAGTAACCGGATAAATTAAGGACCAGATGGTCGTTTCAGTGGGGCCATAAAGGTTCCACGCTCTTCTCACGTGTTCTGAAAAGTATTGGACGAGATCCGCTGTGATCGCCTCACCACCGCAAAGAATTTTCATATCCCTATTGGGTAGCCATTCCTCCGACAGTAGCATTGTCCAAGTGGACGGAGTCGCTTGCACTGTGGAGATTTTATTCCGTGAAAGGAAAAACTTCAGGCTGGCACCCTCATTCGCTATAGAGCGCGGAACAACTAATAATTTTGCCCCCGTGGTCAGAGGCAGAAAAAACTCCAATCCTGCAATGTCGAAAGTAACGGGCGTGAGAGCGGCCATGACGTCGTAGCATGTGAAATCCAGGCGAGTTCGGACTGTGACCAGTAGGTTAACCACGCCTTCGTGGATGATCATGACGCCTTTTGGCTGTCCTGTTGATCCGGATGTATAGATGACATAGGCGAGGCTGGTGGGATCGGCGCCGGAAGCTGGCGGGGTGTCGGGGCAGGCCTCGATGACATCGTGATGGGCATCGAGATCGACGATGTTGGTGACTTGGTCAGGCAGGCTTGGGCGCGAGACTGTGCGGGTGACGACCACATGGGCTGCGGCGTCGCGCAGCATGTAGGCCAACCGGTTCCTGGGGTAGGCCGGATCGAGCGGCAGATAAGCGCCTCCGGCCTTCAGGATGGCGAGCATGGCGACGATCATCTCGGGAGAGCGGTCGACACACAGGCCGACAATAACCTCCGGGCCGACCCCCAGGCTCTGCAGGTGATGCGCGAGCTGGTTCGATCTTCGGTCAAGCTCCTGGTATGTAAGTTGCTGCTGATCATAAATGACGGCGACAGCGTCGGGGGTGAGGGCGGCCTGATCGGCGAAGAGCTCGTGCAGGAGCTTGTCGCGGGGGAAGTCAGCGGCGGTGTCATTCCAGACGTCGAACAGCAGGTGCTGCTCAGCGTCTGTCAGCATCGGCAGATGGGATATTGGCTGTTCAGGGTCTGCCACGACGCCCTCAAGGAGGAGGCGATAATGGTCCTTCAGGCGTTCGATCGTGTCGTGCTCGAACAGATCGGTTGCATATTCCAAGGTGCCGGCGAGCCCGTTCTCCGTCTCATGGAGATAGAGCGAGAGATCGAACTTCGCGGTGGCTCGCTGTTCGGTGACAGGGCGCAGGGTCAGGCCGGGGAGTTCCAACCTCTCCTGGGGCATGTTCTGCAGGACGACGAGCGTCTGGAAGATTGGTTGCCGGCTCAGGTCGCGCGCCGGCCGGACCTCTTCGACCAGTCGATCAAAGGGCATCTCCTGATGCGCATAGGCTTCCAGGGCGCCGTCGCGGACCTGTCGCAGCAGCGTCCGGAAGTCGGGATCACCGGTAAGACTGGTCCGCAAGGCCAGCATGTTGATGAAGAAGCCGATCAGATCCTCGGTCTCGGCATGGGTGCGTCCCGCAACGGGGGTGCCGACAACGATATCGTCCTGTCCGCTCCACCGTGACAGGACGACTTTGAACGCCGCCAGCAGCACCATGAACAGGGTCGCACCCTCTTGGCGGGCCAGCACTGCCAGCGCGCCCGTCAATTCCTTCGGCAGTTCGAAGGTGCAGCTGGCACCGCGATAGCTCTGGCTCAACGGACGAGGGCGGTCGGTCGGAAGTTCAAGGGCGGGAGGTGCACCCGCCAGGCGAGCCTTCCAGTAGGAGACCTGCCTGTCGAGCACCTCGCCCTGCAGCCAGCGTCTCTGCCAGACGGCGAAGTCGGCATATTGCACTGGCAGCCCGGCAAGGGGCGAAGACCGGCCTTCCACGAAGGCTGCATATAACGCACCGATCTCACGGACCACGATGGACATCGACCAGCCGTCGGAGACGATGTGATGCATCGTCACCAGGATGATGTGCTCTTCGGCCGAAAGCCGCAACAGGGTTGCGCGGAACAGAGGGCCATGCGCCAGATCGAAGCGGTGCGCTGCCTCGTCCTGCTCGGTCCGCCGGATCGCGTCGGCGCGCTGGGCCGGGTCAAGGCTGGACAGATCCACCAGCGCCAACCGGAATGGGACCGTCTCGTCGATTGTCTGGAAGACTTGGCCATCGCGTGTGACGAAACGGGTGCGCAGAACCTCGTGCCTGTGCACGAGCTCTGCAAAGGCCCGCTCAAGGGCAACCACGTCGAGATTGCCGTCCATCCGCACCGCCGCAGCGATGTTATAGGCTGAGCCGAGCGCCTCTAGCTGTTCCAGTACCCAGAGCCGGTTCTGCGAGAACGACAACGCAATCTCACCGTCCCTCGCAACCGGAATAAGACGGGGGGCCGGCTCGCCCGTGCCTAGCAGCAGCCTGAGAAGCTCCGCGCGTTTAGCGGATTGAACTTCTTTGGCCTCAACCATAATTTTTGTCTTTCTTGAGCTGATCAAGCATCATTTGCACCTCTTCATCTGTCATCGACAGGATCATCTTTTGGGTGTCTGCGATCTTGTTGGCACGATCAGGTAACATCCCGTCCAGAATCGAGCTCAGTCTATAGATATTGGGATCCTCGAAGAGGGAGCGCAACGGCAATTCGATGTTGAAGACACTTCGGACCCGGGCGACCATACGCATGGCCAACAAGGAGTTTCCTCCGAGTTCGAAGAAGTTGTCATTGACGCCAACCTGACTGACCTGGAGGACGTCGGCCCAGATGGCGGCGAGGATCTCCTCGGTGGGAGTGCGCGGGGCGACATAGTCGGCGCGCGCCAAGCCATTATCGTTGGTCGGATGGGGAAGGGCAGCACGATCGATCTTACCGTTCGTAGTCAGGGGCATGGCCTCGAGCGCGACAAAGGCGGCCGGCGTCATATAGTCTGGCAAGGTGTTGAGGATATGAGCCCGCAGGTCCCTGGGGCTGGCCTCGCCGACAACATAGGCGACGAGACGCTTGTCACCGGTCTGGTCCTCATGGGCGATGACGACGGCCTGGCGAACGTCTGGATGGGACAGCAGCACGGCTTCGACCTCGCCGAGCTCGATACGGAACCCGCGGATCTTAACCTGGTGGTCGGCGCGGCCGAGGAACTCCAGATTGCCGTCCTTGCGCCAGCGCCCGAGATCACCGGTGCGATAGAGCCGGTCCCCCGACCCAAATGGATTTTGCACAAAGCGTTCGGCGGTCAGATCGGGGCGGTTGAGATAACCGCGGGCCAAACCGACCCCGCCAATATAAATCTCGCCGGTGGCGCCAATCGGAACCGGACACATATGACGATCCAGAACATACACCTGAGTGTTCGACAGTGGCCCACCAATCAGGACGTTTTCATCTTTATTATCGATTGAGAATGCAGTCGCATCGCCCGCGATTTCAGAACTTCCATAGAGATTTATGATCCTAACATGAGGTAGGGTGTCGAACGCACGCCGTAGAAGAGCGCGATCGAACATCTCACCGCTCGTGGTAATCCCTCGCAAAGAGCATAGTTTCTGTCCCGCATTCGGCACGAGTAACAATTGCTCCAACAATGTCGGGACGAGGATCAACCGACTTATCGCCCTTTGGAAGATAACCTCAGCTAGAGCCGAGGCATCGGCGGTGTTCGCGCGAGAGATAATGACGAGAACCGATCCGTAGACCAGTGGTCCCAATATCTCGAAGATGGAATCGACAAAGTTAATCGCTGTTTTTTGAGCGCAGACTTCAACTGGTGTTATTGGATCGAAAGCCCTTTGCGCAAAAATTCGATTAACCATGCTGAGATGAGGGGCGCCGACGCCTTTTGGCTGTCCTGTTGATCCGGATGTATAGATGACATAGGCGAGGCTGGTGGGATCGGCGCCGGAAGCTGGCGGGGTGTCGGGGCAGGCCTCGATGACATCGTGATGGGCATCGAGATCGACGATGTTGGTGACTTGGTCAGGCAGGCTTGGGCGCGAGACTGTGCGGGTGACGACCACATGGGCTGCGGCGTCGCGCAGCATGTAGGCCAACCGGTTCCTGGGGTAGGCCGGATCGAGCGGCAGATAAGCGCCTCCGGCCTTCAGGATGGCGAGCATGGCGACGATCATCTCGGGAGAGCGGTCGACACACAGGCCGACAATAACCTCCGGGCCGACCCCCAGGCTCTGCAGGTGATGCGCGAGCTGGTTCGATCTTCGGTCAAGCTCCTGGTATGTAAGTTGCTGCTGATCATAAATGACGGCGACAGCGTCGGGGGTGAGGGCGGCCTGATCGGCGAAGAGCTCGTGCAGGAGCTTGTCGCGGGGGAAGTCAGCGGCGGTGTCATTCCAGACGTCGAACAGCAGGTGCTGCTCAGCGTCTGTCAGCATCGGCAGATGGGATATTGGCTGTTCAGGGTCTGCCACGACGCCCTCAAGGAGGAGGCGATAATGGTCCTTCAGGCGTTCGATCGTGTCGTGCTCGAACAGATCGGTTGCATATTCCAAGGTGCCGGCGAGCCCGTTCTCCGTCTCATGGAGATAGAGCGAGAGATCGAACTTCGCGGTGGCTCGCTGTTCGGTGACAGGGCGCAGGGTCAGGCCGGGGAGTTCCAACCTCTCCTGGGGCATGTTCTGCAGGACGACGAGCGTCTGGAAGATTGGTTGCCGGCTCAGGTCGCGCGCCGGCCGGACCTCTTCGACCAGTCGATCAAAGGGCATCTCCTGATGCGCATAGGCTTCCAGGGCGCCGTCGCGGACCTGTCGCAGCAGCGTCCGGAAGTCGGGATCACCGGTAAGACTGGTCCGCAAGGCCAGCATGTTGATGAAGAAGCCGATCAGATCCTCGGTCTCGGCATGGGTGCGTCCCGCAACGGGGGTGCCGACAACGATATCGTCCTGTCCGCTCCACCGTGACAGGACGACTTTGAACGCCGCCAGCAGCACCATGAACAGGGTCGCACCCTCTTGGCGGGCCAGCACTGCCAGCGCGCCCGTCAATTCCTTCGGCAGTTCGAAGGTGCAGCTGGCACCGCGATAGCTCTGGCTCAACGGACGAGGGCGGTCGGTCGGAAGTTCAAGGGCGGGAGGTGCACCCGCCAGGCGAGCCTTCCAGTAGGAGACCTGCCTGTCGAGCACCTCGCCCTGCAGCCAGCGTCTCTGCCAGACGGCGAAGTCGGCATATTGCACTGGCAGCCCGGCAAGGGGCGAAGACCGGCCTTCCACGAAGGCTGCATATAACGCACCGATCTCACGGACCACGATGGACATCGACCAGCCGTCGGAGACGATGTGATGCATCGTCACCAGGATGATGTGCTCTTCGGCCGAAAGCCGCAACAGGGTTGCGCGGAACAGAGGGCCATGCGCCAGATCGAAGCGGTGCGCTGCCTCGTCCTGCTCGGTCCGCCGGATCGCGTCGGCGCGCTGGGCCGGGTCAAGGCTGGACAGATCCACCAGCGCCAACCGGAATGGGACCGTCTCGTCGATTGTCTGGAAGACTTGGCCATCGCGTGTGACGAAACGGGTGCGCAGAACCTCGTGCCTGTGCACGAGCTCTGCAAAGGCCCGCTCAAGGGCAACCACGTCGAGATTGCCGTCCATCCGCACCGCCGCAGCGATGTTATAGGCTGAGCCGAGCGCCTCTAGCTGTTCCAGTACCCAGAGCCGGTTCTGCGAGAACGACAACGCAATCTCACCGTCCCTCGCAACCGGAATAAGACGGGGGGCCGTTACTCCTCGCTCTTGCCGCTGGATAATCTCGATGCGGTGGCCAAGTTCAACCACCCTTGGATCCTCGAAGAGGGAGCGCAACGGCAATTCGATGTTGAAGACACTTCGGACCCGGGCGACCATACGCATGGCCAACAAGGAGTTTCCTCCGAGTTCGAAGAAGTTGTCATTGACACCAACCTGACTGACCTGGAGGACGTCGGCCCAGATGGCGGCGAGGATCTCCTCGGTGGGAGTGCGCGGGGCGACATAGTCGGCGCGCGCCAAGCCATTATCGTTGGTCGGATGGGGAAGGGCAGCACGATCGATCTTACCGTTCGTAGTCAGGGGCATGGCCTCGAGCGCGACAAAGGCGGCCGGCGTCATATAGTCTGGCAAGGTGTTGAGGATATGAGCCCGCAGGTCCCTGGGGCTGGCCTCGCCGACAACATAGGCGACGAGACGCTTGTCACCGGTCTGGTCCTCATGGGCGATGACGACGGCCTGGCGAACGTCTGGATGGGACAGCAGCACGGCTTCGACCTCGCCGAGCTCGATACGGAACCCGCGGATCTTAACCTGGTGGTCGGCGCGGCCGAGGAACTCCAGATTGCCGTCCTTGCGCCAGCGCCCGAGATCACCGGTGCGATAGAGCCGGTCCCCCGACCCAAATGGATTTTGCACAAAGCGTTCGGCGGTCAGATCGGGGCGGTTGAGATAACCGCGGGCCAAACCGACCCCGCCAATATAAATCTCGCCGGTGGTGCCAATCGGAACCGGACACATATGACGATCCAGAACATAGACTTTCCTATTGGCAATAGGCCTGCCTATGGGAACTATGCCCGAAGCTGGCTCATCCCCCACCACGAAGAAGGTGGAGGACATTGTGCATTCCGTCGGACCGTACTGGTTTACGATTGGAAAGTGATGTCCCATCCTGCTTCTGGTGAGGCGGCATGTCTCGTAGCTCAAGGCCTCGCCGCAAGTCAGCAGGGCACGTAGCTCCATCAGAGGCTCCGCGACTTCTTCCAGAACGGGGGCGGTCAATGCGCTGGGCGTGACACTCAATACCAGACTGACCCCAGCCGAGGAAACGAAGCCAAGAGACGAAGCCCTGTCGGTTTGGTCGAGACCGTGGGGGACGACGAGCTTTGCGCCGGCGATAAGAGGGCACCATATGTCTCTGACGGAAGGGTCGAAGGAGATCGACGAGTTTTGCAGCACGCGATCGGAACTGGACAGGGAATAACGGCGGTTGAGAGTGGTGATGTAGTTAACCACGCCTTCGTGGATGATCATGACGCCTTTTGGCTGTCCTGTTGATCCGGATGTATAGATGACATAGGCGAGGCTGGTGGGATCGGCGCCGGAAGCTGGCGGGGTGTCGGGGCAGGCCTCGATGACATCGTGATGGGCATCGAGATCGACGATGTTGGTGACTTGGTCAGGCAGGCTTGGGCGCGAGACTGTGCGGGTGACGACCACATGGGCTGCGGCGTCGCGCAGCATGTAGGCCAACCGGTTCCTGGGGTAGGCCGGATCGAGCGGCAGATAAGCGCCTCCGGCCTTCAGGATGGCGAGCATGGCGACGATCATCTCGGGAGAGCGGTCGACACACAGGCCGACAATAACCTCCGGGCCGACCCCCAGGCTCTGCAGGTGATGCGCGAGCTGGTTCGATCTTCGGTCAAGCTCCTGGTATGTAAGTTGCTGCTGATCATAAATGACGGCGACAGCGTCGGGGGTGAGGGCGGCCTGATCGGCGAAGAGCTCGTGCAGGAGCTTGTCGCGGGGGAAGTCAGCGGCGGTGTCATTCCAGACGTCGAACAGCAGGTGCTGCTCAGCGTCTGTCAGCATCGGCAGATGGGATATTGGCTGTTCAGGGTCTGCCACGACGCCCTCAAGGAGGAGGCGATAATGGTCCTTCAGGCGTTCGATCGTGTCGTGCTCGAACAGATCGGTTGCATATTCCAAGGTGCCGGCGAGCCCGTTCTCCGTCTCATGGAGATAGAGCGAGAGATCGAACTTCGCGGTGGCTCGCTGTTCGGTGACAGGGCGCAGGGTCAGGCCGGGGAGTTCCAACCTCTCCTGGGGCATGTTCTGCAGGACGACGAGCGTCTGGAAGATTGGTTGCCGGCTCAGGTCGCGCGCCGGCCGGACCTCTTCGACCAGTCGATCAAAGGGCATCTCCTGATGCGCATAGGCTTCCAGGGCGCCGTCGCGGACCTGTCGCAGCAGCGTCCGGAAGTCGGGATCACCGGTAAGACTGGTCCGCAAGGCCAGCATGTTGATGAAGAAGCCGATCAGATCCTCGGTCTCGGCATGGGTGCGTCCCGCAACGGGGGTGCCGACAACGATATCGTCCTGTCCGCTCCACCGTGACAGGACGACTTTGAACGCCGCCAGCAGCACCATGAACAGGGTCGCACCCTCTTGGCGGGCCAGCACTGCCAGCGCGCCCGTCAATTCCTTCGGCAGTTCGAAGGTGCAGCTGGCACCGCGATAGCTCTGGCTCAACGGACGAGGGCGGTCGGTCGGAAGTTCAAGGGCGGGAGGTGCACCCGCCAGGCGAGCCTTCCAGTAGGAGACCTGCCTGTCGAGCACCTCGCCCTGCAGCCAGCGTCTCTGCCAGACGGCGAAGTCGGCATATTGCACTGGCAGCCCGGCAAGGGGCGAAGACCGGCCTTCCACGAAGGCTGCATATAACGCACCGATCTCACGGACCACGATGGACATCGACCAGCCGTCGGAGACGATGTGATGCATCGTCACCAGGATGATGTGCTCTTCGGCCGAAAGCCGCAACAGGGTTGCGCGGAACAGAGGGCCATGCGCCAGATCGAAGCGGTGCGCTGCCTCGTCCTGCTCGGTCCGCCGGATCGCGTCGGCGCGCTGGGCCGGGTCAAGGCTGGACAGATCCACCAGCGCCAACCGGAATGGGACCGTCTCGTCGATTGTCTGGAAGACTTGGCCATCGCGTGTGACGAAACGGGTGCGCAGAACCTCGTGCCTGTGCACGAGCTCTGCAAAGGCCCGCTCAAGGGCAACCACGTCGAGATTGCCGTCCATCCGCACCGCCGCAGCGATGTTATAGGCTGAGCCGAGCGCCTCTAGCTGTTCCAGTACCCAGAGCCGGTTCTGCGAGAACGACAACGCAATCTCACCGTCCCTCGCAACCGGAATAAGACGGGGGGCCCGTCTACTTGTAGAATATTCTAGGTCAATCCTCGGGATGGTCAGACCGTCGATCGATCTGAGCTCCCGGATCTTGCGGGCCAATTCCACGACCGTGCTTGCACCGAACAAGACATCTCCCGGTATGGTAACATTAAATAACTCCTCGATCCGGTTGGAAAACCTCATGATTTCAATCGAATCAAGCCCAAGATGAACAAGCGAGTTTCCGAGATCGAGGTCTGGCTGAGCTGATGCTTCAGAATAAATTATATCTTTAATTGACGACGAGACGGCTGCCATAACATCGTCAATTTCGTGGTGCTGAGTGATCCCTTCCGTAAGCGACCGTGTCTCATCGTTGCCAAGTCGCCACAGATGGATCGTAGGTAATTCACCTGACTTAAATGCTTGCCTCGTTGCTGAGCGTCGAACTTTACCACTGGTCGTCTTTGGAAGTGCTCCCTTTTGCACGAAAGCAATTGAATGCAAGATGATGGCATGGTCGTCCGCCAAACTTTTTCGGAGAACTTGGACAATCTCTTCGAAATGAGCTTTCCATTTCTGCTCAACCTCGCAGACGACGGTCACTCGTTCAGCACCGTCGATCTCCGTCGCAAAAGCGGAGGAAGTTCCCGCTTTGATGGCGACATGGCTGTTTTCTAGTAATTCTTCTATATCGTGGGGATAGATATTTTGTCCATTTATCACAATTAGATCTTTTATTCTCCCGACGACAAAAACATGCTCTCTGTATATGAAACCAAGGTCCCCTGACCGTAGGTATTCCGTATTTTCGTTAGCGATATTGGCTTTAAATACTTCGGTTGTTGCGATTTCATTATTCCAATATCCTAAGCCAACATGTGGCCCATTAATCCATATCTCACCGATTTGGCCCTCGGGGCGACGTGTTCTAGTTTGTGGATCAACAATTTGGATTTCGCAGGATTCAAGGACAGTCCCAGATGAAACCAGTCTGGTAACATCAACTCCACTGCCTGCTTGCACTTCCACCACATTGCCACACCGGAGTGCGCCCGCATCTACCGAGAGACTGGCAAAGCCCCGAAATGAGGGGCCACCCGCAACCATCAAAGTTGACTCCGCAAGTCCATAACATGGATAAATCGCTTCGCGGGAAAAACCAGCGAAACCGAACCTATCCTGAAACCGACGCAATGTCCCTTCGCGAACGGGCTCTGCGCCGTTGTATGCGACTGTCCACGACCTCAGATCGATATCGAGGACATCGGCGTCAGGAATACGTAAACATGCCTCGAACGCAAAGTTGGGGCCGCCCGAAATTGTAACGCGATTTTCGGAAATGGCTTTTAACCATGACGCCGGTCGAGACATCGCAGAAAAATGCGACATGAGGAAGACTGGAAAGCCGGCCACCATTGGTGTGACAATGCCACCTACAAGCCCCATGTCATGGTAGTGCGGCACCCAGTTGAGGCCAACGCTATCCACGGTCAATCCTGTTGCACTAATCATGGAGCGAGCGGTGGAGATCAGATTGGCGTCCGAGATCATAACGCCCTTTGGCGTCGACGTGGAGCCTGAGGTGTATTGCAGGACAGATATTTTGGGAGACAAACTGACGTTTGAACTCACATCCCATAAGGCAGGAGCCTCCGGTATCACATCCGTGCAAAATACCGCCGTTTTAGCCAACTCCAATTTTTGTTGTTTTAGCCGACGCGAAGTCTCGCTATCGGTTAGCACCACTGACGGCGCGCAATTCGAAATCATGTGATCAAAAAGAGCGCGATCTCGAGGCCGAAAGATTACTGGGACGGGAACAGCAATTACGCCCGCAAGATGGCACGCCCAAAACGCTTTCACAAAATCCAAGCCGGGTGGATAGCAAAGCACCGCGCGGCCGTTAGCTTCCACATGATCTTGAATACTAAATGCGATATCACAAGCGGCGCGGTAAAGTTGACCATAAGTTACACTCGCCACCGCCGCCGTGGCATGCAGAAAACTGTAGGCGATATCATCTGCTCTGAGTCGCGCGTTGCGACGGAAGACGTCGACGAGTCCCTCGACGTCGTGTCCTTCTAGGAAAGCCATTTCCTGTCCTTAAGGCTGATCGTCAATAGCAATGCTGAGATATCCACCCGCGCGAGCGCGCGAGACGCGCCACTATCAAACTCGAACAACATTACTGCGACCTTGGGTTCGGAATCGCGCGAAACATTTCTGCACAGGCCTCAGCTTGTTCGTGAATGTCGCCATCGAAGAGCGCCCCACAAACTTCTCGAACGCCTTCGAAGTTCTCCAATGCTTCACCGGAGAAGATCGCGTCGACTTCTTTTAAAGCCTCCATAAGAGAGTTTCGAGCGCCTTTTGCATGGGGATTTTCCCTCTGGATCGCCCAATAAGTGGAGGGTTGGCCGGACAATATTCTTGCCGCGAGAAGTTTGATGGCGCGAGCTGGCGGCGGCGCAAAAGTAGACTCTGGTCGAATGTTGGACTTTGACCAGGCTAATGCAACAGCGATTACTGCTGCGTGTACGGACACCTGATAAAGGGCGGTCAACTGATCATGTGAGTCGGGATCTGTCTTCACCAAAAGAAGCCCCCACGACTCTATCAACCGCAGGAATGCTTTCTGGCCCGCTCCGTCGCCGGCTGCTGCGGCCGCAAGCGATCGTCCAGATGGATCAAGATCCGGTGCAAACAACGGATTGATGAGTAAGACGTCCGGCAGCGCTCTCCCATTGGGCTTCGCAGCCTGCGTAATTTGCGAGAAATCGCTCATCACTGAACACGTAATAACGAGTAAACAGGATGGCTTTAGAGAATTATAAAGATTGAGAAGTGCGCGCTTCGCTTGGTCTTCCGGCAGACACAGCAATACCAGATCGGCACTCTTCAGCGCGGCGTTGATATCTTCCCCTTGAGGATTTACCGCATCACCAGCCAAGCAACCGGGGCTAGGACTGATGTCTATGCGGGCAATATTCTTCACGGCCGAGGATAAACGCTGGCTGAAAAAACGGCCGAAACCTCCGCCTGCTCCAAACACCACTGCGCTATTGAAATCACCATTGGTCATACGAAAAAAGCCCCGTCTAAATTGAAAGCGCGTGCGGCGTATGCAGTACAAAAAAATCGAGTGATCATCGAATATATTCATCTACAAAAGGTTGTCCACAGCTCCTTTATCCAATCCATGCGTTAATATCCGGACCCTTCCGGCTGCGATGAGAACCAAGCCCATTCACGGAGCCTCTCCATCGTCACACACGTCGAGACCCCAACATTCTTTAGGCATAGCAATGAGGCGATTCCGAACGACTGCCTCAAGCGACCCGCACGCCTAAGCACGCAGGTCACAGGTCACTGTGCCAACCTCACGCGGCAGGAAACTGAACAACAAGAGAGCTTTTTCTAGTCAAACAGAATGGAGTACAACGCATGATAACTTCTCAGTTGATTGCGAGGATAACTCAGGCTCGATAGGTTGCCGAAATTGGACTTCCGGCCCAACCCAGTCTTCTACGAGTGATGAACCGGACGCACGCCGATCAATAGCGGATAAGCACCATTGCAAACCGGAATAAGTTCGAACGCCCTCGTCGAGCGCCAGCGACGCTATTGTGAAGAAATTTATTCGATGCTACCTAAGGCGGTATTCAATTTTGTGGGGAAATTTTCGTGTTGAAAAACCTAGCATTGGATGCGCGGGAGCGCGCCTTTCTCGAGCAGAGAGACATTTTTCTCGAAAAGGCTTTGAAAGATATCGGATGTGCTTCTCTAACAGACGTTCCTGAGCTGACTGAGCACTTGCCGGTAGTTCTCCCACCCGTTTTCATTAAAGACTTTAGGAAAATCTCGTCGGAGGAAAAGCAGGCCCTCGCAGAGCAGTATTGGGGTGAACGAGGAGGGACCTATTTTATTGTCTTGAACCCGGAGGAACCGAGCAGTTTTTCTCATCCGCTTTTGGAAATTGCTAATCAAATCTCCGACGTCATACCGGTAAAATATCCCATGACAAATCCTGGCGAGGGCTCTCCGGAAGCTGTCGCGCGCTTCGGTCCACCTGATGGAACTTTGAAGATTTACAATCTAGAGACAAAGCCTGAGAAACCGACCGATCGAAATTTGGCGGAAACATCAGAGAAATTCGACGCGCATAACGATGGCTTGGGTTACGGCGGTGCGGTTGAAGTGTTTGCGCTATATCTCGATTCGCCGCCAATATGGGGTGGGTTTACCTTTCTCCAGAATGTTGTTCGACTGACCCTTAATCTCGCGTTGAAGGACCCTGATGCATTCACAAGCCTTTTTCTTCCGGACGCCATTACAGCTCTGAGGCCACTTGGGCGACAAGCCATTAAAGTGACCACTCCAGTGCTGTTTTTGAACGAAGCCGAAATGCCACAGGTGTTTTTTCGACTTGCGGTCGATGAATGCGATATCATTTGGAGAACGGGTATTCCTGCGCTTGAGCGTGCAGCGTCGTACCTTAACCACTACACTAAACCGTTTGCTCCAGGTTCATCGGTGATTCACCTCGACAAAACCGGGAGCGGAATTTTCGCAAGGAATCACTGGGTCATTCACGGTCGAACCCCGTTTTTGGATGGTCCCAAACCAACCGAGCGCCGCGTACTCGCGCGCAAATGGTTCGCGAGCGGTTCGCAGCACGCTGGTCATAAGCACGTTCCGGGAATGCATATTGCCGGACAATTTGCCTCTCTCTATCCAGAGATGTTTGGACCCGACCAAGTTCAAGGCGCCTGGACTTACGACGCCACAGCAGGAAAGAACATCCGCAAGCTGTGAATCGACACAGCAACGCAGAGTCATGCTGCACTGCCCGGCTTTTCGCGTTGGCAACAAAGTGAAGTTGCACCGACCGCTTTCATGGTTTGTGCAGCTACTCCTATTACGAAGCGTGGGAGCCATTTACAATGGATACAGCCATTAGGGTAAACGGATCTCGGTACGTTTGGAAAATCCTGTACCAGGCAATTGGCTTCATACTTTTCGCGCTATTTTATTCGCTCTACTGGGCGATTATCGCAATTGCTGCAAGCTCCACATTCACACTTAAAGCTACCCGCCTCGACAAGGTGATCAAACGTAGGCCCTATACTTTAACAATTGTCGCATACATGCTCCTGATTGCGGCCTCTCTGGGCCGTAACGCGTTCGATGGAATCGCAGGCCTTCTAACGAGCTGGCTGTGCATTGGCGTAATCAATGTCTCCGCAAGTGCATTTCGGAGCAACAAGAGGCGCAAGCTTCCAGATTTTGTTGAAATTTGGCTAGGAAAGAGGCTACGGCAACCTCTAGATATTTATTTCGTGAGGCTAACCTTTTGTTCGTCGCTGTTGCTAACTTTCCCGTTTCTTTTGATTGTTTTTCCTCAAACCGTTTCGCTTCCGACGATCATTATTTATTTGTTCGTTCTTTTGCGGACCGCGACAATGCAGGAGAACATCATTCATTACGACGTGCATAATCATTTTTTTCGTTGGAAACACCTGAAGGTACGTCGAGAACGGGACATATTTCAGTTTCTGAACGGCTATGTGAATCTAGTTGTTCCACTGCTTTCGTGCCGGTTTCCGTATCACTATACCGTAGAGCATTTGGTGATACATCATGCCGAGAACAACGGCTGGGACGATGTGCAGTCTACGCTTCGGTATGACAGGAAAAGCTTTTTGGATTTCTGCGAGTTTGCACTTTCTTTGGGGTTGCAGGTAACATTCTCGTTTTCCTGGTACGCGTATCTCGCCAAACGAAACCTAAAGAAGCCAATACGACTAATCGTTAAGGGTCAGATTATTCGATATTCAACGATTATAATCCTGTCGTTCTTCAATCCGGTAGCTGCGGCGCTTTTAATTTTTGTGCCAATATTATCCGGAGTTCCAAGAGCAGTATCAATATTCTTTTGGCATGGTTTAGTGGATACGAAAGATCCAAACAACATTTATACTAATACGATTAACATTGATGAACAAACCGGAATGGGTTTTGGATGGCACGTCGAGCATCATCTACGTCCCGGAACTCATTGGTTCAACCAAACGGAACAAGCGCGTCAAGACACGTCAATATATGGCGATAACGGCGTTATAACTTACATTCCGACGCCTGAGCTGCAACACTTATTCTTGCAGGCCATGTGGAGACGCCGCTTTGATCTCCTTGCGGAACGCTGTCTACCGACAGACAATCATCAACATGGCAATCTTGCGAGCCTCATTGAAACGAGAACATACCCTCTCGTGCGATCAAATCAATCGAGATGGTATCGAAACTTCGATTTACTACTCGGGCGCATTGCAAGCCGAGTCCTTCCCGGATCGTTTCCAACTTCTCCAACCAAGCTGTAATTTGATGGCTCCTGACGAACGCGATGCTTAGGTCCTCGTTGATAGGTTCCATTACGCAGTGGATTTACTTGCTTTATGACCTTTACATCCTCAAATCGACAGCGCGTGGTCTGGCCCGACCGAAACCGTGAAATGTTGTCGTCAACCAGTGATCTGTCGCAACAAATGCAAAAAGTCGTCTTCCTCCAAAATACCAACGCCGCGCTCGTAAGCGGTCTTTTTGACTAGAGAGAGCAGTTGCTCAACTTGCTCAACGTTCAAGAAAAGTCCTCTCGCACGAAGGGCAGCTTCTATGACCCTTTTGCTAGCCAATTGAGTGATGTGTATTTTCGGCGAAACACCAAGTGCAACTTCGGGGTCGTAAGGTTGAAACAAAAGCGTATCCACGAAAGGCGTGCCTGTGGAGATAGAGTTCACGCCCGGCCCGACGATCGGATCTGTCGTTAACAGGGGCCTGCCCACGACGTGACTAACAAATCTCGCAGTAGGAGCAATCTCCTTCAGATTCGGCGGTTGCGACCAAATATTTGACGGGACATTCAAACGCGAACTGAGCATTTCTGTTTGGTGCCCGAGAGCGAACAGAAGTTGTTCCGTCGCGGGCATTCCGGACCGTTCGCCGAGGCCAAGCCACGATCCAGTTACGGCTCGTACCCCGCAGCTCACCGCTTCCAAAGTGTTGACTAGACCGAAGCCAAGATCGTTATGCATATGCGCGACGAAGCTCACCTTATCCTCTGTCCTTTGAAGCAGTGCGTCAAAAAAACTTCGCGTTTCCGCCGGGAAAAGGCCTCCCACGGTATCACAAATGATGATCATCGAGACTCCAACTTCGGTCAAAGCGATAGCTGACTCGGCAACGAATCCAATGTCTGCTCGCGCCGCATCCATAAAAGCCACATCGATGCAGAACGCGTTTTCAGTGTCGAGGATAAATTTTACAACGTCACATATTTGGGATAAACAAACATCCGGCGTTCTGTGCATCATAGCAGCGCACATGGCCTCCGACACCGGTACTGCTATCGAAAGCCGCCCGAAGGCCGCCCCCCTCATCGAACGCATCAGAAGCCGAGCCTCTTGCATCGTTGCGCGCCCCGATGCGCCGATATAGCAGAAATCGACATTGTCTACCACCTCGCGTACAGCCTCGAACTCCTCTTGCCCGATGCTCGGAAAGCCAGCATTGAAAACGAGCCGCTCTGTGTTCCCTTCGCCAAAAATCTGCATATGTTTACGGGCGATCGATACTCGTTGGGGGCCAAGAATCAACGTTTTTCCTTGTGCGCCGTCCCTTGCAATCTCCTCATGAAAAACAATCGCTCCCGATCTAGCGGCCTGCTCAACAAGATCTAACAAAATATCACCTCTCGATTGGAAGTTATGCAAATAGCGGAATTTAATAGAAAAAACAGAGTGCGGGTTTGGATATCGTATTTAGTTTGTACGTTGGCTTTGCATTTTCGTGCCGCGCTTTTCGTGATCGGAGTTGCATCCTTGCAGTCTGCTTGTACAACTGCTAGCTCTATCACCACTGGTGGATTGTATCGATATATACGGTTGAAAAATTTGAAGACCATGTCGTCTTCCTCGTGAACACTCTCAGTGCTCGGCGCTTTTCCGCATTTGGCGGCCAGTGGCCCTTCGTAGCCAGTTTGGATCCACCGAGATGTTGAACCGGGGAAAAGAAGCGAGAGTATCAAGCTTACCAGAACGAGTTGATCTGATTTAGTAATGCCTTCTTAGGCAACGTCGTGCCCACTACGGTATTCAGAAGGATTTTGAAATGGATGCCAGCAAAGAATTGCCAATTATTGCAATGCCCGGAACTGTTGGTAACGATCCCGCTCAGTTGGATTCTCTTCAACTCTTTGTGCAACGACACATCGCTGGAATAGAGACCTTCTGGTGGTGTCTTTGGGCGGCGACGCTCGCGATTGTTTTCGTCCGGCTCGTTATCATGCCAAGGTTGTCAGGTCTCTCGACCGGAAATGCGGGCGTTTCAACCGAGAACCACAAGGCCGCAAGAATTTAAGAGAAAATGCGAAGAGTAGATAAGTGGCTCATCGAACTGGACGGTGGGATTGAACGCGAAGCCACCATAATTCTCTTCCCATTTGCCGGAGGAAGCGCCTCTTACTTTCGTGAATGGCCTGCGAAAGAGTCTCAATTTTCGTTTTACTGTGCAGAACTCCCCGGCCGCGGCTATCGCTTTATGGAGCCTTTTGCCAATTCAATTTCTGAATGCGCTGTTGCTATTGCAGACTCAATCTTAAAGTGGCGCCGTGGGCCGGTTTATCTCGCTGGCCACAGCATGGGGTCTCTTATAGCCACCGAAGTTGCCTACATTTTAGAGCAATCTGGACTCTCGGTAGCCTATCTCCTGGTTTCTGGATGCGGTGCGCCAGGCTCGGGACGACGAGCAATTAAAGGGAGCTTGACAGATCACATCATTTCGCTCGGTGGCATTCCGTTAGAGCTTTCTGAACACGCCGACTTCATGTCCATCTTCGAGACAATATTTAGTTCCGATATTAGCTTAATCGATGACTATGCTCCGCGAGAAGGTCTTAAACTATCATGCCCCATTATTGTTTGCTCAGGGGACAGTGATGAATTCCTCCAGCGCTCGGATATCCACGATTGGCGCAACGTTACCGATGGTCGATGTGACTTTGTGCCAATGAAGGGAGGGCATTTCTATCAATCCGGCACCCTATTTGAACTTCGAGAAGAACTCATAAAGGGCTTCGTGCTTAGGTAGAGCCTGTTGGCTTCTGCCGTCTCTGGACAAGCTTTCAACCGCGGTCAGAAGAATCGAGCTTGGTGGTCATGGGTCGGGCTGCATTGGTCTGTATTTGTAAATCATAAACGTGTCGATTGGTGCTCGCATGAAACTTTCTCTCCTCCAGCCTCCAAAAAATATTCTTAAGCATTCTCTGTCGAATTGCGAAGGAGCAGCGCGCGGCGCTTACAAACCAAAGACCTGTCGCGACCCGGCTGACTCGTCTTTCCGGAGCAGGCAAATCGACCATAGGCAATATCCTTGAAGCAAGTCTTCATGCAGCAGGCCGGCTAACCTATCTAATTGACGGCGAAACATCCGGCTTGGTTTGAATCGAGATCTAGGCTTCAGCGACTTAGAGCGAATTGAAAATATACGGATGGTGGCTGAGGTCGCGTCCTTGATGATCGACGGTGGTCTGACCGTTATTGTGCGTCTCATCGCTCCTTCGTGCCGAACGAAAGTTGGCGCGGGAACTTTTGGGGCCCGGTGAGTTCGTTGAAGTGTTCGTCGATACTCCTGTCAAAGGCGGGATCCGGAAGATCTTTACGCGGAGGCACTTCGCGGTGAGATCGCCAATTTCACTGCAATTGCGTCTATCTACGAGCCACCCGAGCATCCAGATATCCACTTACAAGCGTCTTTAATGTCTGCCGACGAACTTGCTTGGACGATGGAATCGTGGCTTCGCGAGCGCGCATACTTCTAAGATGTACAGGTGAAGCTAGGCAAGCGTCGGACCGGCCGTTTTCGGTGCGCGTTCTTAGTTTCAAGAAACTCGCATATTAGTTTGATTTTTTGGTCAATTTTAAGGGTTAGGGGACCACAATATCTTTGCTAAGAAAGATTGTCCCCCCACGTATGATGAGGGAATCCTATAAGCAGCAATCGTGGGATTGGAATACCGGTTACACTGCACCGCACAAAGCTCGACAGAAGAACCAACGTAGCCGCTCATCGTGCCGGCGCGCCCGGTTCCACGTTGTGGGTCTTGATACCGGTCAGATTGATACGCATTGGTGCGCGATTGGGGACTTGCTCGCTAGGCAGCTGTTCGGAACGCTCCTTCTCAGTCGGAACTTGGCCACCACTTTCCGGCGCTGCGGCCATGGCCTCGCTTATCGGATCGGCAGATGACGGCGGAACGACTCCGCCGGTGATCCTCGCTTGCGCGGCGGCGAGCTGCGCCGCCGGCGCAGGCTTCCACACGGCGACATCGCCTGGGTCTTTCGTCTTGAACACGTTCTGCCCCTCGAAATATCCGCTGGCATAGGAAAGCATCGCGTCCTCAAATGCCTCGGGCCGTGGATTGCCGTACCACTTCGTTACGATGCGGTAGACCTTGCTGAACAGTGCGGTTCCCATGCGGAGATTTTCGCAAGGTTCGAACAGGTTCATGTTCAGCTCATCGGCGTTCTGGATGCCATATCCAGCGGGATATTGCGTGAGGCCAACGCGAACGACGGCCTGGCCGAGATACTGTTTGGTGAGGTCCTTGGCCTCCTCGACAGTTTTCGGCTTCGGCACGGCGAAGGTGCGGTTACCGCTTTTTACGGTGACCTGGAGGGGGTCAGTCACACCGATCTCTTGCACGAACTGCTGAACGATTTCGACGCTCAGCCTCGGATCGGCACACTGTTTAATGAATGCGGCATCGATCATGGCGGATCCTTCCTTACTCGTTGAATGCCATTACCAGCGGGATATCGAAAAGCGAGGCCCAAGCCTCCCCGCTCGCCTTCAGGATGGAAACGATGTTGGAGCCGCCCGTCCACCAGCCATTGCCGACAGCCACAATCATATCGGGCTCGTACATCATGGATTGCAGGACAGGCCAGACCAAAAGCAGCTCGTAGCAGATGAGTGGCGCCGCGCGTCTCCCGTCAATCACCACATATGGACCGCCAAAGACCTGAGCGTGCGCGCCACCTGACGTCCACGGCTGCCACATCGAGACCGGGACCGGCATTCGCTGCCTGTAGAGAACCTGCGATGTGTTCGGGGTCAGCTCCATCATCACATTGTCGTAGCCGGTGGGATCGACCACGGCCGCACCGCCTATGATTCGTGCATCGAGACCGGCTAGCTCGCGTCGCCATAGGCTCTCCGTGGTGCGGCTCCACAATCCAAAGGCACTCTCGGGCAGGACAACGACCGACGCCCCCTGCCCCACGGCCTGCCTGACCATTCCGATTGTCTCGAGATGTTGGGGGTAGTCGGCATATTGTCCGGCTGTGGTAAACTTGAACTGCGTGTTGATCCCTGCCCAGCCATCAGGCACTGTAGGCGCGGTCCACGATGTAGCGGACCAAGCGTAAAATCCTCCCAGGACGAGCGCTGCGGTCGGCCAGTACCTCGTGGTCATGACGACCAGGCCGACCGCCATCGCAGCCAGACCATACCAGCCCCAGCCCGGAAACAGGATGCCGGCGGCGGTGATCGGACTGGCCCAGCCGGTGATGCCGAAGGGCGGCACACTCATCAGAATAGTGGCGACCGCATAGCGCAACGGGCGATGCCACCCGCCCTCTGACGTCCACAGGGCGGCATGAACGGTGACAAACAGGATCGACGCCGCGAGCCAGAACGAAATGCCGATGGCGAGCTGTTCGCCAAAGAAGATCGACGTCCCGACCGGCAGGCCGCGCGACGCTCCTAGAAAATGGCCGGCTGCTACAAGCGCTGCCACGGTCCGCCTGGGCGCGAATGCCCATAGCGCCGCGAAGGCAACGCCAATCGGGAGCATAAGCGCATGGCCGCTCCAGCCGATCGTACCGGTGACGACGCCACCGGCGACAAACGCTGCGCTGATTGCCAGATTACGGGGAGAAGGTGAGAATTTCTCGCGCGAGGCCAAGGATGCCGTCGGACGGGAGCGGGCCAAAATATCTCGAGTCATATGAACCAACAAATTCGGAATGCAGGAAAACCTCACCCTTGGGAATGGTGCCGCCTGCATAGACCGGCATGGGCCGTCCTTCTGCGTCGGCCTTGAGGACGCGGGATGAATGAAGAGGATGTCCGTCAACGATGACTTGGCCGTCAATTTCCACCGATTGGCCGGCCGTCGCCGCGACAGTCTTGATGAGCGGACCGCTCCCGGAGGCACAAAGACCTCGTGGCAGATAATGTCGTTCAAGTGCCAAGGACACGACTTCGCCGTCGGGCGGGCAAATGAATATGCGATCCCCTGTCTTGACCTCTCGATCCACAGTGACGATTTGCCAGAGACCGAGATTGTACGAGGGCGTAAAATTGATGCGGTAGCCGCCAAGGGCAAATGTGGCAGCGATGCCGCCGATCAATACGGCCCCGGCGCCAAGGATAACGAAGGCGTTGCGGCGGGCGTTCAACGGGTCATCCCCGGCTTCTGCACCTGCGTCCTCGCCTGCGCCTGTGCCTGCTCCTTCTGATGAGCGGCCACCTTCTGCGCCGCGTGGAACAGCGGCCAGGACTGAGCGAGCTTGCCGTGATCGTCAGGGGTGACTTTCGCGGCGGCCGCATCAAACTTCCTGCCCTGCGGCTCGGCGCTGCTGAAGGCGTTCGCACCGAACTTTTCATCGAGCGCCTTGTTCAATTCCTCGATCTCGGCCCGAACGATCCGATCAGAGTGCGCAAAGCCGAGCTGCGAATGCAGGTCGTTGCGGTCGATGGCGTCGCGGATGCGCTCGAGGGTGTGGTTGGCATTGCTCGAGATCGATGGCACGTCGACGCGCTGGCGATCTCGCTCCTGTCGAAGGGTGCCGGTGTGAAGCTCCTGCACTTCGGCACGGATGCGGACATAGTCCTTGATCGACTTCGCCAACGGATCGACATGGCCCAATGCATTTTGTCGCTGAACCTTGGACGCAGTGGACGCCAGCAGGCCGGTCTTCCCCTTGATCGCCCCATACGCCTCTGGGTTGGTGGCGAGCTGGTTGATAATGCGGTCCTGTGCAGCCTTGGCGGTCGCATCGTTACCGTTCAGGGCTGGGGCAAGATTCATTGCCTTCATCGCCTCATCCGGCTTCTCGTAGATGAACTTCATGCGCTCATTGATTTTGGTCCAATGAACGGTGAGGGTCGCATCGCCTTGCACTTTTGTCTCCACAGCTTGCTTGATGGAACTCGCCCAGGTCGCGATACCGCGCAGCCAGGGCCGGCTGGGCGCTGCCGCCATGGCAGCCCGGTTCGAAACGGTCTGGCCAATCGGCTGGTGTTGGCCGAAGCGCTCGATGAATTGCGAAAGCTTCGCGCCTGCTGCTGCGATCCTGTCACGCTGAATCTTGATCCAGCGAGCCTGATCCCTGGCGAGCGCCCTGGCAACCCGAAGCCCATACAAGCCTCTATTGTTGGCGTAATCAAGCGCCTGGCCGTAGTGGCGCGAGCCCGCAAAGTCGAGCGTCGTCGTCTTCGCGCCGGAGCGGGACATACGGGCGGCAAGCTGACCCGGGAGCTTCGACTGCTCAGGCTGTTGCGCGGCTGTCTCGATCCGCGCGGCACGAACTGCAACCGTCTCGATCACCTCAGCCGTCCACACGTTGCGCTGCGCGTTCTCCCATGTGGTCGTGGTCTTGCCTGTCACTGGATCGACCTTGCGCACCGGGACATTGACATCTTCGACGCCATCGCGCCGCAAGCGAACGGTGTCACCGGTCGCAGCCCCCGACTGCTCGATGGCCATGGGCAATGAAACGCCCCACACGCGATGAACCGCGCCATCGGGGGTGCAAATATCGGCATACGGCGTTTCGCGGCCCTTCTCATCCTCGCGGTAATGAGCCTTTCCACTTTCCACCAATTCGCCGACAATGCCGGCGCTGTGATCGACGCGTCCGCCTTTTGTGTAAAGATGCGTGGCCGCGATGTTTCGTGCTGCAGGATCGCGGTCGCCGACGCGGATAGCGGTCCAGACGTTGCGTTCGCCGACGCGTTCCTCGAACGTTTTTGCTCCTGTCACTTCGTCTATGACCGGCACGGTGATCACGACTTCCTCGGTGCCATCCTTGCGCAGTGTCACCACGTCGCCAACGGTCACGCCACCCTTGTCCATCGCCTCGGGCAGACTGACGCCCCATAGGCGGTGCGTCGAACCTGCCGCGTCCAGCAACTCGGCGTAAGGCGTCGGCTTCACATCATCGCCCTCGCGGAATTTCGCCATCCCAGCCTCAGTGAGCTTGCCGGTGATGCCGGCCGCATGATCGACACGGGCGTAACGGGCGAACTCCTGCGTCGCCGCGTAAAGCTCCACGCTGTCTCGGTGGCGGGTTAGTGCGACATAGGAAAGATGCCGGTCGAACATGGACGAGGCCAGAACCTTGACGCGGTCGACCGTCGCGCCCTGACTCTTGTGGATGGTGGTGGCATAGCCATGATCGATATTGCGATAGAAGGCCTGATCGACCTCGACACGACGCGACGTGCCGGGGCCACGCCCCTCACCGCCGACTTCTGCGACGATCTTGCCCTTCTCGGCTCCCACGACGCGGGCGATCATGCCGTTCATGACGCCAAGCGACTTCTCGTTTTTCAGGAAAACGATCTGATCGCCGGTACTGAAATTCCGCATACCGTCCTCGGTGCGAAACTCTGCGCCCTGCCCGATGATGCCACGCTCTTGCAACGCGGCCCGGGCCTGCTCATTGAGCGCCCGGACGTCCTTGCGCATATAGGCGAGTATCAGGCTGGACCGGGCCGGGTCGTAGTCGGCAATCCAATCTCTGACCAGGGCAGCGATCGCATCCGCCTTGGTGGTTGCTTCCTTCACGTGACCCTTCTCGTGATAGGCGCTCAGCGCTTCTCGGACTCTGCCGCGCGCAAGATCCATCGACGCATCACGCATCCACTGCTCGCGCTGGCGCCAGATCGTACCCAACTCGGCATAGCCGATGGTGTCGGCAAGCTTGCGGAAGGCGCCGCCCGCCTCGATCGGCTGCAACTGGTCCGCGTCGCCAACGAGGACAAGTTTGGCTCCCGCCTCATCGATGGCAGAAACAAACTCTGCCATCTGCCGCGAGGCGACCATGCCCGCTTCGTCGATGACGAACACCGTCTTGTTGTCGATCGCAGACCGGCCTTCCTTCCACTGCAATTGCCACGACGCCAGGGTGCGGCTCTTGATGCCAGCTTCTTTTTCGAGCCCCTCCGCCGCCTTTCCTGCAAGCGCCCCGCCGACGACCTTGTAGCCATTCGCCTCCCAAATCTCGCGGGCGGCTTTCATCATCGTGGTCTTGCCGGCGCCGGCACGACCGACCACAAGCGACAACCGCTCGTCACCGGTAATGCGCTCGATCGCCACTTTCTGCTCGTCGGAAAGCTTGGCGTTGGCAGCGAAGACTTCCCTGCGTGTCGATCGAGAAACGTCAAAGCCGGAAACGACCGAAAGACGCTGCGCCTGATCCGCCATGTCCGCCTCCATGCGGATCATGTCGCGGGTGGCGTAGCGGTTCGGCAGGATTTCGCCGGTCGCGAAATCAACCTCTTCAGCTTCCAGAAGCGAAAGCTCCGGGCTCTGCAGGATCCGCGCCATCAGGTCAGAAAACTGGCCGGCGTCATCAATATAGCGATGAAGATACCTGGCGATATCACGCTCGTCGAAAACCGATTTTTCCCAGGAGATCGCGTCGAGCACGATCTCCGGCCGCTGCTCGATCCGGTACGCGTTTTCGTGCCGTGCGGCCTGATGCAACGCCAGTCGATCGAGATCGATAGTGCGGCTTTCCGCCTCCGCCTCGCGCTGAATGTTTTTGGTCGAAACGCCAATATGCGGCGTTGGCACAAGCCCGATCCCGCGCTCGGCATAGGAGCGCCCATCGACGCGAATGTCATGGCCGTTCAGGCGTAGATGCTTGTTCTGCATGGAGTACCAGGCATCTCGCAATTCGAGAAAGTCGGTCTTGTCGCCAGCCCATAACTTGTACTGAATCTGACCGGACTTCGATCGTTGCGGCTGTCCGTGCTCATCAAGAATTGCGACCTTCTTTCCCCCGAACCCGTCATGGGTCAGCGGGCGCAAGCTGGTCATCAAATGCAGATGCGGATTGCCCGTTGCATCGTGATAGACCCAGTCTGCTACAAGGCCTCGAGCCGTCACGACGGAGGATACGAAGTCCCGCATCATCGCGATATTCTGCTCGGTCGAAAGTTCGATAGGCACTGCCAGAACGAATTCCTTGGCGAGCTGCGCGTCCTTCCTCGTCTCGAACGCTTCGACCTTGTTCCAGAACGCCTCGGACGACTGCGCCGGTGTCTTACCGTCTTTCAGCGCTCGTGCCCAGTCCGGCGCATCGTCCGGTAGCGCAAACTCGCTATGGACAAGACCGGGCTTGTTGGAGAAGTCCGCAACCCGCCCTTCCCGCTCGTTCTCCATGCGGGCAGTGTGACGATACGCGGCCGCGGCAACTGCCGATCGGCCTTCACCGCGGCTGATGATCTGGGGGGTGAAATGCGTAATCGCCAAGAGAGCAATCTCCGGACAAAGAGCGCCCACTCAGGGGGCGCATAGAGCAGACGTTGCGCAGCAACGTATTACTGCGCTGTTAGAAACAGACCAAAAAGTACCGGCAAGGCCGGTGCCTTGTAAAGTTGATTTCAGCTAACGCAGAAATCTGTGGTTGAAGGAAGCTGGCGCTTCCTTCAAAACAATCGGAAAGAGAAAGGAGCAAGCCCGATGGCAAAGAGAACCAAATCGCCCGCTGAGATCAAAGCGGCCATGGAAGCGCTCAAGGCTGAGCTGAAAGAGGCTGAAGCGCGCGAGGCTGAACGCCTCGGATCGCTCGCCGTCAAAGCCGGATTGCATGAGATCGACATCGATGACGCTGTTCTTGTGTCGGCGCTGAAAGAACTGGCCGCACGATTTCAATCCTCGCCGCAACTGTCCAACACGACGGCTTAGAGGCCGCATCGCCCAGAAGGAGAGACAGTTGCAGTCGGCCCGAAACGAAGATCGCAAAAAGGACACACGCGAGAAGATCCAGCTTGGCGGTCTGGTGGTCAAAGCCGGACTTCGGGATATCGACAAAGCCGTCTTGCTTGGTTGGCTGATGGAGCTCCCAAAGCGCCTGAGCGAGGACGAAGGGGAATGGGCAAGGCTGCAAGCCATCGGCAAAAGAGGGTTCGAGGATGCTGCCCAAGAAGATGATGCTCGTGATCGTGCCGGCAGCCCTTATGCTGGCACTTACGATTGGAATGAAAGGGATTGAATTCTGGCTAGCCAGCTTTGGCACCAGTCCGCAAGCCTACCAGACATTGGGTCGCATTGGTCTCGCCATTCCCTACTTAACGGCTGCACTCATTGGTCTCGTCTTTCTGTTCGCCACCAAAGGCTCGCTGCTGATCCAGTGGGCAGGATGGGGTGTGCTGATCGGTGGGCTCTTGTCGATGGCGCTGGGCGTCGGCGGCGAAGCATCGCGGCTGATCGGAATCCGAGCCAGCCAGCCGAATGCTCTTCTTTTGCCTCTGGTCGACTGGTTCACAATCGCCGGCACAGTAAGCTGCTTTTTCGTCGCGATCTTCGGTTTGAAGGTCGGGCAGCGTGGCAACATGGCGTTCGGTCGGACAGGTCCGAAGCGCCTGAAAGGCACAAGGGCCGTCCATGGTGCAAACGACTGGATGAGCCTGTCTCACGCCGCCAGACTTTTCCCGCCGACTGGAGGAATTGTCGTTGGAGAAAACTACCGGCCTGATCAGGATAGTATCGGTAAGGTCGGCTTCGATCCTCGTCGAAAGGAGACCTGGGGCAAAGGCGGCAAAGCGCCATTGCTTGGTTTCGACGCCGGATTTGGATCCACGCATGGCCTCGTGTTCGCCGGCTCGGGCGGCTTCAAAACAACGTCCGTTGTCATTCCCACGGCACTCAAGTTCAAGGGGTCCATGGTCGTGCTTGATCCCTCGACCGAGATCGCGCCGATGGTCAGGGAGCATCGGACACGAAACCATCAGGATGTCATTTCGCTCGATCCGCGCGTGCCCCATATCGGATTCAACGTGCTCGACTGGATCGGCAAACACGGCAATACGCCGGAAGAGGATATCGCCTCGGTGGCCGCATGGCTGATGAGCGAAAAGCCGCGCGTCAGTTCCGGGTCGGACGACTTTTTCCGAACCACCGCCGAGCAGCTTATCGCGGCTGTTATCGCCGACGTTATGCTGACCGATCTCGATGAGATCGAAGACGACCCGGACGAAGATCCCGAGTTTAAGACGGGCGAGAAGTCGCTGCGCATGGTGCGCAAGCGGCTGGCCCAGCCGGAAAAAACGCTTCAAAAAAAGCTCGAAAAGATTCACAAGAACACGTCATCGCGGTTCGTGCGAGAGAATGTCGCGCCCTTCATCAACATGACCGAGCAGACGTTTTCGGGCGTCTATGCAACGGCGACCAAGGAAACGCACTGGCTGTCCTACGAGAATTACGCGGCACTCGTATCGGGCAACGCTTTCCAGACCGAAGACATCGCCTCTGGCAATATGACGGTGTTCATCAACATCGATCTTTCGACCCTTGAAAATCATCCGGGCATGGCGCGCGTAATTATCGGGGCGTTCCTGAAGGCGCTCTATAATCGCAATGGCGATGTGTCCGAACGCGCCCTCTTCCTCCTCGATGAGGCAGCACGTCTCGGCTACATGCGCATCATCGAAACCGCCCGCGATGCTGGCCGAAAATACGGCATCACCTTGCTGATGCTGTTCCAGTCGCTCGGCCAGATGCGTGAAGCATTTGGTGGACGCGACGCGACGAGCAAGTGGTTTGAATCCGCGTCCTGGGTTTCGTTCTCGGCGGTCAACGATACCGATACTGCCGACTACATTTCCAGACGTTGCGGCACGACGACCATAGAAGTCGATCAGGTGACGCGCAATTCCAATGGTGGCCGCAGTGGGCGCACCCGTTCCAAACAGCTCTCGCAGCGCCCGTTGATCTTGGCTCATGAGGTCACACAGATGCGGACCGACGAGCAGATCATTTTCACCAGCGGAAACCCGCCGCTGCGTTGTGGGCGCGCTATCTATTTCCGCCGTGAGGAGATGGCATCGCGAGTAAAAGCATCGCACTTTGCGCCGAAAGCGACCGGCTGAAGCCGGCAAATGAAGCGGCGGCCTTCGGCCAGGTTTACCACAAGCTGCGGCATTCTCTTCGGCGCTCCTATGACGATCACGACTGAAAGTGCTCATGATAATTCTCGCATCAAGTTGATGCTGCGACAAGATGAGAACTTGGCTGGTGTGCTGCGCGCCTGTTTCTGACGACGATTGATCAAGCACCTATTCGCGGATTGGTTACCGCACGACCGTTTTCCGTCGCGGACCTTCCTCCTTCAATGGGACGGGCATCAAGTAAATCTGCCCCAGCGCCGTATCGAGGATTATCCTACATCAATCAGATCGCGCAGCACGCCAGCCAAGTCCGATGTTCACTTCTGTCCCTTGTCATCACTCCTGTTGTGTCCGAGGCCCGCGTGCTCCGGGCTACGCAACCCCGACCAGCTTCGCCCTGTGCACGCTACCGCGGTACTTCCACAGCAATCGCCGGCGTATGCCGCGCAATGTCCCAGATGAAACCGGCAAGCTCACGCGCAATAGCGGTCACGACCTTTACTGTTTGCTTTCCGGAAGCGGCAAGCCTCCGGAATCTGGCACATAAACGGACCTGCGCTTTCCACGCTATCGCTTTGATATGCTCCGGAATATCACCATTCCGGTCTATTAAGCTGCGCCCTTCGCGAGCAGGGAAGCGATAATGCCACGCCGATTCTATCAGCATCGTCCTGGCCGCGGCGTTACCACTGCGGGTGATCTCGCCACGTTTTATCCTCCTGCCGCTGGAATGCTCGGCCGGCACAAGGCCGAGCCACGCCATCAACTGCTTGGGGCTGTCGAACCGATGCAAGTCGCCGATCTCAGCAACAAGCGTCACAGCCGCCGTCAGCTTGATACCTCGCAAAGCCTGAAGCGCATACACCAATGGGCTCAACGTCCACCCAGAGACCGCGTCCTTCAGAACCTCGTCCAGCTGGTTGCAACGGTCCATCAAGTCATGAATACGTCGTTTGTATTCCTCGAAAACAAACTGCTGATGCGGATACGCGAACTTCTGTTCTGCCAGCCATCCCCAGTGAGCCTTGCCCCATATCGCCTTGCCGGTAAATCGTCGCCCGTGGCGCAGAAGAAAACTCTTCAAAGAAGATTTGGCAGAACCGAGATCATCCTTCACTTGCCGCCGAGCGCGGACCACGTCGCGAACCGCTTCATGAGCTTCGTCCGGCACCCACACAGCAACCAACTCGCCGGCACGCAAAAGGCGGGCAAGTGTCTGCGCGTCTCTGCGATCAGTCTTGACCTTGTCTCCCTGCCGGCGCGGCATTGAGGAAGGCGAGATCACCATGCAATCCACGCCAATCTTCGCAAGGAATCTGAAGATCACGAATCCACATGGCCCGGATTCATAGCAAACGCGGAGCTCGGAGCCATCCTGACCGATCTTTTTGAGCGCCACATGTAAAGTCTCTGCGCGGTTGGCAATTGTGCCGTAATAGCGAACCTCCTTGTCCACTCCATCGTCCGCAATAGCTATCGCTATGGTGTCCTGATGAACGTCTAGCCCGATGAACTTCTTTCCTACCGACATAACAGCTTCCTTTCTGTTGCTGGTCTGAAAAAGCACTTTCAGAAAGCTCCGGTCTCGGCGCAAGTGATCGTCATCCGGTCAATGGGGAGCGCGTTCATGCCTTCGCTCGCTTCGCGGGCTCCCTGCGGAATCCCGCTCCGGCCCTTCGGGCTGGAAAACCATATCTGACAGAGGATGGTAAGGTTTGGGGCTGTCCTTGAACTTTGGTCAAGCCGGCGAGAGATTGGAACTCAAAGACCGCGTAGCGTGGGATTGATGCGCAACAATGCTGGTGCAACTGATTATCAGCCAGTCCGCCACAGCAGCGTTTACCTGGAGGCTTTGGCGTTCTCGGTCCTGCCGCGGGAGGATCGTTACCGTACGGACGAAACCGTGCAGCGGGTTCGGTGAGCGAAGCGCATAGAGCCGTCCGATCAAAGATCGGCCCGTCCCCATCTCTTGGTTCAACGCGCCTGCCAACGTCATCCGAATATCAAAAACGTGAATCGAAAGTCGGTAACCGATTCAAATCTGTCATTGGACCACGTGCCCGAAATCGCAGATTCTCGGCTATGCTTGCTCAACCCTACCAGATCTATGTCGAACGGACCGACCCGGCCAGAAACATGGCCCGCTACTATGTCATGGAGATTTCCGAGACACTGTTTGGCGAGGCGTGCCTGACCAGAAAATGGGGCCGCATCGGAGCAAGGGGCCAGGCGAAGGTACATCTGTTCGATCGGGAAGAAGAGGCTGTGCATCTGTTTCTCGATCTCGCGAAGCAGAAACGTGCACGGGGTTATCGACCGAGACAGACCGCTCTGACAGCTGGAAGCTGACGACCCCTCCCGGCGATCGAAAATCGGGCCGCACGAGACGGCCCGCTTGGCTTTCATTGTCGCCGATCCCAATCGGTTTCGAAGAACACCTCCATCTCGACGAAGAACGGGATCTTGATTGCCAGCTTGAGGCCGAGTTTTCCCTTGCGGAAGAAGTGGACGATCACCTTACCAAGGCTACGGAGGCGTCGGCCGGTGCGGTTCAGGAACTGAGCGAGCTGTTGCATGGTGTTTTCTCCTTGTTGATTGCGGTCATCGCGGGGATCAGTGGCAGACCGGATAAGGAGTGCTGCACCTGCCAAGGCCGTAGCGGAGCGGAGGACCTGCCGACACCAGAATTTTGTCGGGCGAGGAGGCGCGAAGCGCCGGGGAAAAGTCAGGTGCCGGCAGGTTGCGGCATGACGAACGGGATGCATCGTCCCCGATGCAGATGAAGCAGACCGACAGGGAGAATGCAGTAGATCTTCGCTTCACCGTCATGAAGCGCCGACGTCGACAACAAAGGAGTAATACCGCCCTCAGAAGGGCGGCTTGGCGTCGATGATGCCATCCTGTTCGGCCTCGATGATCTCGAGTTCGGCCAGAGCCATTTCAAGCTCGCCTTCGATTTCGCGGCACTCGAAAACGTGCCAGGCATTTCTCAGCTCGGCGCGTTATCCTGACAGTCAACTAAGAATGCACCCCGAGCCGAAATTCCCGACTTTTCCAATTCCTTACATCAACCTCTTTTTCCCGACCGTTGACCGTCGACATGTCTGGTGTCACAAACGTCGGACTGGCTTCGCCAGGAGAGCGCTTCGCATTTTGGAGAATTTACTATGAGGCAGATCGAACTCTAAGCGCATAGGCGAGAGTTCTGTTCGCTTGTGCGCCACACCCGAATTTTTCGTGTTTTTGGAGCATCTGATGCGAACCATTTTACCTGCGCCCCTTGAGGGGATCGAGGTGTACGATGTGGATTCCGGCCTTGGTGGGCATTTTACTGTATCCGTCGCTAACGAATTGAACGACGGCAAGGTTGAAGTGCGCATTTGGCAAGGAGAGTTCACATCGCAGGGCTGGAAAACTCATGGCCTTTTCGACGGAAAGACCTTTGTTACCAGTCGGACGAAGCTAACCAACCCGAGAGGGCTTTGCTGAACGATACTGCCGCCACCTGTTGTTCTCAGGTGGCGGCATAGTTTTCAGTCATCTGTCATGGAAGTTGGGGGAATCGTCGCAAAAGTTGGTCGCAAAACTCTGACTTTTGCGATAGATTTTCCGCTGAATTTTCAGCGCCTGCAAGTTGTCGCAAATATTAGGCAGAGCGTCCAAAAACTAAGGGACTGCCGGCGTGCCCCTTGGTTCATCGGCCAGGAGCGCCCAGCGCTCATGGTCACACCAAACCCCACCAATCCGAAGGTATCGCGGAGAAAACCCCTCTTTTCGAAATCCCAAGCGTTTCACTAACCGGATTGATCGCGCGTTTTCAGGCTGAATATTGGCCTCAAGTCGATGAAGACCTAGTTCGGCGAAGGCATAAACCGTTGTAAGCTCGACAGCCTGAGCCATCCCTCCGGTACCTGCGAACGAGACCATGCCGTAGTAGCTGAGGTAGGCGCTTTCAAAGCCTTTCAAAAAAATCTGGCTTAAATTCGTTACCCCGACAATCCGGCCGGATTCGCTATCGCGGGCGACCAGCCCGATGCTTGCACCGGTCACTTGACCGGCATACCATTCCTCGAAGCCTTCGGGAGTTGTGAACGGCTGTACCCATTGACCATGAAACGCTCGGCTTTCTTGGTTCGCTTTTAAAAGCTCGTCGGCATCTCCGCGACTTACGCGGGCAAGCGAGATTTTTAACATCTACAAATTCTCTTCTAAACCTGCTCTTCAAATATGCCCAAGGTGGGTGTCACGTAATAAGTGGTGAAAACCCTTATCGATTCCATACGATAGCTAACCGTGGTAGACTTTTCCATGGCACATTTATCAGGAATTGATCGCTCCCAAATGCTGCTTCTGCCGGAAGCCGTTGAGGATTATGTCGGCCCGGACAATCCCGTTCGCTTCATCGAGGCTTTCGTTGACGGGTTGGATTTAGAGGCGGCGGGCTTCGCGCGCGTGACGTCGAAGGATACCGGCCGTCCTGGATACGATCCGGCGGATTTGCTTAAAATATACATATACGGCTATCTCAATCGGGTGCGGTCGAGCCGGAGGCTGGAGACCGAGGCGCATCGCAACATCGAGGTGATCTGGCTTCTGCGCCACCTGAAGCCGGACTTCCGCACCATCGCCGCCTTCCGCAGGATCAACCATTCTGCATTCCGGCAGGTCTTCCGAGAGTTCGTCATCCTATGCCGCCAGCTCGATCTGTTCGGTAAAGAGCTTCTGGCCGTCGATGGCACGCGGATCAAAGCGGTCAACAACAAGGATCGCAACTTCACCCGTGGCGCACTGACCAAGTTCATCAGCGAGGCCGAGGAAAAGCTTGCCGATTACATGAAGCGGCTCGATGAAAGTGACGCCGACGAAGAGAAACTGGGCAGCGGCAATGGCTCCGGCCGCGGCGATAGCAAACTTGCCGAGAAGATCGCGGCCATCAAAGGCAAGCGCGATCGCCACAAAGCACTGCTGGATGAACTGGACAAGACTGGCGAGGACCAAATCTCGCTGACCGATCCGGATGCCCGCGCCATGGCGCGCATGACCAAGGTCGGCGTCGGCTACAACATCCAGCTCGCCGTGGATGTGAAGCACAAGCTGATCGCCGGGCAGGAGGTCTGCAACCAGGTCCTCGACATGGGGTTGTTGGCGACGACGGTCGAAGCTGCCATGGAAACGCTCGGCGTTGACAAAATCGAGGCGGTGGCCGATCGGGGCTACTTCAAGATCGAGGACATCGAGGCTTGTGAGAAGGCCGGCATCAGCGCCTATGTTCCGAAGCCTATCCGCGGGCCGGCCGCACGCGAGGGCTTCTTCACCAAGGAGGCGTTCCGCTACGACCCGGACAAGGATGTCTATATCTGCCCGGCCGAACAGGTTCTCATGCCACGTTACGAGAGCAAGTCACGCGAGAACGTGAAGTTCGACTATTGCAACAGGGACGCTTGCAAGGCCTGCGCCCTCAAGCCACGCTGCACGAACAACCCCTATCGCCGTGTCTCGCGACTTGAGAACGAGGCCGTTCTAGATCGCATGGCAGCACGGTTGGCGGCGCAACCTGACGTTCTCGACCGGCGACGTGAAAGCGTCGAGCATCCATTCGGGACGATAAAGCAATGGATGTACCAAGGTGCTTTTCTGATGCGGCGGCTGGAGAATGTGCGTGGCGAGTTCAGCCTGACGGCGCTCGCCTATAATATCAGAAGAGCCATCACTCTCGTCGGCGTTTCCGGCCTCATCGCCGCTGTTCCGGCGTGAGAGGTTGATATTTGCCAATTTGAACGCAACAAGCAACCACATGCTGCGTAAACGCCTCGCAAGCCGGTCTCAGGGTCGAGATTATGAAATCGTGCGATTCCATTACGCAGCGCGCCAATAGGTAGCGGTCATGAGCTATCCGCAGAGTTTTGGGACGCTCTGCAGGATATTTGCGACAATCAATCTCTCACGGCAAAATTCACGAGGCGGTTGGGTACGACGACTTCTTTTGTGATCTGTTTTCCTTCAAGCAGGACACTTACTCTCGGATCATTCTTCACGGCACTCAGAAGAGCAGTGGTCGACAGACCCGGGGCGGCGAACACTTTGTGACGCAGCTTGCCATTGATTTGCACAACATATTCCCGACGCTCATCCTCAGCCAAATCTTCGTTGAATGACGGCCAAGGTGCATACGCAACAGAGGTCTGGTGACCCAGAATACACCATAATTCCTCGCAGATATGGGGCGCGAAGGGAGCGAGTAGCAGCACGAAGGTCTCCACCGCCGCTCGTGGCCTTCGCTCCAGCGCTATCAATGCGTTCGACATCTCCATCAACTTGGAGATTGCTGTGTTGAATCGCATCGCTTCAATATCCTCGCTGACCGCGCGGATGGTCTTGTGCGCCAAGCGGGCGATGTCGGATCCCGGCTGCGTGTCGCAGATCTGATCGTTCAGGCCATCCGTAGCGTTCGAGACCATGCGCCAAACCCGATGCAGGAAGCGGCTGACGCCTGCGACGCCTGACATCTGCCACGGTTTGGCCACGTCGAGAGGTCCCATGAACATCTCGTAGAGTCGCATGGCATCGGCGCCGTAGAGATCGATTACCTCGTCCGGATTGACAACATTGAACTTGGACTTGGACATCTTCTCGACCTGCTGGCTAACCGGCATATCTCCCGCAAACCATTGGCCGTTGTGCTCGCTGACATCATCCGGACGATAATACTTCCCGGAGGCATCACGATAAGAGAAGGCCAATATCATGCCTTGGTTGAAGAGCTTCTGGAATGGTTCTTTGGTCGATACAACGCCGATATCGAAGAGTACCTTGTGCCAGAAGCGGGCATATAGCAGGTGCAACACAGCATGCTCAGCGCCGCCGACATAAAGATCGACGGGCAGCCAGTATTTCTCCATCTCCGGGTCGATCGGTGCCACGGCATTTTTCGGATCGGCAAAGCGCAGGTAATACCAGCAAGAGCCCGCCCATTGCGGCATTGTATTGGTTTCTCGCAGCGCCTTCAGGCCGGTCGCGGGATCGCTCGTGTGCACCCAGTTCTCGGCCCGCGCCAGTGGTGGATCACCCGTCTCCGTCGGTTTGTAGTCGTCCAGTTCCGGCGCCAGCAACGGCAAGGCATCCTCTGGCAGCGGCACAATCGTGCCATCCGCCCGGTGCAGGATTGGAAAGGGTTCACCCCAATAGCGTTGCCGCGAGAACAGCCAGTCACGCAGGCGATATTGCGTCCGGCCTCGCCCAACGCCTCGCTCTTCGACCCAGGCGATAACAGCCTGCTTCGCCGCTGGCGCATCGAGACCGGTCCAGTCCCCCGAATTGACCAGGCGGCCCTCGCCCTCCCAAGCCTCCTCCTGAATGTTGATTCCTGACGGCGCAGCGATGACCTCAACGATTGGCAGGCCGAACGTGCGTGCGAACACGTGGTCACGAATGTCATGGGCGGGTACCGCCATGATGGCGCCGGTGCCATAGCCCATTAGCACGTAATCAGCGATCCAGATTGGTATCGGCCGACCGGTTGCGGGATTAATGGCGTATGCGCCAGTGAATACACCGCTCTTGTCGCTATCCTGCAATTTTTCGATATCGCTCAGCGCCGCGGTGCGGGTCAGATAGCCCTGCATCGCATCCCGCTGTGCTGGGCTCGTGATTGCTGACACCATGGGATGCTCGGGCGACAGCACAAGGAAGGTCGCCCCCCAGATAGTCTCCGGCCGGGTCGTGTAGACGGTGAGGCTATCCCCGTGCTCTTCAATGGCAAAAGCAATCTCCGCCCCTTCGGAACGGCCGATCCAGTTGCGCTGCATGGTTTTGATACCCTCAGGCCATTCGAGGCCGTCCAAATCCTCAAGCAGCCGATCGGCGTAGTCCGTGATTCTGAGCATCCATTGGCGCATGAGGCGGCGCTCGACCGGCTCGCCGGTCTCCACATATTTCCCGTCCTTTACTTCTTCATTCGCCAGAACCGTGCCCTGCGCTGGGCACCAGTTGACCGGCACCTCTGCCTGATAGGCAAGGCCACGTTCGTAGAGCTTGAGGAAAATCCATTGCGTCCAGCGGACGAAGTCTGGATCTGTGGTAGAGAATTCTCGGCTCCAGTCATAGGAGAAGCCCAGCCGCTGTATTTGGCTCTTGAAGTTAGCAATATTGGTCTTGGTCGTAACTGCGGGGTGTACACCTGTGCGCACGGCATACCGTTCCGCTGGCAATCCATAGGCATCCCAGCCCATCGGATGCAGTACGTTGAAACCCGCCATCCGCTTGTAGCGCGCGACGATATCGGTCGCGGTATAGCCTTCAGGGTGGCCGACATGCAGGCCCTCTCCCGACGGATACGGAAACATGTCGAGCACGTAATATTTCGGCTTGGAGCGGTCTTCTCCGGTTCGGAACACTGCATTAGTGTGCCAATAGTCCTGCCACTTGGGCTCGATACGCTTGGGATCGTAGGCCATGATTGTCTCTACCGGTTGATTTGGCCGAAGAGAGAGCAATAAAAAACCCGCCTCTCCGGCGGGTTACATATAAAAGCGCGCGCGCTAACCCACCTTCGTCAAGCGAAGATGCTTAGGAGCAGGCTGTGGGCGGCGCTGTAATTCATGTCTAAACGAGTGCCATGAATTTCATCGAATGTCCAGTTGTCGCAAATCTTCCGATTAAAGCGACACTTGTTTTCCCGACTTTTGCGACGTCGCAGAATACGTTATTCTGCGATAGCCGCAATGACCTGTAGAGCGGAAGCCGCCTATTCGGGCGGCTCGGCGAGAACCACCGCATCGTATGCCGCCTCTTCCTCGGCAAGCTGGTGCTTGGCGGCAGCAAGCTCCTTGAGGATCCAAACACGCTCGTCGCGGTACACGGCGTTACGCAACTCAGCGCGCAGTTCCTCGATGTGTTGTTCGGTCATCATCGTCTAGTCTCCTTGAGTTTGTGAAAGACGATGACCGGCGGCGGGACGGCGTGGCGAGGTCAGGGATCGCGTCAGCGACCGCCAGCGGCGGCGAGTGGGGGAGCCGAAATGCGATAGCATTTTGGGGGAACCGCTCGTCCTTGACGTCGTCAGGACGTCCCGGCACCATAGGTCGATCTGATCAGACCCTCCCTCTCCGTATGGCACCAGAAAGTTGAGGGCGGGCTCGATGCCCGCCTTCAGCTTAGTGTTAAGACGAGCAAGAGGCCCCGCCTGGTTGGCGGGGCCGTCGGGACCGTCAGTCGCGGTTCGGGCGGGACCAGATCAGCTGGTAGCCGTCCTCGCCTTCGACCTCGGAGAGCGTCGCGTAGATCGGAGCCGGGAAGCTCGGATCGTCGAGCTTGACCGAGAGGTAGTCGCGGTCGCTCTCGGCGGAGCGCTTCTGCCAGGCGGCGCCCAGCTCGACATTGCCGGCGTAGATGCGGAAGTGCGGGCCCTTGTCGGAGGGGGTCTCGACGCGGGCGATGCGGGCCTTGACGTTGAGAGCGAGGGTGCGGATCGAGCCGGTGAAGCCATTCTCGGTGGAGGTGAAGGTGCCGATGGTTGCCATTGTCATGTCCTTTCGCTGGTTCCGGGCCGCGCTCTTCGCGGCCTCGATGGCAGTCGCAAAGACCGGGGACGATCGGACCGCACCCCGAAGGGGCTGAAACGAAGTGAAAGGCGGCCGGGAGAGACTTTCTTGGGACCGCGAGGAATGGCGGCGACCCGGGGTCCCCGCTCGACTGGTCGAGTGGGGTGGGTTCCGACAGGGGAAGAAAGTTGCGGACGGCCGTTGCGGGAAAACGATCGAGGCGAAGCCGCTCTCCGGTCAGACATGCCCCATCGAGCCCGCAGAAGAGCCGGACGCGTGAGAGTGAAGCGAATTGGCAATGGCAATCTGCTGGGAAACTCCGCTGAAAGGCGTCAGCGGCGCAACGGACTGATGATGTCATGTGGCGGATAGTGCCTACCGCGTGGGACCGCCCCTGACTTGGCCCTGAGACTGCTTGATAGCCTGTGCCTGCTCGCGTGTCTGGGACTGCCCCTTGTCGAGCGTTTTCAGGACCTCGCGCGCCATGGAGATCTGCTGTGCGTCGAGCCCATGCTTGCTCGCCAAAGGTTCGAGGTTACGCGCGGTCCGTAGTTTGCCGAGATCGTCGCCAAATCGATGCTTGAACGAACGAATGGCCTTGTCTATTTCGGCCGCCTGCGCGTCGGAGAGGGGACGTTTCTTTTCGATGGCATCCATCAGCGCGGCGTCTGGCAAGCGGACCTCTATCCTGCCCCGTTCAGTAAGCTGCAGCTTTTCGCTGGCGGCTGCCTGACGGATTCCATGAGCCACCGAGATCAGCTGCTCCGCAGCGCCTATCAAACCAGCTCGCGCTACAACCGCATCGCGATGGGCGTTTCTTTCTTGCTGGCCGGAGAAGATGCCGGTCGATCCCTTGTAGGATCCATAGGAATTCGGATCCAGTTCGATCCGTCTGAGAACTGACCGATCGCCAATGATCCCTGTGAGGGCGGCGTGGCGGATGTCCTTGATGATTGGCGAGGGGTCCTTGTAGACTACCGCGGCGATCTTCTCGAACTTGGTATTGCTGCCAACGAAAGTGCTATTTGCGGCCAGGGCCGTGTTTATCTCAGCCTTCGTCAAGACCGGGTTCATCTCGCGCTTGGGGACGATAACCGGTCCTTGCTGAGGATCCGTCGAAGGCCCAAGCCCCGGCAAACGGCGAAGCATGTTTGCAGCCTGGGTCTGGCCAAGAGTTTCGATCCGAACGAATGGCTTCAGATAAAGGTCGAGGTGACCTTTGCCAGGAGCGTCCAGTTCTTTCGTCAATGCGTTGAGATAGTCGGTCTTGTTGGTCTGCGACCAATCGATGTGGATTCCTGCGCGGCGACAAAGCTCAGCGTGCACGGTCATGATCGTGCGCCCGTTTCCATCAAGAAATGGGTGCGCGTATGCGAGATAGCCCATGATCTCGCCCGGCTTGGTCCGCATCGTGCTGCGGTCGGCCGCCATTTCGAGGGCGGTCTCGACAGCTCTGCGAGAATCTGCGGGATGAGAGAAGAGATCGAAATTGCCATTCTTTCCGATGGCACTGCCAGGAGCAGTGACGGTACGATCCTGGCCAGCCCATGGATATAGGCCCGAAAAAAGCTTCGCGTGGGTCTGCAAAACGTCTTCGTAGGAAAGTTCGGTTCTCGACTTGAGGTAATCGAGCGCGAAATCGAGTTCGCCACGGAAAGCGGCGTGTTCCAGCCGTTTTACCGCAGTCTCATCGGCACCTCGGACATTCCTTAGATACCCTCGCGTGGCGTAATCACCGAAGGGGTCGAACGTCATGCGGACTCGAGATACTCACCATACAGGGAGGTCGCCTGCTCAGACGTGATAATGCCCTTGCGGCGCATGGTAACCACAAGGTCCTCTACCTCATCATAGATCACGTCATCCCCCGACAGGCGCGTGATCGTATCGGCCATCTCGTCAGTCGCGGTACGCTCGGCAACAATGCCATGCTGACGTGCCAACGCGCGAATGGCCTGCTCGGGGGTGGTGTCGGAATGACGGACTGCATGTGCCATGACGATCCTCGCTTTGTTGAAACAATATGTAGCATAGACGGTTAGTTGAATCGAGAGCGTCGCGCTTCTGCCGGCTTTTGGAGGCTCTTCGAAGTTTATTGGACAAAAGTGTTCCCGTCCTGCGTTAAAACGAGAAAGAGGCCCCGCCTGGTTGGCGGGGCCGTCGGGACCGTCAGTCGCGGTTGGGGCGGGACCAGATCAGCTGGTAGCCGTCCTCGCCTTCGACCTCGGAGAGCGTCGCGTAGATCGGAGCCGGGAAGCTCGGATCGTCGAGCTTCACCGAGAGGTAGTCACGGTCAGTTTGCTCAGAGCGCTTCTGCCAGGCGGCGCCCAGCTCAACATTGCCGGCATAGATGCGGAAGTGCGGGCCCTTGTCGGAGGGGGTCTCGACGCGGGCGATGCGGGCCTTGACGTTGAGAGCGAGGGTGCGGATCGAGCCGGTGAAGCCATTCTCGGTGGAGGTGAAGGTGCCGATGGTTGCCATTGTCATGTCCTTTCGCTGGTTCCGGGCCGCGCTCTTCGCGGCCTCGATGGCAGTCGCAAAGACCGGGGACGATCGGACCGCACCCCAAAGGGGCTGAAACGAAGTGAAAGGCGGCCGGGAGAGACTTTCTTGGCACCGCGAGGAATGGCGGCGACCCGGGGTCCCCGCTCGACTGGTCGAGTGGGGTGGGTTCCGACAGGGGAAGAAAGTCGCGGACGGCCGTTGCGGGAAAACGATCGAGGCGAAGCCGCTCTCCGGTCAGACATGCCTCATCGAGCCCGCAGAAGAGCCGGACGCATGAGCGGGAAAGAAAATGGCAATGGCAATCTATCGAATGAACACAAAGTGACAGGAGTAATCGGTTTTAGCGGAAGCGGCTGATTTCTGTTATGGGGTCGGCAGACATCTGGCCGAGCGCCTGATCGACCATGCCCGTTCCGTCGTGACTGTCCATGCGGGCAGCGATGATGCCTGTCGTCTCTGGCAGGCCATGGGGTTCCGCGCACTGACCGGGCACATATAGGCATACCCTGCGCCTCGCATGAGTGGCTTTCTTTTCATCCTGATCTTCGGCTAGGAATAGGGCATGCTGCTTCGCTCGATGTTCGCCGCAAATTACCGTTCGCTGCGCTCGATCCGCATGGATCTCGCCGGCGTCAATCTGTTCATCGGCGAGAATGGCGTCGGAAAATCCAATCTCTATCGCGCCCTGCAGCTCGTCCAGGCGGCGGTGCGCGGCAATCTGGCCTATGAGATCGCGGCCGAAGGCGGGATGGCCTCCGCACTCTGGTCCGGCCAGCGCCGGCAGGAGAAGAATTTCCGCATCAAGCTCGAAGTGGAGGTTCTTGATGAAGAGCGGGCGGTGACGTTCCGCTACCGGGTCGAGGCGGGGCTTCGTCCGCCTATCGACGCGGCGGGCTTTGCCTTCGAGCCGCAGGTGAAGGAGGAGGAGCTTTCAGTAGAAGCCGGTTCGCGGCCCGTGACGATGATGAAACGCGCCGGGCCGGGGATTATGGTGCGCGGGACAAGCGGTCCGATGGAGGAGTATCCTGAAAAGGCCATGACCTCCGAGACGGCAATCGCGCTGCTCGGCGATGCCGGCAACTATCCGGAAGTCGGCGCTTTTCGGCGATTAATCGACGGCTGGCGGTTCTTTCATGGTTTTCGAACGGATAGGGATTCCGCCCTGCGGCAGCCCTGCCTTGCCGTGACCTCGCCGCTGCTGGATCAGGACGGCGGCAACATGGCGGCGGTTTTCGCGACGCTTGTTCATACCCGCGGGGACACGGTGGAGCTCGACAGCGCGGTTGCTGCAGCCCTTGGCGGGGCGAAACTGCATGTGCCTGAGCCGGGTGAATATGCGGAATTCGGCCTGGTTTTTCCCGATTTCCCCAAACGGGTGTTTCAGCCGCGGGAGCTTTCCGACGGGCAGATTCGCTTCCTTGGGCTCGCTGCGGCGCTGATGTCCTATCGCCAGCCGCCGCTGATCGCGCTCAACGAGCCGGAGGCGAGCCTGCATCCGGACATGCTTCCGCCGCTGGCCGACATGATCGCCCAGACGGCACGCCACAGCCAGATCTGGATCGTTACCCATTCCGAACTGCTCGCCGCCGCCGTTCAGGAGCGTTGCGGCACGCGGCCGCGGCGGGTGATCCGAAAGGAGGGCGCCACCTGGATCGACGGCATGCGGCTGACCGGCCTCATCGACTGCGAAGATGAGGAAGACTAGTCCTGTTTAGGGCCCGGTTCGGTGGTTCAGGTGCCGGTCGGGCCCACGGCAACCGATCGGCGTCATGTGGGACGGCGACATCGACGACAAGCTCGATCTCAAGAAGCTGAGGCCGATCACGCTGGTTTTCGATTACCCAACGCTTTCCACGGAGTGCGCGATTTCGTCGACTGAATGGCATTCGAATCTCCCCTCATACGCGAAAAGGTCTCGCGCGGAGTGGTGACCGGGGAAGTGAAGGTGGTGGCAGGCGGGCGGTCAGTACTGTTCCTGCCCTTCGAGGATCTCGGCCTGATCATCGTCGATGAAGAGCGCGACCCCGCTTACAAGCAGGAGGACGCGGTGTTCTACAACGCGCGCGATATGGCGGTGGTGCGGGCCGGATCGGCGATTTTCCGATCGTACTGGTTTCGGCGACGCTTCGGCGGAAAGCCAGGTCAATGGTCTGGCCGGCGCTACAACACCGTGCACCTGCCGACCCGTTTCGGCGATGCGGCAATGCCGGACCTGCACCTGATCGACAGGAAGCCGCCACGCCGGATCCTAAATCCAGCATATATCGCATTTCTTTCTGTATATGCTGGATTTATATCGGCCTCGGCGGGTCTTCTGCCCGCCGTGCCGGCTCAATGAGCCGGGCGACCATCGTAGGGGTCGTACTCGTACATGATCTCGACCTCATCGCCATCGATTTCGTCTGCGGGAAGGACGCCGAACTCGTCGCCCGATCTGAAGAGAACGACGGGGACCATGAGTGTGCGTGCGAGATCAAAGGCGTGAGATTGTGCGAGGCTGAGATTGTGCGACATGGCGAAGAGGCTCCATCCTGGAGCGGGACCATTCCCGCTCGATGGCTCCTCCAGAAGTCGAGCATCCGGCCGCGATCACCGCAAGGCGAAGCCTGCGGCGGCACGCTTGCGTAGTCCGACCCTTTAGGGGTTGATCGTACAAGGCCGGGGATCGACGGAGCCCATCGACAAAGAGCGGGCCTGGTTCTGCTCCGGGGTGGCACTGACAGATATGGCGCGCTATTTCAGTCTCGCCGCCGCTGTCCCGCCAATTACCAGGCATCATCGCCGCCGTTCATCATCCGCTCGGGTTAGAGGCCGCACATGCCTTCACACTCGTTGGGCCACAGATCGAGTTGGCCATGATCGGCCGCCGTCGAAAGGTCGACATTCTCGAGCGGCACACAGGATCGATGCAGGTAGACCTCGCCGCGGATCCCACGCAGCCCCGACCGGATCGCCCTATCGACCTCTATAGCATCAGCCCATGCTTCGGGATCATGATCCCGTATCGCGCGCCAGCGGCCATTGTCATGGAAAGGGCAACCGATGCAGGCGGATTTCGGGGGCTCGGGATAGCCATGCCGGCGCAGCCAGGCCAGGCAGTCACAACGCTTCAGCCGCTGTTCTATCAACGGGTAACGCTTGATCTGCCATGCCTCGAAGCTCGGCTTCGCGCGCACGACCTCGTCGAGGCTTATGCCGATCCAGGATTCGACCACTGCGAAATTCGGGGAGCGTTTCCGGGTCAGTCCGACAAGCTCTCTCACCTTGCGGCGGATCGGCACGATCTTGAAATCGCCTGTGCACTGACGCCGGATCATACCGATCGATACCGTCTCGGTCGTCGTCTGCCGCCGTCCGATTTCGATCACCGTGCCCTCGTCGTCCTCGTCAAGGATCGGGATCTCTGTCCCCGCTGGCGTCACCATCTTCGTAAAGGCCGGGATCGACGCCCAGCGTCGCCCGTCCGCCGCCTCCATCAGGCCGTCGCGGATGTTGCCTGCCGAGACGACGTGAACCGGGAACGGCAAAACGTTCGGCGACATCAGCCACTCGAGGTGCTCATAGACTGCTTTCGGCTCCCAGCCGGTATCGGCGAAGATCGCGCAATCCGGCATGGGTCCGATCTCGCCATGGGCCGCCATCAGTGCCAGTGTCGTGGACTGGACGCCGGCGCCAAGCGACAATGCGCGCAGGCGGATGGGCGAGCGCGCCGCGCCCTCCCCGTCATGTATCGGAGCGTGGAGCATCAGCGTCCCTCCCCGTTTGCAGCAAGCAGCCAAAGCCGAAGGTCCTGCCGCATCCTGCCGATCGGCCCGTTGATCTCCGTGATCGCAGCATCGGCTTTCAGATAGCCGCCGTCACGGAAGAGCGTCACGAACTCACGCATGACATCGAGGTAGAGTTGGCCGCCAACAAGTGCGACCTCCATGAATGGTGCACGACCAAACTGCGTTATGGCCGCAATATGCATGCCGGCATGTTCGCCTGAGGGCAGGACCCGCCGCTGCGTTTTCGGGCGCGGCCACCGTGTTCCGAGACCGCCAGCCTTGATGGCGGCGGCGATCTCCCTGGTCATACGCGTATCGTAGATCTCGATTGGTGTATCCGCCGATCGAAACCCGAAATGTGCCGACAGGAAGGCGATCTTCGCCAACCTGCCGTCGGGGTCGACCGTGCGCAGTGTGCGCCATAGCGGCCCGTCATATCGCTCGATCGCTGGCATATATTTCGGACCATCGCGTTTCGTGGCCGAGCAGGCGAGGATCAGCAACCGGCAGGGAGAATTCGCGGTCATCACGCAGCCTCCCTGTGTTCAGCTGCCACCGGCTGCAAGCTGTGCAGATAATTTACAGCACGTTGGGCATGGGCGGCTGCCTGGAAGATCGCCCGCTTATCATTGGCAAGCAGGGCTAACCAAGACGCAAGGTAGCTTGCATGATCAGGTCGTGGCTCAAGTTCTGGCGCGATCCCGAGATCGGCGCACAAGAAGCAACTACCAAGCTCCGCGACCAGTTCTTCCCGGGCCCTTTCCGTTTTGTCCTTCGCATATCGGCTGAGGTCGCGCCCGACGCGGCCTTTCGTAGCCGTCCAATGAACATGCTCATGCCCCTGTACAGCCACCTCGGCTCCCGCATCTCGGAATGCCTCTGACGGCGGCATCTGGATATGATCGGTGGCGGGAGAATAATAGGCCTGGTTGCCACCGCGGCGAACATGCGAGCCAGTGTTGCGAAAGAACGCATCGGCATGTTCGATGCGTTCCACCGGATCAAACACAGGCGTTGTGGCGCCGTAATACTCATCTGGCAAACCGTCGATCTGAGCGATGTTAAAGACCGTGTATGCCTTGAGAAACGGAATATCCCGCTCCACCTCGCCGCCCTTGCTGTCGGTCTCCGACTTGGTGAAGCGGCTTGCATAGATAACCGTCGCTCCGGTCTCGCCCTTGCGTACAGCGCCATTCAGCTGCAAGGCTTGCTTGAACGTCATCCATGTCGGCGAGACATAACCGTGCGTCACGCTCTCCGACCACAACAGCAATACGTTTAGTCCGCTATAGGGTTCGCCATTGTGGCGCAGCGGCCGGGTGATCCGCCCGGTCGTGTTTGCGGCCGACCACGGCTTCATCCATGGGCGCACGCCTTTTTCCAGGTCAGCGACGATCTTGTCCGTGATCCGCGCATAGAGATCGGCGCGTTCGCCCTGCTCTTTTCTCTTCATTTCGTTGAACCTCCGTTTTCGGAGGTCGCGCCAATCGCGACCCCGTCACGGCGGTCCGAAGGCCGGGGAGATCAGGGATGAGCGCACGCGGAACGCGCCGCAACGGCGTGAAGGAGGGCGCAAGCCCTTGCGCGAAACCCTCGCCCCGGCAGGACCGGAGGCGGGACGGGTCGCGATGAGATCGATTATTGTGCCTCTTCCTCGGCGCGAGCGAGCGACTTCACCAGCAGGACAACTTTCTGCCGCACGGCAGCCGAAGGGATCTGCATGAAGGCGCGGTTGAGATTGACACCTTCATTCGACGTCAGAAACAGCGCGACCTCGTCGATCTCGCGTCTTGATTGGGGGTCCGTGCCATCTTCTGACGCTGCCTGACTTCCGGCGAAGAAATAGGAGACCGGGACCTCAAGTGCCTGCGCGATATCGCTAAGCCGGCTGGCGCCGACGCGGTTTGAACCCTTCTCGTATTTCTGGACCTGCTGAAACGTGATCCCAAGAGCCGCCGCCAAAGCCTGCTGGGTCATCCCCTTCACTTTCCGCTGCAGGCGGATGCGGCTACCAACTTCGACATCGATGGCATCGGGTATCTTTTCCCCGTTTCTCAAATCGTGTCTCCTTCTCGCGTCATGAACTTAACGTCAAGCGCTGTCGGGTGAGGGCGTATCACCCCTGACCTGCGCCTGCGATTGTCGCTCCCGCCGGATTTCCTCGACACGCACCTGGGCTGCCAGACGATCGTCCTCACTGACGGTCACCAGAGGACGAGCCTCGATGTCATGCCGCATAGCATCCGGCTGGGCGCTGGCGAGAAGATAGTTCTTGGAGCGGGCGTAGGCAGAGATTGCACGGCGCAGATGGACTGCCGGAACATCCGGCAGCAGACGAGCCCGAAATGCGTCAAATATGCCGATCACGAAAGGACGAAGCTGATCGCTGTCGTTGACGGGAAGAACAGGCGCGGGCGCGGCCAGCAAGGCATTTATGGCCGCCGCCTTGCGCAAATCCGAAGCGGTCGCAAGGACTGGTCCCTGGGACCGGGTCCAGGGCGCCGGTTTGCTATTGGCATCTATCGTTTCGTTCACCGCTGATCCCTTTAAAGCGTTCTCCGCAGCAACATATAGGCTTGGAGAACTAAGCATAACAGGACAAGCACGCAAGTCGGCCGGGATGCAACCCGGCCGACTACCACGTCCGACAGTAAGTTGGCGGAGCCGAAGCTCCGCCAGATAGCTTTACTCGAGGGCCGACATCTGCGCTGCGGCCGCCTTGCGGTCGAGTGTCTGGCCGGGATTCTCGACCGGCCGGTCGAAGGGCTTCCAGGTTTCGCCGACCACTTGCTCATAGGCAGCAACAGCGCCGACTGCCGCCATTCTGAGCGCGTGCGCCTGGATACCCATGTCAGCTGCGAATTCGCGCTTGCGCTGGGCGGCACTGTCGTAGCCGACCGGACCGTCGAGATCCTCGTCGCGGGCATCCGCAGCACTCTTGGCGGTGGCGTCACGCGCCTCGGTGACGGCGCGGGAGTAGAACTGGCCGGCGCCATGGGCCGATCCGACATAGGCCCCGACGATGCGCTGCAGATGGATCTGCATCGCCCGTTCGCCAAGGCCATCGGAAAGGGCGGTGGCGGTCTCGACGATCAGGCGCTCGTGCATGTCGCGGATGCCGTCGCTATCGAGAATGGCGGTGCCAAAACTTTCGGCGATCCGGAGCGCCTGGGTTTCGTCGGGGCATGTAAGGCGGACCATTTCGAGGGTGGCGCCTTTTCGCAGCGGCACGACGCGGGCGGAGGGGCGGGTTGATTGGCGGGACTGGGTGGTGGACTTTGCCATGATTGGTTTCCTTTTTGCTTCGCCGAAGCGTCGGCCCCCTGGCCGTTCCGTCCTTCGGTGCGGCGACAAGAAACCGGCGCAAGCCGGGCGGTTCAGGGTCCGGGCAGGCCAGATCGAGCGGAGAAGGCATGCGGTCAAGCGGGGCTGGCCAAGCCCTTGCGAAGCCCGCGTGCCTGCTTTGTCGAGAGCGGCATGACCGGCCGCCCCGCGGCGCGTCAGCGGCCTTGAACCGAACGGGCGCCGGTTCAGACCGCCACGAAACCGAAGGACGGAACGGCCAGAGGCAAACCTCGGATGTCGAAGTGGAGAGGAAACCATGCAAGACCTGCGCCAGGCCAGGCCAATCCACCCTTCCGCCCTCCCTGCCTTGCTTGCCAGCCATCACAGGCGCCGGATGTCACTGCTGGCTCGCGGCCCAGTTTGACCAGCGTTGCCGGGGAGAGCTGCACGGGCACGCAATGATGCAATTGCCGCTTCCTGCCGCGCGAGCTTCCTCGAGAGCGCATCGATTTCCGGCTGCCGCTCGGCGGTGATGGCGGCGAGATTGGTGCGATAGCGGTTGAGGAACGCGTCCGGCTCATGCGGTCTGCCACGTCGATACCTGGGTTTGCGCGCGCCAAGCGATGGTATCAGGGCGGTCATCTTGCGGATGATCTGACGCTCGATCATGCCGATCTGGTGCCGCGTCTGCCGGCAGGCGTCCTCCATGCGCCGCAATTCCACGTGGTGGTCGATGGAGGAGATCATGCCGCATCCCTCCCGTTCCATGATGCGAAGCTCGATGGGCCGTCAAATGCCGCATGCCGGGTCTCGTCTATGACGAAGCCGAAACCGCCGGCCTGATAGTCTACGGACGGCACCAGAAAGCGCCGTTCCTCGACGCCGTGATCGCGCCTGCCACCACGCGTGGCGATGACCTCCGTCATGCCGGGATGATGGTCCGAGCGAAGCGCGGAGATCACGACCCAGTCGTTGGCATGTTGCTGCTCGAAGGCGCGGCTATCCTTTGTGTGGGATTCACCGGGTGCGAGGCGCGTCCCGGAAATTGTCTCCCATGCGTCGGGCTCCCAATCCTTGAGTGTCCGTGCCGCGCAACGCCGCTCGAACCCAGTGAACAGGTCGGGAAAGGCGACCGCGACAGCCGCCCAGGCGGAATCCTCCTCGTACCAACCGTCCTGCGACCGCAACATCGGATGGACTTGCGCATTGTGATTTCCGGAGAGCTTGAAGCCTCCATGTCCCGCCGTGGTGTGGGAAACCACGCCCTCGGCATAGATCGTCGCGCCTTGCGACGGACCCCAGGGCGTATTGCAGTGTATCCGCGCCGGTCTGCGTGCAAGGCGAAGCAGCTCGCGGCTATTCTCGGCCTGTTCGAACATCCGCGCTCGAAATGCCGGCTCATCCTCGATCCTGCCGTGGTGAGAATAGAAGTCGCCCCGCGTGAGATCGGCAAGTGGCCGTGGAACCTGCCATGCGGAGCTCAGAAAATACTGACCGTCGCGCCCTGGCACCATGGCGAAGACAAGGTCTCCGATGCGAGCCACTGCGAGGCCGTCTGCACTTTGTCCAAACTCCACCCCTGAAGTGTCAGGGGTGGATGGACCGGCTGTTTCAGGAGTGGGACCCTTCATCCTGCGGCCCTCCCTTCGACGACATCGGCGGCGATCTCGTCGGCGGCCACGTCTTCAAGGACCGCTGAGGGGTAGCCGTGCCGCGACAGCCAGTCTTTCGCAGCCTCGCGGTTCGCCGCAAGATGCACGAGTTCGGCAGTGTCGCCGGCACGGTCGAACACGCGGCAACTGCCAATGGCAGGACGCTCGACAACGCGGAACGTCAATTCGGTTGCAAGCGAGAACGTACGGTGGATACGGATGGTAATGACTCCTTCGCCGCCAAAATCGCCTTCGTGCAGCGTGACGTTTGCCGGCAGGATGATGCTGCCGGCGGCGCGCTCGTCCTGCTTGCGGATCAGCCGGCCAGAGCTGTTGTTGGTCTTCCAGGCGGACAGCTTTTTGCGATGCCGTTCGGGTGGCCGCGGCGTGCCGTCGGACCATTGAAGGATGGCGCCGATCGGCGCCAGAAATGCGAGATGTGCAGACATGCGACTTCTCCCTGAATTGAGGGGTGCTGGAAACAAAACCGCCGCCGATGGAGACCAACGGCGGCGGGGCTGCATTGGGAGAGGAATTGGAAGCGGCTATTCCGCCGCGATCCCGTAAGCGTCCGGCTCCTCGTCCGGCGCGCCGGCTTCGGATCCATCGTCGAGCGCATCGGGAAGATCGTCCTCACCTTCGAAGGGATCGGCACTCTCTTCCTCAAGGGCCGCAGTCTCAGTGCCGCCGTCGATGTCGGCCTCTTCCTCATCGTCCACAGCCTCGCCGTGTTTGATCAGATCGGTGACGTCCTGGCGGTCGGGTGCAAAGAGCGCGGAAGCGTGGACAAAGCGTTCCTGACCGAAATGATCGACAAGAGCCGCCCGCGTCTCCCGCACCTTCTGGCGCGGAAGCACGTTTGCCTCCTTCGCCGCCGCCTCCAGCGCTTGCCGCGACAGGCACAACAGAAAATCTTCCGAACCCATGTTGGGCAGGAAGCTGTCGGCGCCGATGGCGTCGCCGGCGATACGCGACACCACGCCACTGTTCGACATGCCGCGCCGGCATGACAGCACGTCGATCAGCACCGAGCGGGCAGCGATACGCACCGTCTCCATGTCGAAGGCGAGCTTGCCGTCCCCGGAGAGCAGCCGGGCGGCATGGCGCCCGAAGCGCTTCGGCCCGTACAGGCTGTCGCTGACGCCAGAATCGACGCGGACGTTCCGACCGGCGAAGGCAAGGACGAGCAGCGCCATCAGCATATCGTCCTCGATCGGTGCGCGACCGAGTGCCTCGTGCAGGGCATCGGTGCGAAAGTCGCCGATCATGTCCTGACCCTTCTGGGTGACATCCGGGCGAGGCTTCGGTGCGTCGATGATCGGATCATCGACTGATCCTGTCGCATCATTACCAGCGGAAGCATCACCCCTACCCTTCTTCTTGTCTTCGGGCATGCGGAAAGCAACCGACTGCACCTTGCCGTCACGGTCGAGATACATCGCGACATGATCGGACTTCGACGGCTTGCCGTAGATGCGCTCGGCCTTTTTCGGGAGCTCGGGCTGGCCCCAGTTGTTGACCTCGACGATCGCGCCCTTCTTGGGAAGGTTGCTGGTCATCCATTCCTGCTGGGCGCCGAGGAAGGCCTCGACATTGGTCGTGTAGCGGCTGTCCTGATCGGCCGGCGCGAACAGGTCCTCGACCCATTCGATACCGTAGGCCTGAGCCAGATCGTCGCCGAAACTCGCATCCCTGGCGAACATGCGGTTCTTCGAAAGCGCCCGTGAGATGTTGTACCAGTCGGCGCGTTCGGCCTTCTTCGGCTTGTTGGCCTTCCAGACTTGCCTCTGTTCCTCGATCGACGCGGCGGCGATGGTGCGCAGCTGCTGCTCGTTCGGCATGTCGCCAAGCGCCATATGGTCGAGCATGGCCGGCAGAACATTGGCGAGAAGCCGCAGTTTGCGGATCTGGCGGACCGGCAGGGCGAGCGCCACGCCAATCGCTTCCTCGGTCCAGCCGAGGGCAACGAGCCGTTCGATGCCGCGCCACTGATCGATAGGATTGAGCGGCTCACGGGCGATGTTCTCGACCATCGAGCGCATGGCGCCGTTGTCATTGGCCGCCTCACGGACGATGACGTCGATTTCCTCGAGGCCCGCGGCTATCGCCTGGGCGACGCGCCGATGCCCGGCCTGAATGATGTAGCCGTTTCCGCCATCGGTTTCCGGCGCGACGATGGGTGGCTGGATGATGCCGACGGCCTTGACCGTTGCCAGCAGCAGCGCATCGGCCTGCGGTGACGATTTCGAGCGACGCGCGTCGTCGGGATTGTTCTTCAGCGCACGGGGATCGAGTTTGAGGATCTGCATGGGATTTGCTCCTTCCGTGTTTCGGGGCGGCGGATCGCCACCCCTTCCTGTCTTCACTTCTTTGCGAAGACACTTCCCGGACCGCGGAGCGAACAGGCCGGTGCAACTGCGGCCGAGCATCCCTGCCGCGAAGATCAAGCGGGGCCAGGAGCCCTGCGAAGAACCAGTGGCCGGGATCGCGCAGGCGGCGGTTGAGCGCCAGCGTCAACGGCCTGGGCGATCTGCGAACGGTTTCCTTCTCTCTCGGTTTTTCTTTCTTTTTCCCACTGGGATCACACAAAACCGGTCGCTGGCGCGCAGGATTTGCGGGGCGAGGACACACGCGAGAGCGGCCCATGGCCGGAATCTTCCACTCACGTAACTCGATCGCCGCGGAATTTCTGAAGCGTCGTTGCCAAGGGGCCGGCCATCGCGCGATTAGCGCTTGCGTCTACGTCCAATCGGTTTGGAGGCGGCCTCGCCTTCTGCATTCAGCCGCAACTGAAGCTCCTTGCCGGCCTTGAAGAACGGAACCCACTTTTCCTCGACGAATACCGCATCTCCGGTCATGGGATTGCGTCCCGATCGCGACGGACGGTTTCTGATGGAAAATGTTCCAAAGCCTCTCAGCTCGACCCGGTCGCCATTTTCCAGCGCCTCGGTAATGTCGTCCAGGATCGCATCAACGATCCGCTCCACATCGCGATGATAGAGGTGCGGATTGCGTGATGCGACGATTGCGACAAGCTCGGATCTAATCATGCTGGTTTCATAGCGAAATTGCCTTTTTTGGCAAAGTGGGTAAATGGTTGGAAGAGGTATGCCAAATGAAAGACATGCAGCGCGAGCAGCTCTTGCTTACCATGGTCGTCAATCAGATTTTGCGCAACCCGCTCACCGGGGAGTCGGCCAGCTCGCGAATGAAGCAGGTCGCGTTGATGACAGTGATATATACATGCATCCCCCGTAACAGCCTTGTCAGCCTCAGCGATTTGGGCAGGATCACCGGTTTAACCCGGGCGGGCATCATCGAAACCATCGAACCGCTTGTTCGACGCGGCCTTCTGATAGAGACGATGGGAAAAAACTCCATGGGTCGGGGTACGGCGCGTTATTTCGAGGTTGCTTCATCCTTGAAGCCGACCGTTGTAACGGGGTCGGGCGTTGACTTGGAGCAGAAATGCTGACGGGCACCGCACCACGATGCTATTGAGCCGACGCCGCAAACGGCGGGTGCCACTGACACAATGATCGAAAAGCAACAGAAGCAAATGCAAATTTTCACGGAATATAACGGCAAACGTTTTGTAACGAACATGGATTTCCTCCTTGCGGACGAAGAGGATTATGCCACCTATCAACTCAATGCGGCGCGGCTCAACGAAGAGCTCGGCAAGGACCCATTCTTTTGGGCGAACGATCGCAAAGCCGTCCCGATGGAGACCGACTTCAAGCCCGGTAAATATCAGTACTGGATTGCCGCGCTCAATAGTCGGGAGGAAATAGCGATCCCGATCCTGACACAGACGTTCGAGGGCGATGTTACGGTCCTTTCCGGCCGCCACCGCATCATGGCTATGATGGATACGGGTTTCGAAAAGATCCCGGTGCGGGCGAAAATCACGCTTGGAGAAAAGCTGGCCCCTCTCGCATAGAGCACCGTATTAAAGCAATAGCCCGGCCCTCTCTCCTCGGCGATTCGCAGGGGAGAGGGCCGGCTTGCAGGCCAGAGTTCGGTTATGCCGCGAGCGCGTTTTCGTCCGGCGCGGACTTCGCGAGCGCCTCCTCAACCTCTCGTAACGCATGGCGCTTTTCCGCCAGTTCATCCGCGAATGCAAAGGCGCCACCCTGCCGTGACTGGTAGGAGATCAGCCGGCGTTTGTATTCCTCCAGCCGCTGGCGATAGCGCTCCCGCTCCTCCCCGAACCCGTCGAGCGCATGTTCGAGACGAGAGATAGCTCCAAGCGGCGTGACGGTCACCGGCAACTCAATTTCATAATCCGCGCCGGTGCGTTGAAGCAGGGTCTGGTAGTGGTAGTTGTCACCGCGCCCGAACGTTTCGCCATCATAGACCAGATCGAAGCCACCGATCGAGGCGATGACGGTCTCGCCTTGGCTCTGGAGCTGGACGTGGGTCAGGATTTCCTTCATCAGCGCCCTCCCCGCCTCCTTACGCTCTCTATAGGTCTCGCCCTTGACGTTGATCGCAAAAGCATCACCTGAGGTCGGCACAAGCCGCACGATATCAACTGCGATCTCGCCAAGGCGACGGCTGGCGGTTTCGATCTCGCGCTCGGCGTCGCGGATCTGCCGACGCACGGCGAAGAGATCGTCATCATGGGCGGCACGCAGCCGTTCCAGACGAGCAATGTCAGCCTCCAGTCCGGCCTTCTGCATCAGGCGCTCGTCGCCTGAGGCTATCGCCTTGGCCATGGCGAACTGGTTGGCCTGCCCCTCGTTCAGGTCCTCCAGCCGGCGGATCGACGTATCGCCGGACAAAGCGGCTGCAATGAACCTCGCCTTGCGTTCGTTGTTCTGCCACATGGTGGCGTCGAGCGAGCCTTGCGTGGCGTAAGCGTAGATCTCGACCTCGTCGTGCTGGTTGCCCTGACGGACGATGCGCCCCTCCCGTTGCTCGATCTGCGACGGCAGCCATGGCACGTCGAGATGGTGGAGCGCTTTCAGGCGAAGCTGCGCATTGACGCCTGTGCCCATCGTTTCCGACGACCCGATCAGGAAGCGAACCTTTCCGGCGCGTACATCACCGAACAGCCGCTGCTTGGCCTCTGTCTTTTTGAAGTCCTGCATAAAGGCGATTTCAGACGCGGGAACGCCCATGCGGATCAGCTCGTCGCGGATCCAGCGATAGGCGGAAAACCCTCTGCTCTTCTCGACATTGATCGTGCCGAGATCAGAGAAGATCATCTGTGCGGCGCCCAGCAGTTCGTAAGGCTTGCCATCAGGACGAACATACTCGTTCTGGGACGTCTGCTTCCAGATGCGGTGGGCGTTGCGCACCAGAAGATTGAGCTTGTTGTCCGGCTCGTCGTCCATTGCCGGCATCACCAGCCGCAGGTCGATCGCCGCGTGACGACCATCGGTGATGACCGACAGCAGAATATCGTCTCCAGGCTGTGCCGGTCCATCACGCTGCTCTATCGCCTTGATGCGGGTTTCGAGGATCCTCTGGTAGGTCCTGAACGCCGGCGTCGGTGCGGCGGTAAGGATCTGTCGCTTGCCCGTCGCGATCTCCGGAACCCTTACGTATTGCCTCAAGTCCTCCGGCGTCACCACGTCGGCAAAAGCGCGGAACATGGCGATCAGTTCCGGCACGTTGACGAAGGACGAGAAGCGGCTGACCGGCTTGTATTTGCCTGACGGCTGAAGTTCCAGTTCCGTTTTCTCGTCACCGAAGTTCGAGGCCCAGGCATCAAACTCGTGCAGCCCGCGCTCGCGCAAGGCCTCGTGGCCGAGCAGCCGCTGGATCGAGAACATCTCGCCGAGCGTATTGGTGATCGGCGTGCCCGAGGCGAGCACGAGCGCGCGCCCGGGATTCTTCGTCTCGATATACCGGCTCTTCACATAAAGGTCCCACGCCTTCTGCGAACCATTCGGATCGATGCCCTTCAAGGTGCTCATGTTGGTGGCGAAGGAGAGCTTGCGAAACTCCTGCGCCTCATCGACGACGATCTGGTCGACGCCGATTTCCGAAATGGTCAGGAGATCGTCCTTGCGGGTGGCAAGCGCCTCCAGCCGCTCCTGCAATCCCTCCTTCAGGCGCTCAAGCCGCTTGCGCGACACCCGGTCGTCGCTCTCCACCTTCACCAAAAGATCTTCATAGAGCTGCAATTCATCCTGGATCATCTGTTGTTCGAAGGTCGAGGGCACGCCGATGAACCTGAACGCCGAATGCGTGATGATGATCGCATCCCAGACGGCGGTGGCGGCGCGGCTGAGGAACCGGGCGCGTTTGTCCTTGGTGAAGTTGGTCTCGTCGGCAACGAGAATGTTGGCGGCGGGATAAAGGGCGAGAAACTCGCGTGCCGCCTGCGCCAGGCAATGGCCGGGAACGACCAGCATCGCCTTGGCGATCAGGCCGAGCCGCTTCTGCTCCATGATGGCCGCGGCAAAAGTCATGGTCTTGCCGGCACCAACGGCGTGGGCGAGATAGGTCGAACCCGCCGAGATGATCCGCCAGATGCCGCGTTTCTGGTGGGCGTACAAGGAAAAAGCGCTCGACGCGCCCGGTAGCTGCAAATGCGAGCCGTCGAATTTCCGGGGCGCGATGTTGTTGAAGCGATCGTTGTAATCGCGCGCCAGCCGGTCGGCCCGGTCCGGGTCGGTCCAGACCCAGTCCTGGAAGGACTGCTTGATCTTCTGCAGCTTGTCGCGGGCAGCTTCGGTGTCGACGACATTCAGCACCCTGCGCTCGCCACCAGCGTCCCTGAACGTATCGAAGATCTGCGGCACGCGACTGTTCAGGGCGTCAGACAACAGCTCGCCGGCATGACGGCGGCTGGTGCCCCATTCGGAGGTCCCTGCACCACTGTAGCCAAGCTGACGCGCCTCGACCGTCCACGATCCCAGTTCCGGCAGATGATGGATGCGGATCTCGGCGCCCATCATCTCGCGGACAAAGGCGACGACGTCAGAGGCCGGGATCCACGGTGCGCCGAGGCGGGCGGTGATGTCGGAGGGGCGAAGATCGGCCGGTTGGACATCCTGCAGAGCACGCACGTTGCGCTCATAGGAGGGATCAAGCTCGGCTGCGGCCTGCGCGGCGGCGAGCTTGGTACGGACTGCGCCTGAAAGATAGGCATCGGCTGTCTGCCAGGATCCGTCAGCCGGGTCGCGAAACACCTCGTCGCCGAGATCGGCAATAATGGTGGAAACGTCGAGATGCAGCAGTTCGGCGATATGATCGAGATCGACATGACCGCGTTCGTTGAGTACGACCGCCAACGCATCAGCCGCACTGGTGATGACAGGCGACATCGGCGGAGCGATCACACGGGTAGCGAATATCGGACCCGGCTTCGCCGTGTCGGTCTCCAGGTCATAGTCTTCGATCGACGCTACCAGCCAGCAATCAGGGTCGTCGCGGAAGGGCGCGAGGTTCGGCTGGCGATGGGTCTCTTTCACCTCGCCGGTCTCCGGGTCCTCCTGGATGGAGACGGTCGTGTGGTTGATCGGCCCGAAATCGCGCACGAAGCTCGACCAGGCGATGCGCAGTCGAATCTGGTGGTCCTTCCACGGCCGGTCCAGTTCCTGGGCCTTCAGCACCGCCCGGACAGCGTCGCGGATCGGGATCAGTTTCGAAATGATCCGGATATGCTTCTCTGAGACCCCGTCGCCGGAGCGACCCTTACGCATGGTTACCGGCATGGCCGAACCGTCGAGCATCTGCATCAGACCCTTCGATCGGTCGAGGAAAAAGCTGCCCTCTCGGATGGCGCCGTCCCTCGGCTGCAGATCAACGATCTCGCCGAGTTCGTCCTCCAGATCGATATCGATCGGCGTCGGCTCGCCGTCGTAGAGATCGGCGGGGAGAAGGTCGATGGCAGCGGAAAGCGCGGCTTCCAGATCCTCTCCTGCGCGCGGCAAGCAGGTGTAGGTCTCGCCAAATGGTCCCGACGTCAGCGCGTGGCGACCAAGCACGAAGTCGGGATGCCGGGCGAACCAACGATTGACGCGGATGGCGCCTTCATCGTCTGCAGCCGGCCTGATCTTATCGACATCGAGCCACAACTGATTGCCCTCCGGCTTACCCGCCTTGCGCTTGCGGAAGAAGAGGATGTCGACGACGACATCCGTGCCGGCATCACGACGGAAGGTGCCCTCAGGTAGCCGGATCGCCGCAATCAGATCGGCGGATTTTGCGATATGCGCTCGCGCCGTCGTATCTGACTTGTCCATCGTGCCATGCGAGGTGACGAAGGCGGCGAACGCGCCGGGCTTCAAAAGGTCGATGGAGCGGGCGATGAAATAGTCATGCAAGCGGACGCCGAGCGACCGATAGGCGCGGTCCGAGCGGACGGTGCGATCGGAAAAGGGTGGGTTGCCGATGGCGAGATCGTAGATCGGCGCCAGATCGGTGCGGGCGAAATCCCCACTGATGATCCGGGCCCTCGGCTGCAGCAGGCTGGCGATGCGAGCGGTCACCGGATCAAGCTCGATTCCGGTGACATAGGTGGCCTCACGATAGGCCTCCGGCATCAAGGCCGGGAACAACCCCGTGCCGATGCCCGGTTCAAGGACACGACCACCGCGCCAACCAAGCTTCTGGATGCCCGCCCAGATCGCCCGGATGATGAACTCCGGGGTAAAGTGGGCATATTGGGTGCAGCGTGCTAGCGACGCATAGTCGGCTTCGGAAACCGCTGTTTCGAGCGAGGTGCCTAGATCGTTCCAGCCCTGCCGGAAATCGACCTCGCCCGGCCGGCGGAACATGCCGTTGGCGAGCTCGCCGGCGCCGAAGCCGGTAAAGCGGATCAACTGCGCCTGCTCCTTGGGCGTCGCAGGCCGGTCCTGCCTGGAGATGTTATTGGCAACGAGGATTGCCGCAACATTGGCGCGGGCGCGATCCTTCCACGACGAAGGCAATCCGCGATCGCCATCGAGATAAAAGTTTGCCCGAAGGCCTGCGCGCCGGGCTGGTGCGGCTGCAATTGGCAGAGCAGGCGCAGGCGTCGGTGGCAGGGGGTCCGGATCGTCGTCATTGGCGGCATCAGGCGCGAAGCTGCCGAAGGCGGTGACGCCGAGACCCAGGCCCGACGAGAGTGCGGTATTACCAAACATATCGAGCGTGAAGGGATCGTTGCTCATGATGAATCTCCTTGTGAAAGCACGCGCTATCCGTCCGCCACAGGGTTGGGCGGCTGGCATGCGCTGATTGACGTCAGGAATCCTGCTGCGGGCCGGGACGTTACGACCACTCGATGATGAAGAGTTCCATCGAGTCTTCATCAAAGGTGATGCCGAGATGTCTCGCTTTGGGGGTGGCGGCGATCATGGTCTCCAGTTGCACGGCATCGATGAATTCGACGCCGTCATCTCCCCCGAACGTCCTGCGCTTGACCTCGAACCAGTCGTCGTTCGTGCGGGGATCGCATTCGAGCGCATAAGCGACGAAAGGCTTTTCGCCGTCCGGCAATTTGCCGTTCGAGCACAGGTAGACACCGTGATCGCCGACCAACCAGACGCCCGGCTGTTCGTCGCGACCGGGATCAAGACCGTAGTGGGGATTGCGATAACCGCCGTTTACTTCTGCATCGGCGCGACCGCGAGCGATCACCGCCCGCACGGATTCAATCGGAAAGGAAAGCATCGCACCCATCTCCTCACGCTGCGGCTGCCGCATCGGGCAGATGGCGCAGTTGGACAGGCAGTTTGGTGGCGATCTCATCGTCGGTCAGGTCGTCGAGTAGCTTCAACCTCGCAGATCCAGCTGCGGTGTAGAGAGTGATGACGCGTTGATCCTGCAGATATTGCGGGGAGGTTTGATCGGAGTAGCCGCGGTAGGCGTCCGCCGTGGCACTCCAGATGTGCTCGAGCCGCTCTTGCCGCGTCATCGCCCTCACCGGGCGCGTTTCCCGCTCGATGATCGCCAGCCGCATGGCTTCCACCGACCGGCCGCCGGCGAGATCACAATATCCATGGAAGAAGCGAATGGCCCCATCGATCCGCAGCGCGAAGAACACCGATGTCACGGATCCGGCCAGGAATTCGCGCATTGCGAACATCGATCCCCGGATCCACAGCGGCGGCAGGATCTCGAACACATAGTCGTGTTCACGCTCGGAAATTTCGAACCATTCGCCGGCATAGAGCGCGCTCGCATCGCCGTCGAAACGGTGAGGACGTTGTGCATGCCGATCGAACATGCGGAACATCTGATGGCGGTCGGCGATGCCCTGGAAGACTTTACGGATTGCGGAAGGGGTATTCATTGGCGGCTCCTTTGGCCCTGTCCGGACCGAAGCGCGGTGCTGCCCTACCGGCTCACCATCCTCTTCAGTCCTTCACGACCCCTCCCCTCAGGCCGCCTCTCCGTCCGGGCGGGTCAAGGGCCGGCACAGCCGGGCGAAGCTTCACCCTTGACGCGACTGGCGGGCATGCGGCAGGCCTCTCCCTCTTTTCCTCCTCTCTCGTTCTTCTTTCCGAGATACCTTCAGAACCTCGTTCCAATCCTCTTCGCTCGGCCGCAGGCGCGTCCAGCCGCAGCCGACCTCCTCGGCAATGTCGCGAAGCCGGCCGGCGAATGTTTCTCCCTGGGGATTGGCGTCGGTGGCAGCAACGAGCTGCACACCCGGTCGGGATACCAGTGCTCGGATCGCCGCTTCCGTTGCGGGCGACCAGCCCCCGCCGGTGCTGAGATACACCGTGCCTTCGCGGACGCCCTCGATTGCGGCAAGGCTCATGGCGTCTATCGCGGCCTCGGTGACGCAGATGCGGCCAGCATCGGGCGGACCGAACCGAAACAGGATCTTTGTTCCGCCGGTCGCAAAGCCGCGCCAATTCAGGCCGCGTTCTTCCCAACCCGTCACCTGGCCCGCATCATCCGTGTGAGCCGCCCACATGCTGCCGTAGGGACCTTCCCGCACGATATCCGTCGCAATAACTGCCTGCAGAAGAAAAGATGGCAGGTACCGTTCGGAACAAAGGTAGCCCCACGTGGCCGAGCCCCGCCATGGTTTGCGGCGGCTTGCCCATCGGTCCGGCGTGGTGCCGGGAGAACCGCCGCCCCTTGAGGGTGGTCTCCATTGTGGTTCGGCCAGTTGATAACCGACCAGTTGGGCAACCCGATCCAGGCTCTCCAGGAAAGTGACACCATCGAGATGCTCCACAAGGGTAAAAACGTCTCCTTTGGCATCGCTGAGCGGATCGAACCAGCCTTTGCCGTCGTGATTGACAATGATGATCTCCGGCCCGCGGCGATGCTTGACCGCGCGGCGCGTGCTTTCTTTGGCGTCAATAGAAAAGCCCGCCTGCTCCAGCACCGCACCGCAGCCGACCTTTTCCCTCAGTTCTTCAACTTGCTCTTTCTTCATCATCTTCCCGCTCCTCTGGCCGGTCCACCTTTCTGTCCTGTCGCTCCAACGTGAGCCACCCTTCCACCAGCCGCGAAGAGCAAAGGGGGCAAGGGCGACGGCGGCAAGTCAAAAAATATGAGGTCTCGGCTGTATCGCCCCGTCGGCGGCGAAGCTTCCCTTGCGGCCTGCCGCGCGCTGGCGGCACAGATCCCGCTACAGATGGGCAGTTCACGAATCTATCCGTATAGAATAGCCAGTTATTTAATTGACTACTGAATGTTCATGTGGAACCATGATGTCTCCACGTGAACTGCTGGCCTGGAATGTAAAGAAACTTCGTGTCGCGAAAGGAGTGTCGCAAGAGCGACTTTCTCTCGAAGCTCATCTCGAACGGGTGGCGATCTCGCAGATAGAACGCAGACGAATTAACCCGGGCCTTGATTCACTCGGAAAAATTGCGGAGGCTCTCGGTGTCCCCATTGGGGATTTGTTCAAAGAGCCGCCAGCCGGCGAACCGGAGCCGACAAACCTGCGCCCTGGTCGCCGGAATTCGACCTGATGCGCTGACTGGAATTCAGTTGTTTCGGGGACACGATATGAAGAATGACCCGCATGTGGTTGATGTCGCCATCGGCCGAGCCATTCGGAAGAGGCGCTTGATCAACGGTGTCTCTCAGTCCGGACTTGGTGCGCAGGTCGGCGTTACCTTCCAACAGATCCAGAAATATGAAAAAGGCACGAATCGCGTTTCGGCCAGCATGCTCACGGAAATTGCTCATGCGCTGCACGTCGATGTGCGGAGTTTCTTTGATGCTGTCGACGCTCTTGGAAGCGATGGGCCATCCCGTGATATGAGCGTCAACGCCGCGGAAGTCCATGTCACGCGCGAGACGGTCTCGCTCAATCAGGCTTTCGCCCAGATAAGCGATCCTAGGCTTCGCCGGAAGATTGTGGATTTTGTGCGGGCTGCCGCTGGCGCCACCAATGAGAACGAACATCCTCAGAACGCCGCGGAACAGCCTGCGTAAGGGCTTGGGCAGGAAAACGGACGATGGTGCCGTCCCAACCCAGCGGGTTCACTTGCAAATGCCGGTGCAGCCTTTTCCGCCTAGCTACGTGTCTTTGGCCAGTCCACTTTAGGACCGCCCTTATTGGCGAACTCCCCTTTTTTCGTGAACCCGCACAGATAGGCTTAGAAGCGTACAGAAGGCAACGACTGAGATCGCAAACGCTAGCCATAACGGGGTCAGAACAAGATGAACCCCGACCAGATGGGGCCCATCGTCCGCAACACGGCCGACGGAAAGAAGCAGCTCGTGCACGCGCGCTGGGGCCTGCCCTCCCCCCCGCTTCGCCCTGGAGAAGACGACCAAAGCCAGAGCCGAGAAGCTCGAGGCCAAGGGTAAGCCCTACGATCTTGAAGAACTGATCCGCATGGAGCCGGATCGCGGCACGACCAACGTCCGGAACCTCAATCTTCCGCATTGGAAACGATGGTTCGGCGTCGAGCACAGGTGTCTCGTCCCTGTCACCAGCTTCGCCGAACCGGACCCCGCGAGCAAACAGGAAGGCGGCAATGTCCCGAATGCCTGGTTTGCTCACGACGAGACGAAATCGCTGATGTTCCTCGCCGGCATCCATGTGCCGCAATGGAAAAGTGTTCGGAAGGTTCGGAACGGGCTAACGACCGACGATCTTTATGGTTTTCTGACTACGGATCCAAACGACCTCGTCAAGCCGATCCATGAGAAGGCCATGCCCGTCCTGCTGCAGACGAAGGACGAAACCGATATCTGGATGCGGGCGCCCTGGGAGGAGGCAAAGGAGCTTGCCCGGCCGCTTCGGAATGACGCGCTGATCATTGGTCGCGGGAACCCTATGGATCATCGATCGTGTCAAAGGCCGGCGAACCAATGGAGGCAGACAGGCTGCTATAGAGCCCCTTAGTCAGAACCCATGATGAAATTGAGATGCGATATCTCAGTTTATAGAGGCCACATGTAGCCGAAACCGCCACCGGCACCAGGTCGGTCGATCCGTGAGGTACTTGCAGGCCGTGTGCCGAAATAGTCAGCAGTATGCTGACAAAATTCGATGAGAATGTCGTATCAAGAAATGTGAACTTTCCACTACTCGCATCAAATCATTCCATAGGCTGTGTTCCTAGAGAATATTGCGTGCGGGGTTAGCCGTACCAATTTAATAACATTAGGCGCTGGGTCGCCGAGGAGGCTAAGAGATGGTTCGCAAGAAGGACCTCATTATCGTCATCGCATGATGGCAGGACGCCGCCACCCAAGGTGGCGGCGTTTCTGTTTGGATGTTCAACATCAGGGGAGAGCTGATTTGAAGCGCGTGGCCGTAGAACTCTTTCTGATGGTTCTGAGTGCAGTCGTCGGAGCTTATTGCAGCCAGTTTATTTTCCCTGCCTGGTGGGCCAGGCTCGATCACTCGCTCTATGAGAACTACAAGCTCAACGTGTTCGGTGAGCGGTTTGTCCTGTTCGTGGACCCTAGGACGGTCGACAATCCAGACGATGTGAACAACGGCTCGAAGGTTTCGATCTACAGGTCGTTCTGCGGGTGGTCGTCCTCCTATTGCCTCCTCCAGAGAATGAAGATGCAGCCTGACGTCCCGATTAACATCTGGGAATTTGCGGACGGTGACCGAGACCTTGTGGAAGTCCACATCGGCGAGATGGCATCAATCCTGACAGCGGTGTCGATGAACTCGAAGACGAGGAGCGTCGCGCTCTATCACTTGGATACGCCGCAAAAGGCTGGCTACATCGGCACCGGCTACAGTTGCCACTTCTTGGAGGGAAGCACCACAAAGGAGATGTCTGAGTATTACGTTTACTGGGGAAAGGTGGACGGCCTCGTCTCCGACCCGGCGAATGGTACCAATGAGCGCGGCGAAAAGGTGTACATGGGCCTGGACAAGACTATCGTCAACGTGCTCACGACCTACCGCAACGATAAGGCCCGCGCAGGGAAAACCATCGCCTTGCCGACAGCGTGCTAAATGCGGCCGTATTTGACGAGAGTGCCGTCCGAAGGACGAAAGACCCGTTGGTGGTGAAGGCGAGATGGCACCATCTCGACGCTTTACCGGGCGACGTTCGCAAAGGACCGAGGCTGTGTAAAAACTCGGTTGTGATGTAGAATCATCTTGTCGATGCCATAGACTTGACGGAAGCTGGCTTCGGCCGGACATCGCCCGCACAAACCGACCGCCCCTCATACCACCCATCGGCATTGCTGAAGCTTTCATCTACGGCTCCATGAACCGCATTCTCTCAAGCCCTCTGGAACGGGAAGCTGGACGGAATCTCGAGGTGATGTGGCTGACCGGTCGGTTGGTCCCTAACCACAGAACCATAGCCGACTTCCGTAAAGACAATGGGCCAGCAATGGGATATCCCACGATTATATCCGGCGTCTTCATCGACTGAAGGACTCCCGTGTCTGGCGTGGGCCGCCGCGACCAGGAAGATAGGTGGAGGCCACACCGGGCTAGGCATCTCCGCTCCACGGTAGGCCGTCATGGATCCAAGGCCCAGAAGTATGCGGTCTTGGTTTTTCGGGAGCCGGGGTCGGGGACTGGCGACATCAGTTCCCGGCGATTTTGACGCCTGACTATTAACGGTCTTCGCGAAGTCAGCCACGATTGTCTGCTCTACTACCTTCATTGGAGGTAGGATAGAGCTCTCGAATAATTTGGGTAACGGTCGTGAATGTCACCAGAAACATTGGTGGGTTGAGGACGGCATCGCTTCCGTGCATGAACATATTTCGAAGTTCACGTAGATAGGCAATTTCGGATTGAATAAGACCCTGTTCCCTAGCATTTCTGAGAAGTTCGTTCAACATCGCGGGTTTCGGCTTCCCATTCCTGTCGGTACGGCCCTCAAATTGTTTACCGATACGCTCCCGAAGAGCCAGTTCAAGACAAGGAAACGTCTGCGCGGCGGCGAGCGTGAGCAAGTCGTAACTGAAATACGAGTAGATGTAGGCATGGCGCACCCCGTCGTGAGACCGCCTAACGTTAGTGGGCGTCATTTCGAAAAGCTCACAGTTCAGCATATCGCGATGAAGATCGCTGATCGTGCTCCCCGCGAAACCAGCTAATCCCGCGTAGTACGGATCAGGTGCCAACAGCTTTTCGGCGCTCTTGAACATAAATCGACCTCGCTGCCAGACTGTCGCTCCAACAAGGGTCCGGGATGGCGCCCATCTTCACGCAGGCTAGACAAAAAACTGAGTGTCGTCTAGTATATACTAGAATGGTATAAGGAGGCTGCGATGCCAAAGGACTCCAAGCTGCTTGTCGTTCCGGTGAAACCGAAAATCGCCCGACGCCCGCCGAGACACATGCGTGCTCGTAATTTCCTGATAGAGTTGCCTGATCCCTTGACCAAAATCGGTTTGGAAGAGTGCACCATTACGATCGTTAAAGGCAAGCAAACCCTCAAAGGGCTGACAAAGGACAAGAAGGCCGTCCATATAGTGCTCCGCGATGGCGGTAACGGTTTTCAAGAGCAGATTGTCTCCGTTTGTGCAGCGCTTTCCCCCCGCGAACGCCGGATTGAGGCTAAGAAACTTCGCAAGGAAGGGCTTTCGCAAACTGCAATTGCTGCCAGACTTGGTGTTTCTCAAAAAACGATCTCCAACGATCTCGAAGGCAGATAGTCTTGGGGAGGCTTCAAAAGCTGAGGCTAAGTGCCATGTGGGCGTAACGGTTACGCCTGAGCTAGCGCGAGGAGTGCATGCAGAGGAAGATCGTTGACAGCAATGCAATGCAATCTGACGCGCTCCGACTATTCTTAAGTTCGTCTCCAAACAACTTCGCGGTTCTCAACGACTACGCTGCTATGGAGGCTTACAAAGGCGATACGCTTAAATCGATTTTCCGGTCGATGGAGATCGTCTGTGAATTTCCGCGCCAGGTTATCGTCTTGAAGACCACAGGCAAAATCTGCTCCCTCGTTGGACGCGGTCGGGGCCTTCAGCGGCGGATGATAGAGTCGAAGCAGACCCGCGATTTTCCGGCCTTTTGCCATCGTCTCAGAGCTGCCGAGAATGGAAATCCTTTACTGCTGAGTCAGCTCTTGGAGAGCGGACGAGCAGCAACGAGCCAAATGGACCGCATCCTTGCGAGTGCGCCGATTCTTCCAGCGGCGATCAAGGAGCTGCGTGAGATTTTCTCAGATGAGGAACTGAGAGCAATCCGATTGGATCAACCCTTCCCCGCTACTCTGATCGAAAAGGTAATGGAGTTCATCGTCGAATTAACGTATAGCGCGATGAAAACTCATCCAAGCCCGCCGGCTCGCATTCGGACTATCGATGAACTACAGAACACTTTCCTTTTTCGTCACTCGGTCGCAACCCTGGTTTGGTCGCTCGACTGGATTGCGCGAGGCGGAGCAGACAATGTCCGTCCCGACCGCTTGAGAAACGACGTGATCGATGTGATATTTGCGACGTATGCGACCTTTTTCGACGGCCTACTGTCATCCGACGAACGTGCACAACGGGTATATTCGGGCACCAGCGCAATTTTTTCTCGACTAACGCGTACGTAGCGCAAACGGCAAGGATCGCTGTTATCTAGCCCGCCACTGCGAAGGGTGTTGCCCGCCCAGGCTGAATGGCCGTATGGACAAAAAGCGGTGCCTTTGTCCCAACGAACACCCTAAAGGTCCACAAACTCCTTGACAGACGGAGTGGTGATTGACGCGGATCGCCGTGCCCGCATAAAAGTGTTAGAAGGAGAAGCAGGATCCACTAGCGTTTTGGGGATCAATTACTTATATTGAGAACCACAAAGTGGGCGCGGTCCCGCTGGAGAAGGCGCTATGAAGAACAGCAATAGTTCAAATAAGGCGACTAAAACACTCAAAACGACGGAAGATGGCAACTTCCTCCAGTCGCTGAGAAGACACGGCCAAGTCAAAGAGACAACTAACCCGGACGCAAAACTGGGTCCGGGCCAAACCCATCTGCTCATCAAGAAGCCGGGCTCGGCAGATGTTCTAGTCGAAAAGCGGAAGTCATTTTTCTAAGCTTCTACTTACAGACGTGACAGGCACACCGGAATGCGGCCCGCTCAAGGACCAGTTCCTCGCCGCGCCGGCGCACGACGTGCGTTGCCCTCTCCCCGTATGCGAGATAATCGGCAGCCCCCGCTGAGGAGGCCTTAGGAGATTTTGCCGCAGCGGCGAAGTCGATTTGTTTCCTCTGAACAAGCGTTTCAACGAAATCTCGGACTTCAGAGGAGATTGAGGCGGCCGGATCGACGGCACCAAGGATGGCCGTCGATCCGCCCACGTTGCCGACCAATGCTACTTGTGGTGCATAAGCTTTGACATGGTCGAGCTTGTCATCAATGCCGGACAGATCGACCTGTCGATAACTTGTCACCTCAGTTTCCGCATCAACACCCAACGCGAAATCGCGCGTAAATATTCGAGCATCGACATCCACATTGAAAATGGAGCGGAGAGCATTCCGCGCAGACGTTGATAGGGCCGACGACTTCTTCGCTCGCCTTGCTTTCTTGCGGTTGGGGGTGGACAAAACAGCGCCTGGTACCAGCATTCCGACGGAACTCAGCTGGATCCCATGATTGGCAAAAGCCGTTTTGATATGAACCTCGTTTAACCCGGTACCATCCGGCTTGGTTCTTTCTGCGCGATCAGCCAAGATCATCGCGCGCCCAACCGAATCGAGAAATCGGGGCTTCACCGGCGCTGCCCTCGCCCCAGCAGCCAAGAGCCGGGTGGCGATTTTACAGGCAGACCAAAGCCCGTCAGTTCCACCGCCGCTCTCGCGAAAAATCTCGAGAATCAGGTCGTAATAGCAACCGGACGTAAGCTGACCGAAGCTATGGACCTCGTTAATTAGTGCTCCTGGCTTGCCGTCTGACGGAAGGGATTGCGGAAAAGCCCATTTAAAATTGTTGCGACCGCGACGTGGCTCCGCAGCGTTGTGGGTTGAAGAAACAGCTTTCGCGATGGTTTCCGATAGTTGTTCTGCAGTTGCCTCGACGTAGTTAGCCGAAATAAGCATCGGGTCGTTTTTGAGAATGTCTTCGCGGATGTCCGCATCCGAGAGCGCCGTCATGATGGCCATACAATCTCCGAAGCCTTCGTGAAAAGCTCCGACTTCGAGCATGCTTACATTCCACAGATCGGGTCGCAATGCATCGAGAATAGCGTGCCCTACTTCATGAGCGACGACGTCTGTGCTGGCGCCGGAGTAAATGAGGGCTTTTTTCAGCGGAAACACGAAGAAGGAAACGCTTGCGCGGTCGTAATAGGCGTTGAGGTCTTGTCCGGCATTCGGGTAAAGCGCGAGTTTCAATTCGCCCGCTTTTCCCCTCCAGCCCGAGATGGGGCCTGCAATAGTCTCGAAGATATCGAGCGTCCTTATCGCGCTTTCGCGTGCCTGCCACGCGACGAAATCGTTACTGGTGATGGGGTAAACTGCCTCTGGTGGCAGCCCGACGATATCCAAGCCAACTTTGTTTGTGGCTCGATCTGAGATTGGCGTGATCTCTTGCGCAACCGCCCCCGGCGCAGCTGGATCATTTGCAATGAAGTTGATCGACATGTTCACCCCCGAAGACGCTGCGCCCTTTTTGCGCTGACATCGATGCGCCCCACACGCTCCGATGGCAAAAAATACTATGACGGCGTTCTACAAATGTACAGATGCAAGAATCGGAGGTGGCAACATATGGAATAATACTTGGAGCTGAGCTGAAGCCCCGTTGCAACTAACTCGAAACGATGGTTAACTTCGCCTTAAAGGTGTCCGGGGGCGGGGCTATGAATAATAATTTGGTGCAAAAGGCCGCGCTTTGCGCGGCAACAACTTCCTACTTGGCGGGATGCGCAGTAACACCGCTATCCGATGATTTGCCGGGTGTGAGTACAACACAGATCATCCAGAGCATTCGTTGCGAAACACGCCATGCACTGGCAGAATATCTGAGGGTAAATTTGGCTTTCCCGAAAGATGACCCCTATGCCCGGCAGGTGGCGGCGGCGTGGTCAGGAGATCACTACGCGAGATACATCGACTTCCGGAAGCTAACTCCTAGAATGAGGAGTTACCTTGAGTATTTTCAAAATGCGGCGATCGTTTATGACTTTTCGTTCAACGTAACCGAAACGAATAATACGAATGCGGATTTTGACTTCATTCGAACCGTCACGCGGGGAACACTTTCGCTTGGGCTGAAGGCGGGGGCGGATCTCTCCCGCAGCAATATCCGAACTCAGGCCTACAGCGACACATTCCGCGGCCTGCTGATGGACGTTCAGAACGACTACTGCGAGAAGACTGCGAAGGGGGTCAATTTCGCCTATCCCATCACTGGCAAGATCGGGATGGACGAAAAGATACAAAGCTTCGTTGACTCTTCCCTTTTCAATGGCCTTACCGGCAAGGCAGGACAAGGCTCACCGACCACCGTCGATGAAACCGAGTTTATCACCAAGATATCTGGATCGGTTGCTCCTAAGGCCGAGCTGACGAACGCGCTGAAGGCTGGCGGCGTAACTTATGACACCAGTCGAACTGACAAGCACAAAGTTATTATCGGCCTTTCCATTCCTGCCGATGTGACCTTCAAACCTGCGACGACTACACCGCGATATGTAGCTCTGCGCCCGGGGGCTACCCCGGCTCAGAAGCAAGCGGCCGACGCCGTAAATCAATTCATTAACCGGTTCGAGGCTGGCCGGACCATCATCTACAATAACGGTTTTTAGGGGGTTGCATGGCTAAGAAAGACGAGAAAATCGAGACCGCCCCGGTCTACTACAGAGGGCGACGGAAGACCTTGAAAATCGATGCCGCGATGCTTATCGACATATTCAAGATGTGCTCTGAGAATGGCCAGCTCGATGAGCTTCAAAACCTTCTGGTTGAGCGAAAGTCGGTCATAAGCGTCGAAGCCGAACTGGCAAATGAGGTGAAAAGGCTCTTCTTTGAAAAGGAGTTGCACACCCGCAGCGTGCTGGCGGCCTCCATTACCGGTTACCGAGACCCGAGCTGCCCAGATCCGTACCATTGCCAGCATGTACGGCGTTGAAGGAAAAGGCGGAACGGTTCAACGAGGTTGTCGGCCGTGCGCGGATTGAATATGTTGCGCGCTCGCGTATCGGCATTGCAAGTCCATCACCAGCGTTGGGTAGCCGCGCTTCTGAAGAGACCCTCTCGGGAACCATACATCCTCGCTTTACATCTCTCTTAGCGCAGGCTTGACTCGACGTGACACCTACGCGGAGCTGCATCTGCCGGACCGGAACTCACCGCCGTTCCGGTGAAGGTCTGTCGACCCAATGGCTGGCAACGTCCATTCACGCCAAATCTGATCAAGAGCTTCCTTCTCCTCCGGTAGATCGCAAAGGCTCATGGCGTATTCCGCCAGGTTGGCGAGCCGTTTTAGCTTTTGGTCCTCTTTGAGAGGCGGCTCAAATGTCTCGTTTAGTCGGGAGCGCCAGGCAACGAACTCCAGTCCATCGCCAGTCGCGAATTCGTCCCGAGCAATCGCCGTGGGAATGGCCGGGGCAACTACTGGATCGAAAAGGAAAGGCAGAACTCGAAATATCAGGCGCAAGAGCGGGGCGTCACGGGTGGCGATTACGGTCTCGCCGGTCGGCTTCTGGCCAAGTGAAATCATGGCCGGGAAGAAGTAATAGATTCCAAGATCAAGCGACCTGTTTCTGAGATAGGCCACGGATAGATGATCCACCTCGTCTTTACGACCGGGTTGAAAAGCGAAGAACGCCTGGACGAACGAGTACGCCGGCTTCGCGTCACCGGGGAGATGTATTGTCTGACGCGCTTTAAGAAAGAGGCTCAATGCGCCCAGTGACAACATCATGCCTGCTCTAGGCACGTTGGCCTTGCTGATTTGAACGAGCTCGTTCATCGCCTCATCAACGTTGCGCTTCTCCAGGAGCTTTTTGATAATAGCAACGTAGAAGAAGAGAACAGTCCAGTTGTACCGCAGGCCCGCCGAATTTTCGCGCAAGATATTAGCGAGATCATGCGCATAATTTCTGCGAAAACAAATACCATGCTCCTCGTAACGGACGAGGACATCCTTGATGCGCCGCTCAGTATCAGTCTGGAATTGGTCGTTCGCCAACCACTCTTCGGTCAGGGCGGGCAGCAGGTTCACGATGATCTTGTGCCGCGGCATGCTGGTTGGCAGTTGCTGAAGCCAATTCGGGCTTCGATAGCTGTTGCTGTCGGGGATAAGCTCAAACGGTCCCAATCCCGGCCGTAGGTTATAATAAGGCCATACCAGAGCTGGTCCTCCGGAAACAGCAATCATACGCTCGACATAGGGGACGGGCTTACTCTGAGTGACGGGTTTGAAAGCCTTGCCTTTCAGCGGAGCGAGCCGCCGGCTAAGCCATCGGCAAAGAACGCATCGCGCCCGGTTCCTTATTTTCTGCAACTTTGAGAGTTTAGTAGGTTTCATAGGTGATTTATCAATCTCGTTCCATCTACCCTCTCGGTAGACACACGTTCTGGATATAGGCTTGGTTCTCCGCGATGACGGAAGAGAGCACTGCTGTTGCCAAGATCTTGACCTCCTCCAAGCTTTGCGGATCGGGCGAAGCGATACCGCCGTGCGCTATCAGATTTCTCACCTTTCTCAATCGCTCGAAACGAGCCACGCATTGGTCAGATAGAGTCGTCAATGCGTGCTCTCGCAGCCAGGAGAATTGGTTCTGAAGCTCCCTCTTTTTCTTTGGTGGCAAAGTCGCAGAGCTCACGGAGCTCACAATGGAAGGGTAGTGCTTGGAAAACTCCGTTTTCGTCAGCAGTTCAAGCGCGATGAAAAAGAGCAAAAACTGCTTGGTTGGGTCGGTCTCCTTCAGCGCCAGATCGAAGAACCCTGCAACATTCCTGTCCAGTTGGGAGGAGCGTTCCAGGGCGGCGGTGACCCGAGCTCTGACTTCCTCAGCTGCGATCGGCTTGGAAACAATGGCGTAAGCTGTCATGGAAAAGCTCATGTCGCGAAGCTGTTCGCCGCTCGTTGCGTGACCATAGTTCATCGCTTCAATTGAGCGAAAAACTGTATGCTCACTTGAAAATGCGATCGCCAAGCTGGAGACAACTCGTGGTCCAACGCGCTCGTGCAGTTGATCCAGCTCTGCCGTGGCACTCTCGCAGCCACCATTGATCCAAATCTCGTTTCCACTCCTTAGGAAATGAGTGGCCATAAGCTCGTGTTCATCGGTCGGCCCGATTTTCAGCACCAGATACGGCCCGATCGTGTTGTTTCCCTTGCGCCATAGAGCCTCATCTTCCACGAGCTCGTCATTGACAAGAGCTCGACAGGTCTCGTTTACGCTTCCGCCAATAGCGAGGGTGTAATGATGCCCGTCAATTACATGACTCAGCGGACCAACGATCGGAAGGTCTGTCTTAAAGCCTTCAATATGGTAGATGAGCAACCGGCAAAATCGGCCCCGCAAGTGGCCGCCTTCTTCAATCCTGCTGTACCCCGCGTCCTCCCAGATTTGGTCGACCATACGGATCATTTTTCTCTCTTCCCCTGCTAGATAAAGTTCCCGCTTGCAATTTTTACGATCACTATCTGAAATATCTTCTATATTGGTAATCTGGTGAAAGAACACCACAGGGGGCAATCGTGGGCGAGGCAAAAACGAAAAGACGGCTGGCGCATCCTTCGCCGGAGGCAGTGAATGCCCGCCGTACGGCAATAGTCAGTCTGTTTCAGGAATTGGGCATCGACATTAGCCAGCCCGGTTTTTACGATCAGCCAAATTTTGTCGCACAAGAGCGCACGGACTCGCGGTTCGCGGAACGCTACGCCGAGTGGGTGTTGCTTCGCGAGCGGGATCAGACCTATGACGCGCGCGTCCAGACTATTGTCCCTCAGGTGACAAATATCCTGCAGCGACGGATCGTGCAGCACGGCTGGTATGGCGCCTGTATCGCGATGACCGCCATTTTGACCCGCATTTTGGACCGGCTCGGTATCTGGAATATTCCGATGCGTGGTTCTGCATCGGTCTATGCCGAAGGAGCCTCACGACATTTTGCGATCATCGACCAAAACGAAGGAGCCGGTTTCGATACCGGCCATATGTGGGTAATTGCGCCTCCGTACGATGTCATCGACGTAACCTTGCACTATCAGCGGTGGAGAGGAGACGCCTTCCAACGACACGTTCCGCCGATCATTCTCGGCAAGGGGCTGGCGAATGTTAAGCCTCGCGCTCAGGATGTCATCGCTCCGGAACTCCGGTCACAGATGCCGCGCGACCCCGACATCCACTACACGGTATTCCCGGACCAGCGGCGCGTTCTGGAAGCATTCCCGGCAAAAAAATTCATCTCCGGCTCGACCGATATACGCTACGTGCCTGCTGGCGTGAGTTTCCCAGACCTGCCACTGGAGCGGATTAACGAAGAGGCTAGAGCTGGGGTGCCGGCGATTCAAATATGGACGGACGATATCCTGCCAGGACTAGGCAACATGGCTTAATACTGAAAAGCGACCAAACCCTCCCTCTTCACGACCAGCAATTTCACGGGGCGATCGGCACCTTCCTGATGAACCAGGTGCCATCGGCAACAGCGGCGGCGGCGTTGGATTGCCAGTAATGCATCACGTGGCTGTATCTCGCACCTTTTCACGAAACAGACAGAGAGTATTTAATGTATAAGCCCGGCGGCACCATCAAATCCTTGCTCGATAAAATCGCAAACCAGGATTACGTCCTGCCTGCAATTCAGCGCGAGTTCGTATGGTGGCCGGACCAAGTCTGCGAACTGTTCGACAGTCTTATGCAAGGGTATCCGTTCGGAACATTCCTGTTCTGGAAAATCGAGCAGGAGCGACGCACAGAGTACAAATTCTATGATTTCGTCCGTCACTATCATCAACGCGACCGCTTTCACTGCGAGTTTTTGCAGACCCCTCCAAACCGCGAACTGACCGCCGTTCTCGATGGCCAGCAACGCATGACCGCTCTGAATGTGGGGCTCCGGGGTTCCTACGCCTGGAAGATGCCTGGCAAGCGCTGGAGCACGGATGCGGCCTTTCCTGTTCGCTACCTCTATCTCGATCTCTTAAGCGAGCTTGATACTGAATCCGGATGCCGTTACCACTTCGAGTTTCTGACCGAGCAGCAGTCGATAAAGCCGGAGTCGGGCGAGGTTTGGTTCAGGTGCGGGCGCGTCATGGAGGAGGAGTATGATGATCTCATCGACAGCCTTGATGACCTTAACCTGGACAAAGAGGCCGTGAAGACGGCGCGCGCGACCCTGCGTCTGCTTCACAAGACGATCCACGACAAGGATCTCATCACCTATTATGAAGAGGAAAGCCAAAGCCTCGAGCATGTTTTGAACATCTTCATCCGCATGAACAATGGTGGCACGCCGCTCTCGTATTCCGATCTTCTCCTGTCGGTGGCCGTAGCCCAATGGGAAAAGGTCGATGCCAGAGAGGCCATCCATTCGCTGGTGGACGAGATGAACAAGGAAGGAGACGGGTTCAAGTTCACCAAGGACCTGGCTCTCAAGGCTGGCCTCATGCTGTCTGATATCGGCAGTGTTGGCTTCAAGGTCGAAAACTTCAACAAGAACAATATGGCGATCCTGGAAGCTAACTGGCCCCGGATCCACGACGCAATGCTGCTTGCTGTACAGCTGCTTGCATCCTTCGGCTTCAGCAGCCAGAACTTGCGAGCAGAAAGTTCAATTCTTCCCATTGCCTACTATCTCTACGCCCGCAATCTCGACGGAGCATATCTCCATCGCGCCGAGTTCGCTGCAGACCGCGAGGGCATTCGCCGTTGGTTGGTCCGCAGCATCCTCAAGGCATCCGGGATTTGGGGCAGTGGCCTTGATACGCTGCTGACGGCGCTGAGAGAAAAGATAAGCGCCCATGCCACGAGCGGCTTTCCGGTGGCGGAGTTGGAGGCGGTCATGGCCCTCCGCGGAAAATCACTGTCGTTCACGGACGTCGAAATCGATGAGCTATGCGACCTGTCTTATGGCGATGGCAAAACGTTTGCGTTGCTGTCGCTGATCTTTCCTGGATTCGACCTGTCTAGACACTTCCATGTCGATCACATATTTCCTCAGGGGCGGTTCTCCACCGCACAGCTGCGCAAGGCTGGCGTACACCAGGATCTCTGGGACGCGCTGCAGGACAAGCACAATCGATTACCGAACCTTCAGCTTCTGGAAGGCTCGATCAACAGTCAGAAACGCCAGAAGATGCCGCATGAGTGGTATGCCTGGATCAAACCGGACGAAGTAGCGCGCCAACAATACCTCGCCGGGCTCGAGATTGCGTCGCTCCCTGAGGATCTTAGTGCTTTCCAGGAGTTCTACGACCAACGCCGCAAGGCGTTGAAAGCGCGCATTGTCGTGGCGCTGAATCCAAATGAGTGATGCCTTTGCCGATGCACTTTAATACTGAATTTGGGAGGTGTGAACCGTTCCTAACTTACCAGTTCTAGCCCGCTGCCCGGCGTTGATAGCAAGTCGCCGCTTTACGTCTCTGACCAGAGCGGCGCTGTAACCTTCTGTCGGGTGGTTTCCCGTACGCGCAGCACATAGTCGGGATGAAATTGGCAGGTGGCGATCGACTCTTCGAACAACCGGTACAACTTCTCTCTTTCATCAAGCGTTGGCGCGAAATCGATTAGCGTCCTGTACACCCTCCAGGCGGGAAGCCCGTACAGAGGCATTTTTTCAAGTCGCTTTCTAAGTTGGCTTGCGAGCTCCGTTGATCCGGTCTGTTGCGTCCGCGTGTCCAAAGCCGTCACTTGACCAACGTAGTTCCCTATTTGCTCAAATATGTCACCGGATGATCGGTCCCTTCTGGAAGAGATAGCAGTGACGCCGACATTGGAAAGCTGGGCCACTTCCTGCTCACACAGATCGACAAGGGCGTGCTCGCCAACATTGAAGGCTCGGCGCTTTAATGCGCGAAAGCGGACTATCAGGCTTTCCTTGAGATCTGAATCTTTGGGATCGCGCGCGGCGGATTCCAGCAAGAGGCCCATCCATTCGACTTTTATCAGATGGCGCTTGCGGTCTAACGGATTAGTCAGATTCTTTATTAGATCGCGCACGCGGCTGAGAGCCGCGCCGGAGCGTTTTTCATCGCCGGCCATGGAACAGGCACCAGACTCCCCGATAGCATGGGCGATTCTATCCCTCAGCGGCAACGACGCATCCTCTGACATCGCTTTGTTGGCGTCCGCGTTATCATAGTATCTCATACTGTGATTGAGCGCATCGAGGCGGACGAGTTCGAACTCGCGCGACAACGTTTGGTCTTCCGACCCAGCCTGCTCTATCCGCAGAGCTGAACTTGCCGCCGTGGGAATGCTCAGCATGGCGAACGCACGTGCGGCCCACAACCGTCGGCCGCTTTGGTCAAGCGCATTGAGGAGTTGATCTGACAGCAAAGCCGGCACAACGGGGTTCCTAGCCTCTGGTAGATCCCGAGAAAGGAGCGGCACCATATCCGAAAGAAACTCGCGCATATCTCCGCAGATGACCGTTGACCGGCGGCGATCCTTGTTCAAAACCTTTTTTGCATTCGACGTGAGGTCCGGAACGCCATTTTTTCCCCAAGCCATCCAATATAGGTTATCAATCTCCAGGTCATACAACTCCGGGCAAACTTCAAAATCCAGACCCGAGTATCCAAGCACCAGTACAGTCTTGCCCAATAGGGATCCCATTGTCCGCTTTTTCCAGGTAGGCATCTCCTTTTCCTGCTCCAGCGAAAAGATCATGGTTTTTGGGTGACGCGCACAACCGTGCAACTTGAACAGAGTCGGCGCCAGAGGCAGTTGGTTCTGGCCCGAAGCTACCTTCCTAGCGGCATCGCTCCGCCGGACTATTGTGTTGAGAAACTTTGTAAGTTGCAGATCTTCATATGCCTGCTCCAAGCAGGTGTCATAATTGGTTGTGACAGCGCCCCGCAATCGTCCTTGCGAAAGCAGATGGGCTATCGCTCGATGGCACTTGTTAAACCCGACTGTTTCTGGACCTTGAGCGGCACCAAAGCGTAGAAAGTAGTTTGAAAAAACTCGTGATAATCTCGTTCGAGCGGGATGCTCCTGCAGCAGTGCCTCATAAGCAGCACCTTCGATGGCCGACGCGAATGTTGCGGCATCAAGACCCGCCGCCTCGCAAAGAGCGCGGGCGACAGCCTGGGATGTGGGGCGTGCGCCTTGCAAAAGCGTTGGTTCGAAAATCGAAACCGCACTACCAAAAAGGACGCCCGGTACAGCTGAGCTCAACTCTCTGAGAAGAACATCGTAGCCCTTCCCACCAATGGAGATTATGTCGAAACGATCATCGCTGGACATATTCAAATTGCCCGATTTCTAGTTGTGCCGCCAATTCATATTATCGGTCCAAGCCAAGTCTAGTCCAACTGCAACTGAAGCAAGCTATCGTTGTCCTGCTAAAATGCGCTGGAACTTATCTGACGAGGAAGTTCCGTCGCTTTCAAGGTCGTCATATGCTTGCGGGAGATCTGCTGCGAATGATGTTGCCAAAGAAATTACCACTTGCGGCAAGCACATGCGACACGGAAATCCCGATTTCCGAGGCCAGCCGATCTGTTGCCGTCTTTAGGCCCTGTCGGCTCGACGCTGCATATTTTGCCAACTCGAAGAACGTTGTCGGAACATCGGCATGCTGGTTGACGCGTGATTTGCGATAGAATGACAGTCTGCTCCATATTTCTCGAGTGGAGCGGCGAGTTTGAGTATTTCGTGTGGGGATCTGGCCGGGTGCGGGAGCCTGAATTTTTCCGATATTGAACACGCGCAATAAGCCGACAAAGGATCAAATTCCACAGCATTTGTTATGTAAATCCGTCTGGCTTGCTTTGCTTGGGGCGAAGTACTTCGGTAAGCTTCCTTGACGGCGACGATTTCCTCAGCCGTAGACGGCAGGGATGAATATTGATGGCAAAATCCGCGCGAGCCGCTAAGCCAACCCTCGACTCCAGATTTAAATTTGCGGAGGCATCGTTTCATGGTCTCCCGGGCGGATGGACATCATTGCTCACACCCGCCACGGGCATCGATGACGGCGAACAATACTTGCTTCGGCTGTTTAAGAAGACAGGATCTGCGATCGATGCCGACCTGAGAAACCTGATCGGCCGAGGTTTGAGACGCATACGCCGTGTCCTGTCTTCTAGGCTGGCGCAAGAAGTTCTGGTCTCGGTACTTGAGGTTGTGGAGGACGACGACGAGATTGGCATCCTGATGCTTGATCCTGGCAGTCCGTTGCGAGGACACGCACAGGGAAGCCGTGGGCGACAGGGCCAATATTTGGTTAGCTCCGGCCGACTTATCTTCTGGCGCAATATGGTTCGAGTCGCGCGCGGTCTTACATTATGCCACGACGCCGGCATCGTGCACGGTTCGGTCAGCGTTTACACCATTTTCTCCCACGGGGATGATCGGGAAGACTATCGCCTCGGAGGCTACGAGACCTGTGTGCACATCGCGGATTCTGGTTTGGCGGGTGCTGCGACGTTGACACAGTCTGCCCGCGCAATCTCGTTCCGTCAGGACTGGATTGACCTCGGGCGTACTGCATCTGAACTGCTAGGTGTTGAGACCGCACAGCCGCCCGCCCTGCTCTCCATAGAGCGGCGCATCCTCGAAAGACTAAGCAACCCGCCGCAATTCCAGCTGTACGACGGCCGGACTGTCCTTCAAGAATTGGCCGAGGTGGTGGAAGAATTAGAGAGAGCCGGCTCAAGCACCGACGCCGAACTGGTTCTGTACCCGTCGAGACAGGCACTGCAGAGCGATTTAGCGTCGCTGGCGTCTGGAGCGATTGCGGCCAGTGACGTCGAAGCAGTACTGGCATTCGTTGAGCGCGATCTACATGCTCCGAGCACGCGAGTGGCCGTTTCAGACCGCGGGCTCGTTCGAATCGTAACCGATCTCGCCATCTATACGATCGAAATCGTCGATCCGAAGGTCGGCAGTATCCGAGACGCTCACAAGAGGCGGCCGGGCGACTGGAGCGCCTACGATGCCACCGATCTTACTCACCGCATACATCTTGCCCGTAATCGTAATAGCTCGGATGACCGCGTCCGATGGCTGGGCCCAGCGGCCAAAAACTGGACAGAATTAGGCTCGTATGACGTTAAAGCAGTCGCCACCAATGATAGTCCCATCTGGTACGCGCTTATCCTGCTCGAAGCATTCTCCCTGTTGCGAGAACAGTTCAGGATTTATCCCATCGAAGTGCTGACGGGACTTAAGAACGACAGAGGCATGGTTTGGGTAGTGCCCGTGGCAGATGCTGGCCTAGATGACAGACGAGCAAATGCGGGGTTCAAGCCTATCGCTGAATCAATGGCCCGCGAATTGTCCAACGACGACGGTCGCGCAAATTGGACATTGTCCCGGTCGGACACCCTTGGTGGCGACAGGGAACGTGCGCCCCAATTGAACTTCGAGGGTACCGAGGTCATTGGCGGTAAGAAGACCTATGCCTTCACCACCGGTGACGTTGTCGTTCCCGACCACTGTTACTTGCGACCCCGTCGCGACAGCGGCTTCGAGAGAGCAGTTCGCCGTCGCTTGCAGAATATTGTCGCTGCACGGAGCAATGTCGAGCTTCTGCGCGCACTTGACGATCCGGCACAGGTGTTGATGGATGAGGCCCTCAGGGATATTGCCGCACCTGGTCCCGTTCCGTCGGGCACGGACCAGTCGAAAGCTGCGGCCTGGAATGCAATTCGCGAGGGCCAATCCATCAATTTGGTCGTAGGCCCCCCCGGGGTCGGCAAAACCTACCTGATCTCCAATCTCGTAAAGAGTATTCTTTCCTTGGCACCCGATGCCCGTATCCTGATTGCCGCTCAGAACCATGACACGCTCGTCCACATGGAGAAGGAATTGAAAAAAGAGTTGCGAGGGGGATCCCAAATCGTGGTCAGAATCGAGCGAACGCAGACAGAAGAGAAAGACAGCACTATGAGGGCTCGATCGAGAGACCTCCTTCAATCGGCTTCCCTCCAGGGTGGGGCGGCCCTGATGTTCAACCAACTCCGGCAGATAAAGCAGGCGCTCGATCCGATTGATGATGCGGAACAGGCAGAGGGGGATCGTGTTCACCGTGACACGGAGAACCTTCTGGTGAGATCTTCCGATATCACCTTGGCGACGACCTCATCGTATGTCATCGAGGAGATGATTGCTGACGGTGACCAGTTTGATTGGACGATCGTCGAGGAAGCGGCCAGGGCTAATGGTGCCGAAATGATCGGCGCGCTGCTGTTGGGAAATCGTCGGCTGCTGATTGGCGATCATAAGCAGTTATCACCGTTCGATCATCTTGAGCGCCAAAAAATGTATGACGGGGCGCGCGCTGCCGAACTGCTCCGCGACGCGAGGACCAAGCTTGGGGCAATCAACGACCTACCCTCCGAGGTAGACGAAGCGCTTCAACAGATCAGCGACGATCGGGCCTTGTTGCAGGATGTTCTGGCGATTTCCGCTCGCATGGAAGAGCCTTTCCGCTCCACCGCACTGCGGGAGGCCGAGAGAGAAAAAACGACAGGACGTGCCAGCCGTTTCGTGAACACTTTGCTGGAGCAGAGCAGAATGCATCCCACGATTTGCCGCGTGGTCTCCACTACGTTCTACGGCGGTGAACTCGTGCCGTCAGATAGAGTCGTGCAGCGCAAGCCCGCTGTCGTCTCTCATGCCACCCTTCCCAACTCCCCCGTCATCGTTTTGAACCTGCCTCCATTAAGCAAGGTTGATCGCCCTGCATTCGAGGTCAGGGTCGGGCGATCCCTACGTAATGACGTCGAGGCAAAAGTCCTCCTCGACGCGCTTAAGCACTTACGTCCTGTCGTATCTGACGACGGCCGGCTACCGACGCTGGCGGTCCTTTCACCATACAAAGCCCAAGTGGATCACCTAAAGCGATCGGTGGTACGGCAAATAAAGCAGCCCGCCGGGACGCTGCAGGGTTTCGCTAGCCCGAGGGGCGACGGAAACTTTGTATTCACCAGCGACAGCTTTCAAGGCAGCGAAGCGGACGTCGTCCTCGCCAGCTTGGTCCGCAACAACCAACTCGTAGGTTCACGCGCACTGGGTTTCATGAAAAACCCTCAAAGGGTGAACGTGCTGATGAGCCGCGCTCGGCATAAATTGATTATCGTATCGAGCCTTGAATTTATCGAGGATGCTGTCAACGGCGTTTATCCGGACCGGCTGGGCGGCGAACTCGATTTCCTCTTAACGATAGTCGACGAACTGCGCAGGCTATCGTCGATAGCCGACGTCGGGCAGAGCGCGCGGATCGTCGATCTAGATTCAAATGGTGCTGTGAAGCTGTGAAAATTTATATTCCCGCATGGCACTATCGTGCACGCGCCATCGTGCAACGCACGTGGGGCTGGAGCCCCATAGAGGAGATGATCCTCCTTGCATTCGATCTCGAACCAGGCACGATCGCTGATATAAGCGGGCGACTGGGTATTCCTCATCAGGTAGCTCGGGCCACGGTCGCTAGGCTGATGCAGTTCGGTCTGGTCGAGCTGCGGGTATCTCCCAATCCTGTGTTTTCGACCAGTCCCACGGGACGCGAATTTATCCGAACGGGCCGGGCATTGCCCGAGCGCATAGCCGAGCGCGAGATGGGCATCAGCCTTGTGCTTGAGAAAATAGGACATTCCGTTCTTCGAAGAAAGGACGTCATCATTGTTCCTACCCAAGGGTTTGAATACGAGGGCCCCGCTGTCGCATTTCCGATTGGAGAGCAGCCTGAGACTGACGAGACCATGGCTCATCGGGTCAGTCAGTTCGTGTCTCAATCTTTACGCCCCGGTGAATGGCTTCGCGGGGTCCGAACGACCGGCTCTGTGATGGAGAAGAAATTCCTTGAAATCGACCTTGGCGCTTTCAAGAGGGGAGAGATCCCCGAAGGAGCGAGCGGCGACCTCGTTGCTGCGTTGAAAGAGACCCTCAAGACGACTGTTCTCCCTCGAGCGTCGAGGGGCGAACCATCCGTCCCGGCTCTCGTGCACACGACCTTTGCTCCCGATCAGCTGATCGTTGGGTCCGTCGAGCACATAGAGCGCTTTGAACGCATCGTAGGAGCTGCAGTCTCGGACGTCTTCGTTTTGTCGACGTTCGTCCTCAGTTTGTCTGACGAAAGAGGGAAACCGCACCGGGAGCGTATCTATCGCGCGCTGGAAGACGCATATCGGCGTGGCGTACGGTGCCATTTGTTTTTTGGAACGTCACTAGAAAAAGTGAAGCACGCGCGTGCCATGGAGGAACTGTATCAGAGACTTTCAGCAGTAAAACAGAGCCGCGGCTTCCTTCTGATCCATCGTGATAGCGTGGGGAGTCACGCAAAATTCCTTGCCGCCGATGATGGCCAAGGTGGAGCAATCGTTGTGATCGGATCCTGCAACTGGTTGTCCTCCCCCTTCTCCGCGGTGGAAGTGTCGGTCGAACTCCGCGAACCGATGGCCGTCGCGGCTGGCCTGGACCTACTCAAGGGAATAGCCGTTTCGCTCGCCAGCGCAAGCCGGTCGGTAGAGATACTTCAATTCTTCGCATCTGAGGCAAGACGGACACGTCCAGCGCTTTCCAACGGCTCTGATCACCCGTCAACAACAAGGGCACGGTTGACCGTGCTCCGCGCGCAAGACCATGGACACCTCTTGCGAAAGGCGGCCCATAGCGCGAAGGAGAGCTTTGTCTGCATTACGAACAAAATGGGTGCCACGGTCGTCCCCGGATTATTGAATCCTGCTGAGGTCGCGGGGCGTCGCCTAAGGGACGTGCGCATATTCTATTCACGCCAATCCGGTCCGACCAAACGCAAGCACATGATCGCTCACCGTAAAAGGCTGGAGGGAATAGTAGAGGTCATACCTGTGCGCGAACCACAGGTTCATGCAAAGTTTCTCGTGTGGGACCGCGATGACGTGGTCGTCAGCACGATGAACTGGGGCTCCCAATCCGGATCTGAAGCCGATCCTCTGGATGAGGTCGGCCTGCATCTGGAGGCGCCCGGCATAGCTACCCATTTGCTGACGTTGTTCGACGAAAGCCTGAAGAAGGTGTTGGATGAGGTTGACATTAACGGCGGCGAAGAACTCTTCCTAGAGAGAGGGGAATAGCGACGTCTGCTAGAGAAATACCTGTCGGGCCGCGCGACGTGCAAGCTGATGCTCTTTGACGCCGAACAATACGACCACCACCTCGCGTTTGCGCGGATCGCATCAAGCGCCCCGTATCAGCGGACCGGTCTGTCCACAGCGTTGACTCAGTAGCTTCGAAAACGATTAGCAGTGGGGTAAGCGGCCAAGACAACCCGCCTACCGCGGGCAGCGAAGTCATTTGAATGGCGTGATTGCTGGATCCGGTTCTCCGAAATCGAATTCGATCCAGTCGTCATTGTCATTTTCGTCTGTCTTCTCAACCGTAATCGCCACAGGCAGACGTCCGCCCGCGACCTGTCTCAGAAACACCGCGCTAACGTCGCTCATGCTGTGGGACAATGATCGGGCAAATTCGACGTTGCGCGCTCCGTTGTCGTCAAAGGTCCGCAATCCCGCAAGGACTTCGACCAGCTCTCTCGAGCTGACTCGGATCTTCTGCCCACTCAATTTATAACCTCCGTGATGGCCCATTTCATACTGTGCCTCGCGCGCCCGCAGCGCCCCGTTGACCGGCATATTCACTGGTCGCGGGAACTTCTCAAGCATGGCGCGAAACGTGGTTTCGAGTTCTCCTCTCACCGAGCTCTCATCACGGCATACTAACGTGGCATGAGTGCGCAGCTCCGGTTGGGTCGGTGGAAAGAATGGCCTTCTTCCTTCGCGGATCGTGAGCAGCAAGACGAAGTCCAGTGACGAATACTGGCGAAGGCATTCTTTGGCGATTGCCTCAGCACTGACGCTCCATGGTGACGCCTGCCGCTCCGCGAGGGCAGCACAATCCCCGTCGCCAAGGAATATCCCGCTTATCCCTTCCGCTCCGCGAAGCTGATCCGCCTTTGCCTTAAGTGCGTTAAAGAGCGGGTTTTTGTCCTTGATTGTTGGGACGTCATAAGCCGCGAAACCATAGGTGTTAATCGGCGATTTGGAGGGGTCAATCACGATCTCGATGCCGACGTCCTCGTCGGCGATCGTCACTGTCAAAACTTTGGCCCCGGCTGCGAGCTGCTCACGAAGTTTTGGCAGTATCTGTTCTTTAACAAATTCGGGCAGCTTCCGCTTCGAGGGGAGCTTGAGGAACGTGCGCCGCCCACGGGCGCCGAGTTCTTCGCGCGAATGTATTCGCATATCGAGACCACCGATCGGCAGTTTGAGCTTGTCTTTCGCCTTATTGATAAGCTCACCTAATTCGGCATGCGGATTTTGTACGTCGAGACCGTCGTCTGAAACGCTTGTCACATCGGCGACGAACCGGGTGACGTCGCCATCGAACCACACGTCCGGCCTTCTTCCGGAGGGAAGCGCATTCTCGCTTTCGAGATCCCCCGTCATCGCCAGTCCGTGCAACACGACGACTTCCCACATCGCAGCGACACGGTCTTTGCCGGGTTCATTCAGCCGCGCGACGATTGCGTCGACAGCTTCATTGTCAATCTTGCCGCGTAGCTCATCAAGCCGGCGCTGCAAAGCGCGCCTCGCATAAATCATGCCAACCCCAGCCGTGCCCCGTCCACAGCGCTCTCCTCTGAACTCTCTAAAAGTCGCCTATCAACTTTCCAAATGTCATCCCATACCTGAAACCTCGCTACGCGTCATCTTGAGCAGCCCCAACTCCTCTAAAATCCGGAGCGCGGTTCAAGGTGCGCCGGAAAACTGATTACAAGCCGATCATGTCCCGGGGCCGAACTCTCCGGTCACCTGAAATTCACGCAAGGTCGTCAGAATCCGGTCTACCGGCTGTAGTGCTTGTGACAATCGATCGGATAGTTTTGAAGCCGCTGTTGAACGACTGTCGATGAGGGCGGCACAAAGCGAATTAGACCCAATCACGCTCAGACAGCTATTCGCCGGCTTTTTTTACCGGTATCGGCAATACGATCACATCGGACGGCATTGGTTCCGTCGAATGGAAATCGAGAGTCGAGGTGTGCAACACACCATTGTCGCCCTGACGGATGACAATGGTCATCTTTTTTAGCCCCAGGCCTTCATGGCAAAGCCAATCGAGCACCTTGTCTGCCCCGCTCTTCAAGGAAGCCCACGGATCAAGACCACGATCGATATCAGTGAGATACTTTGTGATGACGCCAGCCACGACATCCGTCGAACTAAGCAAGTCCTTGAAGCCCATTTCATCGACTTCAAAAGGTGTCGCACCTCCGATCACCCCATACTTACGGCCTACTGGACCATATATTTCGAGGAGGCGCTGGAACAGCTCCAGTGTGCTTTTGTGGCCCGCTTCATTGGGGACTATTGCATCATGGTCGCTCATCCAGAACAGATTTTGCCCGTTGCACGCCAAGAGCGCGGACAGAAACGCCACCTGATGGGTCACCCGCAGGGCTTTCTCGGCGACCGCATCCTTTGGCACGACGAGACCTGCGCTGCGGAAAATTTCGCTGATTTGCTCGCGGTGCGCCCTGTCGCCGGGGCCAAAGAGCGAGCGGATCTTTGTGTCGACAACTGTCGTGAACAAGAAACCCGGCACGAGATCAAGACCCTCCAGGTACTCCGGCAGGGCTCGTTGGATTTGGCCCATGCCGAAATCCTTAAAGGCAATTTCTTTGGTACCGAGACCATGTTTTACGCGAACCTCGCGCATTCGGCTCGTGAGAACTTCGACGTTGTTGTGACCGCATACAAGCGTGGAGTATGCGCGATAGTTCGAGGAGGTCTCGCCGCCGTAATCGGAGAAGATTGCCACTGTTTGGTTGCCAAAGGAGGACAGGTCCGGAAGCAGCAGTTTCCCTCGAGCATCGCTTTTCTTGATTTGCTCCTCGATAATGTGCGCAAGATCGGAATATCCGCCGGCGTAGCGCTGCTGCATGACATCAAGTTGCGGTTCCATCAGGACGAGCTTTCTGGCAATTTCCAGCAGAGCCTCTGTTTGAGCATTGCCGTCGATCAAATCGCGTCTCCCTTCTGAGTGGCCTTCATCAATCTCGAACGCTGAGCTTCTTTTAGGGGCAAGCAATGAACCATGCTAGGCTCGCCAATGGCGTCTCTCGATCGGATTGCCTTCCGCCCGGCCTGCAGCCCAGTCCCGCACCTTACAAGATTCCCCATGCCCGAAACCTTCCCCTGCCCGTCATCTCCCGGAGCGGCAGCTGCGCCGCTAAATGCCGCGCACCTTGGGGGCTAACTCCGAGCTCTTTAGCAATCAGGTTGGCCGAAACCACGGGCCGCGCCACGACCAGGTCGACCAGCCTCGACAGGTTGGAGTTGGTCCGTTTCCTCGATGCCTGCCGGTCCAACTGCTGACGGGCGAGCAGAATTCGGTCATGCTCCTTCATCCCGAGTTCGGCAGCCGCCGTGAATGCCTCGAGCATCGCCAGCAGCCGCGTGATCCGGCTGCCGGCATGGCGCTGTTCCCGCCGGACGCTCCGCAGCCCCACGTTGAGCGCCGGCAGATGACCGGGCGCCGTGCCATCGCGGCGAAGTAGCGAAGCGACCAACTGGCGGCCGAGCTCATTGCGATGCTGAACCACCTCGATCGCGTTCCAGGCGTCGAGCAAAATTGCGCCGCGCAACACGGGCGACAGACCATCGGTGTCGTTTAGAACCCCGCGCCACTGTTCCAGCCGCTCGTCTTCGTCCCAGTCGACATCGTAGATCAGCGGATCACGTTCGTCCGGCGATCGCGGAATAAGGGATCCGTCGAGAACCGCCGTGCTGCGCGCCAGCACCGCATCAATCTCGGCGTAATCGTCGCCGTCGATATCATCGTCCCGCGCAAAACCATCGTCGTTCTCACGGACTGCAGGCGCAAGACCAGGCCGCGCTGGATCGCGGTCGTCCCCCACTCCCCTCCCCCGCAAGCGGGAGAGGCCCGCAGCGCTTAGCGCCCACCCGGGCGGGTGCCCGAAAATCTGCCGACGGGTGCGCAGGATCGAATGGGCAATGGTCAGTTCATGTGTCGGGGTGCGGATGTCGAGGCGGGCGTCGTGAAGGACAAGATCCTCGAGGTGGACGAGTTCGCCATCCACCCACAGCGAGGCGATTGCATCGGCAAAATTCTGCCGTTCGAGAAATCCGTCGCGGATCGGCGAACGGGCGATGCGCTCGTCGAGGCGCGCCAAAGCTTCGCCAGCACGGGCGGCCGGCGAATTTAGCTCTCTCAGATCGATGTTGGCGACATCATAAACCATTGAAATCAAATTGCATGACTTCCGTAACGAAAGCAATCTCGTTATTTACTGGCGTCATGCATTGCTTCATTTGGCACGTGCCTTCACTAACGATAGTATTCAAGTATCGTTAATGATATGGTTAGATCTTGACCAACTTGCAGAGACCGCCGTATGATCGCGCAGAATGTCGAAAAACGCTGCAAACTGACGTCTGCTCGACGAGAGAGACATACCCTGGAGCAATCAACATGACTGTTACCGTCAAGGTCGCCGAGGCCAAAACCCATCTGTCCGATCTGCTGGCCAAGGTCGAAGCCGGCGAGGAGGTGATTATCTCGCGCGGCAACACGCCCGTTGCCCGGCTGACCCGTATCCGCCGCGACAACGACGTCGATGCGTTGATCGCCGAAATCAAGGCCCAGCGCGTCGGCCGGCCCGTCACCACACAAGACGAAATCCGTGAATGGCGCGACGAAGGCCGGCGTTACTGATGTCCTTCGTTCTCGATGCCTCCATCGCCGCCGCCTGGTTTCTGCCCGACGAACAACACGACGCCGCTGATCGACTGATGTCGGAGATACGGTCGACGGTCGGTCTCGTGCCGGCACTGTTCTGGTTTGAAACCCGCAATTTGTTTCTGGTGGCCGAACGGCGCGGCCGGCTCCGCCCCGGCGAACCGATTCTGCTGATGACACAGCTGCGAGGGCTGCCGCTCGAGGACGCCGGATCGGGCGGAGATGGCCTGGTGCTGGAACTGGCGACCCGTTACACGCTAACCGCTTATGATGCGAGTTATGTCGCGCTTGCCAGAACACACGGTTTACCTCTCGCAACTGGGGACCGAAAGATGGCCATCGCCGCCCGCGGTGAGGGGATTACCGTCGTTGGACCGCTCGAACATGAGCACTGAGCTGTCGCTTGCAGGAAATGACGTTCTCAAGCGTGCCGAAGAACTGGATGCGCTCGATGCCATCCTGCCCTTCGACCGGCGCGACCAACTTGCCGAACTTCTGACCGACGACGATGTCGCGACGCTCAAGCACCTGGCCAGCGAAGGCATGGGCGACAACACCATGCGGGCCCTTGCATCCGACCTTGCATATCTCGAGGCGTGGTGCGTGCTGGTAACAGGCACTCCCCTCCCCTGGCCTGCCCCCGAAAGTCTGCTTCTGAAATTCGTCGCTCACCATCTTTGGGACCCAGTTGAGCGGGGAACCAACGCCGATCACGGCATGCCCGCGGACGTCGCGATCGCTCTCCGCCTCAAGGGCTTGCTGAGAAGCGCCGGCCCGCATGCGCCGGCGACCGTTCGCCGCCGGTTGACGAGCTGGTCGATCCTGACGCGCTGGCGCGGGCTGACCGGATCGTTTTCGGCGCCGTCGCTAAAAAGCGCACTCCGTTTGGCGGTTCGCGCCAGCAATCGACCCAGGCAGAGAAAGAGCAAGAAGGCTGTCACCGCTGATATCCTTGCCAAACTGCTTGCGGCTTGCGCGGGCGATCGGCTGGTCGACCTGCGTGACCGGGCGCTGCTGCTGATGGCTTTCGCATCCGGCGGCAGGCGCCGTTCCGAGGTCGCGGGACTACGTGTTGAGGACCTTGTCGAAGAGGAACCGGTCCGCACCAATCCCACCGACGAGCACTCCCCTCTCCTTCCCTGCCTCACAATCCATCTCGGCCGCACCAAAACCACCACGTCAGACGATGATGAACATGTTGTGCTGATCGGCCGACCGGTGACAGCGCTTAAGCATTGGCTTGAAGAGGCAAAGATCGAAGCGGGACCCGTCTTTCGGCGTATCGACCAGTGGGGCAATCTTGATCGGCGCGCGATGACGCCGCAGTCTGTCAACCTTATCCTGAAAACGCGCATCAGGCAGGCCGGGCTGGACCCGGCACAGTTTTCCGCCCATGGATTACGCTCTGGTTATTTGACCGAGGCGGCAAACCGCGGCATTCCACTGCCTGAAGCCATGCAGCAATCCCTGCACAAGTCGGTGACGCAAGCGTCGGGATACTACAACAACAGCGAGCGAAAGATGGGGCGTGCAGCACGGCTCGTTCTCTGATCAACGGATCGCCTGTTGGGGATATTCGCCACGGGCTGCGGCCTGGCTCACATGTCGATGTGCGTGAGCCCAGGCGGAGGAATAAGGCGGCCTTTGCGGGAGAGGTCGAAGTCCTACGTTTTCATGGTTCGCGAAGCACTTGCAGCGCAAACCGGCACGCATGGTGTCGGTAGCGATCGCAAACAAGACCGCCCGCGTCGCGTGGGTAGAACAGAGGATGAAGAGGATCTTGGTATTATCCTGTTCGCCGCTCATGACGGGGAGTGGTCGCCAGCAGGGGAAAATGAGTATATTTTTTATTGGTGCCCCCTGTGATCCGTCGCTTTTAGATGACCCCCGTGGCCGCTTCGTGATGGAGCAAAAAGGGCGGGAGTGGGTTGCGGTCGTAGACTATACCGACACCGAGATGACGCTACGCATGAATTTGGGCGCGGGGTGGGTGTTTGAATTGCGCAGCAACGGAAGCGGCAATAGCTGGACGGCAGTACGCGATGGCGAAACAATTCGCGGGACTGGGTTGTTACTCTGATATGGTGCCGATGTAGAAGGGCGGGAGTGGGCAAGCCGCCGCCTCCGCTACGAATACAGAGACGACGGCGCGGCTCCCTTATCACCAAATTGGGGGAACGGGGGCTATTCTAGCGCCTTGGAATGAAGCTGGCTTTCAAAAATTTGATGTAAAACCAGGAAGCGGAAGATCAACGCGATGTGCCTGGCAGTTCGCGGCATGAGGTGGGGAATTTTACACGCGGGAGGGGGACAATTTCTGAGGCCCGATCGGTATCACCAGACATGGGTTTTTCCTCTCTCGCCCGCCATCCTTTTGGCTGCCGGTCGAAGCCAAAAAACACCTTTCAGCCGTAGCCGTCGCGAAAGTGAATTCGATCTCGATGTCGGAATACCGACTATGGTTCCTGGCGAAGCCTTTAACAGCTGCCAAAATTTGATCCCTGGGAAGGTGACCACCACTCGACAACGCCGAGACCTGACTCAAGCGGGATAGCCACGAAGAGTGAATGGGTCTGCAGTATCGTCGACGGTTGAGACGGTGGGCGGATTATCCGATATTGTCCGGTTGCGGCCCGATCGCTTTGCCTCGTAAAGTAACGCATCAACCCTTTTGTACAGTGCTATCCAGGATTCACCTGGGTTCAGCGACCCTGCACCGAAACTCGCTGTTACGGGGGGTATATCCAGCTCCTCGAATTCGCAGACCTGGATTGCCAACCTCAGGCGTTCAGCACATTCCTGAGCTTCCCTGGCCGAGGTATTTGGCAGGAACACCGCGAACTCTTCGCCGCCCAATCGCCCAACGATATCACCCTTGCGAATGCACCGATCCAACTGTCGCGCCACGGCCTTCAACACGATGTCACCAACGTCATGACCGTGCTTGTCATTGATGCCCTTGAACTTGTCGATATCGCATAGCAGCAACGCGTGTGCGCCCTTGCGGAATTGACCCGCTATTCGTTCCTCGAAACCGCGACGGTTGAGAACGTTCGTCAAATGGTCAATGTCCCGCTCCCGCCGCAGGTCATCGATAAGGTCGGTGACAGCGACGGCGAGGATCGCCATGGCGAGACCTGCCCCCAGCACGGCGAGCGAGAGCTGCAGAACCTGCCAGAAGACCGAGTTTGCGAATGCCGCCGCACCTGTCGGCGCTGAAAATCCTATCGTGAGAAAAGTCCGAGGGAAAAACTGGATGGAGAAAACCAGCAGGATCCAGAACAGGACCCTGTCGACGAGACGGCCTCGAGCAAGCGCCGACAAACGCAAGGCGGTCACCAGAAGAACAAAGCCGTATCCGAAATTCTGAATGTAGACCCGTGCAAGCAGGTTTCTGTCGATGTAGAAGAAATACGCCAGAAGCGCCGTGAACGCACAGACGATCATGACATCGGCACATGGTCCAAACATCTTTCCCGAGCGCAGCAAAAGCCCCTCAGCTGCTGTGACAACGGCCGCGGTATAGATCGCACCCGAGACAACGGCGTTCGGCCCAACGCCGGATGGCCAGCCGAATATCTGCGAAGCAGCTCCCAAGGCGAAGAAAACACAGGCGCATGCCAAAACCAGAAGGTAGTGGCGTTTGCGGTCAATCAGCCAGGTGCAGACAAACGAGACTCCAAAAATCGACAGAATGCCGGGGATGACCAACTGAAGCGTGGTCCTGACAATCGCAGTATCCATCCTGTTCAATCCGAGTTTTGTGGAGTTCGCCCCTGCAGTGGTCCTCTGTGCGATTGCGTCATACAAATAAGGGCTTATTAAACTGAAAAGGAAATAGCTCAAGTTGAACCGACTAAAGCCATTGTGACCGATTTGATGACACGGGCGACGCCGGCTCTTGTATGGCCAAGGCTTGGGTGACAGGAAAAACAGAAATCTAGGGTGCAGGATGGAACAGGAAAAAAAGATTAAAACGTCCCACGGTCAGATTGCAGTCTACGACGCACCTGGCGACGGACTTCCGGTCCTGATGATTCACGCAAATTCCATGTGCAAGGAAACATTTCATTTCCAGATTGAGGCCCTCGCCGGCAAACACCGTGTCATCGCTATCGACCTGCCCGGCCACGGCCGATCGTCTGACGCGATTGATCCGCTGCTCACTTACAATTTCGGCGGATACGCTGACGCGATCCGCGAAGTAATTGAAGCACTCGGCGTTGGGCGTTTTGCCCTTCTGGGCCACTCACTGGGTGGTCACGTCGCTTTGGAAGTCATGCGTCGCCTTCCCGAGAAAACTGCCGGCGCTATGATCTTTGGAACGCCCCCGATTCCGCCAGGCCCTGAAGGTGCGGCGCTCGGTTTTCGGCCTGATCCCGAATTCGCCTACACAGGAAAACCCCTCCTCATCGATCAGGAGGTGGACATGGTGGTTAAACTTGCGCTCGGACCGGATGCCGCCCACGACGAATTCTGGAAAGCGACAGTCAAGCGGACGGATGGACGATCCCGTCAGATGATGGTCGATGCGGCCCTGTCGGGTAAACACCTCGATCAGCGCGACCTTGTCGAAACCTCTTCTGTACCGCTGGCCATCGTCAACGGCGCCGACGATCCGGTGATCGATCTCGACTACATCGACAGCTTGAACTTCAGGAACCTCTGGGAACGCGGTCCGATGCGTGTGGAAAAGGTCGGGCACGGACTTCACTGGCAAACCCGTGACCGTTTCAACTCTCTGCTCGAGAGTTTTCTCGCCACCATAATATGAGTGGGGGAAGGGGCGGCACTTCAGCATATTAGCCCGCCTTCTGACCGTAGCCCGCATTCCCGCGCATCAAGGCCATGAGCATGGGCCCGAGGGAAAACTCTCCTTTCTCCGCCCGCCGGGTCAAGTCCCGCAAATAGCCGCCCGCCGAATTGATCTGCCCTGCCCTCTCAAGGATGCAAGCCATCGCGGCCGCCGCATTTTCGGGGCCCATGGTTTCGCAAGCCGTTTGATACGCACTTGGGCTGACGCCAAGCATCGAGCGAACAACCACGGCAGCCGACATCAGATCTCGCCAGCTTGCGATCTGGCCGCCCGGCCCATAGTCGCCTATCTGCGGGCACGCCTTCAAAACCATGCCGATTGGAAATGCCTTTATCGGCTCGCTCTTCGGCTGGCGGGTCTCTCTCGGCTTTTCGTCCTGCTCTTTTTCAGAGCTAGGTTCAAGTTCATTGTTGGATTCGGGTTTTGAATTCTGTATGTGCCGCTCTCTGTGAGCACCATTGGTGCTTATATTTTCGAAATTATCCATAACATCCAGACGGTTGATAACCTCGTTGTAAAGGATCTGCATCTCGTCGAGAATTTGCGCCAGGTCAGACGATGATGGCGTCCGGGGAATACGGCGAACAATATCCAGATACACACCTTCAATTGCTTCCCAGTCCCCTTCCGCGCCTTCCTCGATCGCCGCGCTGATCACCTTGCGGACGTCACGCCGGCACAGCGTAAGACTCTCCTTGGCCTTGAGAAACTCCCGCCGATTGGTAGCGACTTCTTGAGCTGCCAACGCAAATTCCTCCGCACGAGCCAGCAGCGGAGAAAGATCAAAGCCAAACGCGCGCTCAATCTCCCCTGCGCCGTCTTTTCGGGCGTATCGTTTGCCATTGGGGCTGTCTTTTCTGACAATCATTCCCGCGTCGACAAGGATTGCCAGATGCCGACGAAGCGTAGCTCCTGACATCCCGTTGGCCCGAACCATCAGCTGAGCGTTCGAAGGAAATACGATCATCTGCGCGTCCTGACGCAATTCCTTTTCCGGATAGAACGTCAGGAGAGCATCAAGGACCGCTATCGAATAAGGAGGCAGCCTGAAGGTTTCGCGCGCTTCTTTGACATCGCGAAAGATCATCCATTTGTCAGCGCTCTTGCCTGACTTGATTTCGGTGACGGCGATCTGCCGCTTCACCAGAGCAAGCGTCATCGGCCGCCGCCCAAAAGGCGTCGTTACATTTCCCGTTTGCATTTCTTCAGCCCTCACAAAATAGGCAAAAGAAATCCGCTCGCCAAAACAGCGCCAAAGACTCTTGACTGGGATTCGGGGAAATGCGATTCTCTAGTTGCGACACTATAAGAAGGGCTTCCACGACGGCGACGTTTGGGGGCCTTTTCTTTTGCGGTTTGATCTCCTGGTTGCGATCGGATTGTCAGCTGACAATCGAACTAATGGTTTGTTTCAGAAGAGTTTTCTTTTTCGAACTGCTCAACAAGATCGCTCATTCTGGCATCAAGGAACTGTGCAAACTCTTCTGATGTAACTGTGATTTTGGCGCCTTTGGCTGTTCGTTCCATTGATGCGAGAACGATGCCCTTGCGCGTGCGGATTTTACCGCCGGTGTCCTTCTTCGAAGCTTTGGGGCCTTGGGCCTTCGCCCACAAACGGGCAAACCGTTCATTCGTATCGATTGCTCCGAACTGAGGTTCGGCGATGGCGACGGCAATCCGGTCCGCCGCTGCTTTGTCCTTCAAAAGTTCGGCAAAGGCCAACCAGCGCGGCCGTCCGATCTTCGAAGCAGGCCCGATCGCCATGATGATATCTGTCGGGATGGCGTCCGCGACCTGTAGGAGCCGCGATGTCTCAGGCTTGTCGACAGACAGCGCCTGGGAGATTCTGTCGCGATCAAAACCATGCTGCTCAAGTCTTTTTGCAAACAGGGCGCGCTCGATAAAACTGAGATCGATACGTGGCCCATTCTCTTGACCTTGCGCGACAATCAGTTCCTCGTCGGAGAGTTGGCGCACGATCGCCTTAACCGGGCGTTCCAGAACAACGGCTGCACGCAATCTGCGATGTCCATAAGCCGCTTGGTACCAATTATCCTTCGTCGGATGTGGCCGAACGAGAATAGGAACCTGCTGACCGCTTTCGCGCATCGAAGTGATCAGTTCATCCAGAGCAGCATCGTTTCCAGTCGGAATACGATCCTGAATGAACGAAGCCTCAATCTGGTTTGGACTTAACTCGACGACTTTGTCTCCGGCAGCAAGCGCAGACCGCAACTCTTTGGCCGCAGCGGCTTCATCTCCGAGCCGGCCGAGGGACAAGTTCATGGCGCGAACAGCGCCTGCCGGTTTGTGTTGTGGATGGGGCTGAGTGCCCACCTTCGGTGCTTCACCGCCGGCAGAACTAACCATATTCTTGAGAATGTCCCGGCCCTTCATGTGCGCCCCCATGAGCTCTTGAGAAGAGCTTCTACTTCAAGATTGACCCCATCCATGGCCTCTACCGCGCGATCGTAGGTCTGTCTGTTCATGGATTCTCGTGCAGCCTCGTAGATCGTCTGTTTCGATAGGCCGGCATCGGAGATTGCGGTAGACTTCACCATCATGGAGGTAAGGACACGATCCCCGAACAGGCTTCGAAGGAATGCAACGATCTGCGCTTGCGGCCCATCGTTGGGCTCGTACCGCGTGACCAGATATCGCATCCAGTCGTATTCAAGATTCCCCCCGGCATCTTTGACCACCGACAAAAGATCCGACGTCATCGCCAAAAATTGGTTCATGGATGCAACGTCGAGCATTTGAGGGTGGACAGTGATCAGGACTGCCGTTGCAGCGCATAACGCCGAGAGTGTCAGGAAACCCAATGTCGGCGGGCAATCAATAACGACTACGTCGTACCGGTCAGAGAGATCGGTGAGCGCATTGCCGACACGCATGAAAAACATGTCGGTTTCAGAGCCGTTTCGCTCTGCAAGAGCTCTTGGCGTGTCGTGCTCGAATTCGTGGAGTTCAAGATTGCCGGGAATCAGATCTAATCCCGGGAAATAGGTCTCACGAACCACCTCCCCTACAGGGCGACGAAGATCGTCGTAGCGAATAGCGCCGAACAGCGTCTCGTTTTCACCGACATCAAATTCCGGCTGATAGCCTAACATCGCGGACATGGATGCTTGCGGATCCAGATCTACGGCGAGAACGCGATAGCCGCGCAGCGCCAGATATTGCGCGAGATGCGTAGATGTCGTTGTCTTACCCGATCCACCCTTGAAGTTGGTCACTGCAATGACCTGAAGATGATCAGTTTCCCGACGCCCAGCCAGGTAGGCAGGCTTGGTTTTTCCGAGGAGCTGTCGGATCGTATTGATCTCGGACAAAGAGAACGTCCGCCGCCCAGCGGACGTTTTTTCGGAAGTCACCGAACCCTCTTGAGCTGCCAGATGACGCACGTAGCTGTCTGTCACACCGAGCAACTTGGCGGCCTCCGTACTGCTGAAGCGACGCAGCGCCTTTTGTGCGTCGGGCGAAAACAGACGAGCAGATAGCTCCTGAAGATTGCTGCTGAGCTTTGCAGAATCGTCCGCAATGGTTTTATCAATCGAAACGCGTTCGATTTTGCCGGCTGTCGTTTTATTTGCGGTCTTATTCGCCAT
>NZ_CP115842.1:2112500-2137456 GCF_013318015.2 Agrobacterium tumefaciens | reverse complement strand
TGTTATTGTAATCGATCGCCGCTAATTTTCATCGCCTTTTCAATCCATTTCCCAATCAGATTCCTTCCCGCTTCCCCATATAAATAAATCCACCTCGCTGTAAAAACCTATATAAAATCACATGGTTATAGCGGTCCAAAATTATCTGCACACAAACAGACGAACTTTACCAATCAAATCCCCACTCTCCCCTTAATGCGGTTAGTTTATGATTATTTATATGTTTTGTGCGTCCAGCTGAATAAATTATATGTTTTATCGACACTCTCGTTGATCCAATCCTAACCAAACCACCCACTCACCCTCACCAAAGGAAAATCAATTCCCGACAACAAGTATAAATATACAAATATATGTATTAATAGCGATTACGAAGGTATAATATTCCACCTGCGCACCCTGCAGCGCGTGCTACCCTCATCGCAATCGAATGACAGGTAAATACGGATCGTTCAGCCTATCAAAAGTTGCACAAAATGATTGACTATCGCGGCTGCGTGAGGGAGCCTCTGCGCGAAAATACGGGGAAAATAACAAATCATCATGTCGCCAGAACGCTTTAATGAATGCCTGCGGGTGATCCGCTGGACGCCAATCAATATTGCCTCTGCCTTGCAATGTGAACTCTCATGGATCGAAGCGCTGGAAGCCGGCAACGATACAGTTCCAGATGGCCTCGCAACATGGCTGGAAACGCTTGCACAAGCCCATGAAGCTTTACCACCGCCATCAACCTACAGAGGAAAACGGTCGACATGCTGATGCGGCCAACAGCTGAAAACCTTCACCAACAACCGGATTACGCAATATGAAACATGCCATCGCAATTCTCGGTCTGATCACCGTCTCCAGCCCGGCCTTCGCAGCATCGTGCGAGAAAAACTTCACAGTCTCAGGTGTGCCGATGGTCACAGCTGTCTCTTACAAATCCTTTCAGGAACTGCCGAAAGCCAAAGCACCCGCGGTCCTTCAAAAGCTCGCCCAGGCCGTCGCAGCAGAAGGTTTCTCAGGTATCCAGATCAACAAGGCACTGTCGTCAATCGATGCCCACCAGGAAACCAGCGGAAGCGGCAGGATTCAGACGCTGCGCGTTGTCGCCCGCCAGAAAGGCGCAGCTGTCCGGATCGATGCTGTTTTCAACATTCAGGCAGGACAGATCGCCGACAAGGATGTCATCCGCAAGGGCATCTGCGACATCATAAAAGGCGTGTAAGGCACGGCTTGACGTTCACCTAAACCGATGAGCGCCGCCAAGGGCCACTAAAATTGCCGATCAGCCAGCCGATTACCATTCAGGAATTTGTCGAGTTCAGCAGTACGGGATCTGGATAGCCGAACTTCTTCCGCAAACTGGGGCCACCGATCTACGGCCTCTCGAACCTGCTCTATAACCTCCCTGGCATATTGATCCGGGATCGAAGCCGCTTTGGAGACCGCCAAAAGGTGAGACATGCCGGGGGTTCTACCTTCCCCGGCTATTGCAGCGCTGTGCTCACCGCCTGGCCCGGACGAAAACGTAAGATCGTATGCGGGTGCCAGAGACCACCTACCATTCCCGTCCATAAGAAATGCATGGTTTTTAGCATGGTCGTCGCGATTTCTGGCATAGACATTGAATACCATATTTCGAAACATCTTGAGGACTTCCGCAGCGTCGCGGGTCATCATATGGGTCAGCTTGTGAAGTTGCTCATAGTTCACACTCGCCTCACGATGGCCGGCATTCAACAGGCCGCTTGCCGTGTGCATGTGGAGCCTGCCGGTAGGTGTCCTGTCAAAACGTTTCGTCGCGAAAAGCCGCCTTCCTTTCCGGGTCTCCAACAGCTGCGTGTCAGCCATCGTCAGTCCTGCAGCTACCGCCATAAGCGCATAGGCTCTTTCTTCAGCGCCAATCTCCCGCGGATCATCGGAACTAGGTGCCTTGACCATCCACCTTTCAAACCCCGCGCCCAACGGCTGGCCGTAGTCCAGAACACAGGTATTTTCCACTTGGTTGAAGCCGATCATAATCTTCGGACGTGCACCCGCGGATCCGCCCTGTGCGCCCTGCAAACGATCGATGTCGGCGATGTCCATCTCCGTCTGTACCAACTCCACCTGATCAGCGAACCAATCGAGATCAGTGACGGCCTGTTGTTTCTGATCGTCTGGCAATTCCGGAATGTATGAGAGTGCCCCCATTCCCGTTCTGCCCACCGCCGAGAGACGGTCAACCGGCGTGAGCCGGGTGTAATCAATGCCCGCTCGCTGTAGACGGCGGTCCAGCAACAGACGACCCCACCCGTCAGGCAGGCTGTCGTTGAATAGCCCATGGAGCCCGTCGAACGGATCGCGAGGCGCCGCAATCAACCCGGTGGCCGCCATCATATGGAATGGAGAAATCAAAAGGGGCGATGTCAGAAACTCCGCCGCGTACTCGAAGTAAGCCCTCCGTTCCTTGCCACTCCAGGCGAGGGTACCGAGTTTCCTCTCGTTCCCTTCGAGATTCAGATACACCTTAATCTGCTGGATTGGCTTGAACTTCATTTCCGGCGCACACGCTGCTTGAGAGGACGATCAATGACATCATCGATATTCTGCGGCGGCCGACCTGGAAACAAGCGTTCGAACTCCGCCTCCGCCTCAAGGGCAAACGCAATTTTCACAAGGCTCTCGAGCGAAATTTTCCCGGTTTCTTCAAATAGCCTCAACGATCCGTAGGACACATTCGATCTCGAAGCCAGTTCACGCTGGGTCAATCCATGCTCAATCCGTCGGCGCTTCATTCTGTCCGCCAAACCTCTGATAACTTCCACCGGGGATGCCATCCTAAATGCTAACATATTATCACCCAAATACAAATAAACGACATTACTGCCAATATAATAGCATTTACATAAATCGCAAGTCGGTGATTTGAGCCATGCCGGAAAAGGTAGCGGCATAACTTAGCCGCCGGAAGCCAGCGCCAAAGAAAGGATCGTACTGAGTGCACGGACGCTCAAACCACATCAACTGCAGCAACAAACATCCCGCACCAGATAAGCAACGGCAACCTGACTGAGCCAATCGCCGCCGGAGACCGCCGCTGGCGGCAATCCGGCAGCCGACACATATAAAGCCGTTATAAGGAAAATGACTTTATCCCCAAAAGGTGGGAGTTGATTGAACATCTTCAGAAGATCGGTCGCCTGTAATTCCAGATGTAGTTTGTCGCTCACGTAAATCTTTCTTGAAACGGCTTGGCTAATTCCACACAGCACTATATTGCGCTGGATTCTGCCATGGCACATCTCTCATGAACAGATCGCACGCAATTGCTGCTTCTGCCGGAAGCGGTTGATGGTTACGTCGGCCCGGACAACCCCGTCCGCTTCATCGAAGCTTTCGTCAACTATCGCCAGAACCAGCACCGGTCGATCCTTGTCGCCCTCCTCACGGCCTTCGAGGTGCGGCCAATGCCAAAGGTGCGAATATCTGAACAGCCCGCCGACCTTTGGTTCAGTCGGCAGAATGCTTGTCCGTCAACAGTTCGGCGTTGAGATGTTCCAGACCCGGCTCCATCTGCGATGCTTCAGTGGCGGCGAGGTCATCGTCGCCGAGCGTCGTCGAAAGTTCGACTCGGCGATCACGCTTTGCGAGGCGCATATAGTCCTCATAGGCAATCACAACGGGGCGACGCCGACCGTTCTTGGTGATAATGACGGGCTCGCGGACTGCAGCGTGATGATAGGCTCCAAAATTTTCGAGCCGTGTTGGAAAAAGTGGCAGAATAACTCAGCCGCCGGGAGCCGGTGCAAAAGAAAGAACCGTACCGAGTATTAAGTATTATATCTCAATACAAAAATTTGAATTACATAATCAAATACAGTCAGCGGCTCCTCGTACAGAAACCGCTGCCCATGAGACATCACACCTTGGGTCGCAAGCACATTTTGCTGTTGTTGCTCACACCACTCATGTCACATACAAAGTACTTTACTTTGTATGGGTGCGAACGGGTGTCCGAGACGCTTACTGTTTTCCCACGAGAACCGATTGTTGAGGTCGTACCCCAAGCTGATTTGCCGGCACATTTCCGCTCATCTCCGGGCATGTAGTAGCACATGACGACCTGTACGGGGATATTGCACTTGTTGATGACGTCAACGTAGTCCCAATCGATCCTGCCCCGACTGCGCTGTTTAAATGCTACGCAATCATCATTCGCGTAAGGGGCCTGGCCATTCCTAACCGGCCTCTGAACCGACGGTCTGGGATCGGGCGTACTTGCAGCGTTGGCAATTGCGCCTGCTCTGCCAAATGCCCGGCTCATCCGATCGATATTATCCGACGAGCGTGGACGAAATGTCTGTACAGGTCTGTCCTCGGGTTCCGGTAGAGCGTTCAGTATAGCAATGCCCAGCCCCAGCAATGCGGCTGCATCAGCTCCAGATGATTGTCGTTGCGCAGAGCCACCGCCGCACCCGTAAGATCGGCCACCGTTAGCCGGGGCCAGTTCACACCGTGCATCAGCCTGTCCGGAAAAAGGAAACACGGAAAGTGATGACAGAAGGATAAGAAAAGTTACACGCCAGTTCATTCTAACCTCTCGCTGAACGGATGAATCATTCCTCAGCGCAAGGCTATATCCCTCGCCCGATGCGCTGACGATGCGCCAGACACCATCATAAACGGGCACCATAATCGTACCCTAATTGGAGAATGCGACAGCTCCGTCTTTTTGTTTGTCTCTAACCGCTCACATCCAGGACGCGGACAATACGCAAGCTTCCCAGATGCGAAGATTCAGCTTGGGGACTTCAAACATGCAATTTAAAAAATGCATCCGAACCAGCGCCGTAACCCTGATTGCTTTCGCCGCAAGCGAACACGCGGTACCTGGCAAGGATATCTGCTCGGACACGTATATGAGTGAGAAGATCTAACCGTTTGCAACACGTGCCCGGAATGCAATCGACATTTGCGGCACAGCAAAGGCGGGTGTGGCTCTCTACACCGAAAGCCTGCGGCTCGTACAGCAATGCCTGCACGATCCGGGGCTACGGGCCTATAAGCAGGATCTGGAAAGACTTTTGCATGATGCGAAAAACCAGGCATCAGCATCATGCGGCTGAACACCGCATACTGAAGTAGCCTTGCGTGTTAGCGTAGCCGAATGCCAGCAAGAAGGACACATAGCTCCGCCTGTCGTTCGGTCCCGGTTTTACGCAGGATTGACCGAATGTGGGTACGAACCGTTTCATACTGAATTCCACAATGACCGGCGACGGTTCTAAGATCGGCACCGTCGGCAAGAAGCGCCGTAATTTTACATTCGGACGGCGTCAGCCCAAACAGATGATGAAGCACGTCATATGAAATGAAACGTTTATCACTCACATCTTCGAACAGCACCATTGCGTACGACCTGGCGAAAACGTCGCGGACATTTGGCCCAGCCCTTTCGATCCGCGCAAGCAACGGCCTCTTCTCACCACGGGTCAACGTCACGACTTCGCCGTGAGCCAGATCATTCGATCGAATGACCTTGTTCAGCGTCGTCTCAAAGACCACTGTCTCCCGTGACGACGCTGCCCTGATTTTTCCATGCGCTATTCTGACATCCCCGGTGAGAAGCGAATCCGCCTTCTGGTTAGCCATTACCACATGACCACGATGGTCAAAGAAAACGCACGCAACATCTGCACGCTCAAACGCGGCCAGACGTCCTCTCATGTCGCCAGCCGAAAACAGTGCCATGATCCGCGCGGACATCTGAAGGTGGGTTCTGAGAGTAGCGAGGTGAACCCGGTCATCGTTCCCGAACCCACCATCGCCGAGCCTGCGTTGCAGGACGAAAAACAAATCGTCCTCACCTGAGGAAAAATTGACGACTGCTGTATGCTGGAATCCATGCTTCGCCATGAATTTATAGTATTCGAGATTATCGAGATCATCTTTACGGACGAAATCCTCCTCGAGGACAACTCCGTTACGCTTCATCAACGGTATGAATTTTGCCCGGTGGTCTCGCGTGTTCCAGCCGTCGTTTATATAGGCTTCCATGATCGAGGATAAACTCTCGGTGAAAAGAATACCTCCGACCGAGCCGGAGCTTGCCGGTGCCATGACATTGATGCCGCCGGCGCCAGTTGCCTCAGCAATCTGCTCCAGAAGCGAGGGCCAACGCGAGGGCTCCAGCGCTGCATCCTGGAAACGATTCAGCAGATTATGAAAAACCGCGATATCAACCGGCATTTTCCCCCTCACCCACCAAAGTATATTTGTATAGCCAGAATACAGCACCAGATCCAGAAGTTGTTTTCATGCATACTTGAACAAACAAACTTGTCGAGCTGGAAGCCGCCCGTTTCTCATCCACCTCCCGAAGCCATCAACTGCAGCAGGTAGGTACGCCTTCCAGGCGCAACGGGCTTCTACGACGGACCGGACGGATGTGCGCTCAATCGTCGGCAAGACACTCGTTGCATTTCTCAGCCGTCTTATCGTCACCTAACGACATCAGTCAGCGTCTTGGAGCAAACCCGAACCCGATCAGCCAGACATACCCCAATTGGGGTACGCAAACCTGGGGTAAGCTAGATATTAACTTGCCCTGTAATCAAACTGGAGCAATATCAATGCGTTACGTGTTGATGTGGGTCAGGCCTGACAGGCAAGAGCCCGTTTTCGAAACCGACGATATTTCACAGTGCGTACTGTGGATCAGCAGGCAAACAGAAAATAGCGCCGAATTTTCAGAGGCCGATTATAACGTCATCGATCGGGATCTCGATGCGGACATTCCGCGCGCGACAAGTTTCCTGTAGCAAGAGGACGCTCCTTTAGCAGCGGCTAATTACCTTAATCCTAACAAATTACTTTTATAAACAATCTCAATTATCTGTATTTAAATCACAAAATTTATATTTCAACAAACTGCGAGTTCACCCCCGCACATGGCTAGGAAGAAGACTGCTGCTCTCCACGGTCCCGATGTGTTCGCAATATAGCGTCCGAGCATGAAGATCCGCCCTCCGAGCCATCAGTATTCTCTGTCGGTTGACACACCGGCTACTGCTCCCGAAGCCGGCCGATCATATCCACGCGGTCGCACGTCCCGGTGGCGGGTACGACATTCAGGCGACACGAACCTGAATGCGTCGAGCTTCGGATCGTTGTGCTGCCGATGTAGCATTGTGGTAAAAACTCGCGTCTCGTCAGCGGTTCGAACTTTGAAACAACAGGCGTCATGTCACGAAAGTTCGCCCGCTTACTGGCTATCGCTTTGGCACACCTGCATAGCGAAACATGATGTCATCGTAGAACTGCTTCCTAAACAGCACTTCGCGGTCAAAACATTCCGCACAGACTTCCAAATCAGTGGTCGGATTATAGTCAAGATGCGTTTCATCGATCATGCATCTGCTCCTGAATTCGCCGGCACCGCTTTTGAACGCTGTGAGTAATTCGCTCAAGAATCCTCGTCGGATCGCTGGAGAGGGCGACGATATATGGTGCCACCTCATCGCATGCGACGCTGACCAGTTTTGCAAGCTCCCCCACCCGTTTCAGTGTCGATGCGCCGCTCAATCCAATGTCATCAGCCAGTGCCTGCCAGTCGGCACGCCGCAGGTCAGGCGCATGGAACCGACCGAAAATCCCCTGCGGCAGGCTCTGGTCGACCTGGCGATAAACGGCAGCGCACATCAGGTCATAGAGTGGAGCCATCTTCGCGGACCCACCGGCACCAATCAGGATAGAGTAATTTTTGGCATGCGAATCCGAATTGCAGATCAGGACATTGAAGATCACCGCATCGAGAAGTTTCAACCGCTCGCCAGGCGAAACAAGATCGCTGACGGCGTCAAACATCATCTTCATGGTCACGCCGCGGCCGGTCGAGGATCGCTCGTATTTCTGCGAGGGGAAGCAACCGGTTAACTGGCAAAGATCCTCCTGATGCAACCTGCGGATCTCGCCTTGAGGGTCGGTGAAGCGATCATAGCGTTTCACGAGAAGATAACGCCGCTTGCCAGCTACTCCGATCGTCGCCTCGGCAGCCTCAAGACCGCAGGCACGTGCAAGCGACAGGCAAAAGGCTTCGTTCTCCACGCTCCCCGCAAGGCGTTTCGTATCCGGCTTGAGAATATGCGTGGATGGCGTCCCATCAACCGGAACTGAAATACGGCCGTTCCCGTCAACAAACACCGGCAGTTTCTCCTGGACGCCAGCAAGCGACATGGAAACACCGCGCTCTCCGACCAGAAAGGGTTTGGCAGGAAGTTCATTGAGAATACGCTCCAGCGCCTGCTCGTCCGGCACCGGCCGGAGGTTGACGCCAGCTTTGCGCGGCTCCCCGATCGACAGTGCCCCCGCCGTGTCACGTCCGATATGAGCAAGTAGACCGACAATATCTTGCGGGGAAACCTTGAAGCGCTGACCGATCTCGGCAAGATGGGTTTCCGGAAGCAGATTGGCAAGCCAGGGAAGCAGCTTCGCTGCACCTACGGATCCGGAACGCAGCGGCATGGTAAGCGACACCGGAAAGGCCGGGCGGCGCGCTTCCCAGCCCGGATCATAGTCCAACCTCCATTCGCCTTCAAAAGTCAGATGGGCGACAGGCAAGGTCTCGTAGTAGATGGTTGTCATTGATCAGCACCAAACATCGGCAAAAAGCCGAGGTCATCGTCCGACGCGACTTGCACAGTCTGAACCGTCTTGAGATCGCCAAGATCGATTCCAACTGCGCGTGCGACGATCAGGGCTTTTTCGAGCTGGCAACTCGGCTTGCCCGATTCAAGCTCGACGATGAAGCGTTCCCCCGTTCCGGAACGGGCAGCAAGACCGGTTTGCGTCCAGCCAAGTGCTTTGCGTCTCTCCTTGATAGCAGCGCCGAAATCACGCGCGGACCTGAACATCGTCAACCTCCATAGTTTGACTTACCGTACAGGAAGTTTTCCAAAGAATCAAGGAATCGCTTCCCGATCAGTAAGTCTTACGCTCGATCGCGCCAAATCATCCTGATCGGGAATCTTTGTGGGATCGCACCTGGCAGGAGCAAGAGTATTTGCCTCGTCTCACGGGCCTATTGTTTCATCATCATTGCCCGATAAATTGATACACCGGCCATTACTATCGTATTAATGTTTTACATCCGAAAAACTACTTATTTATATGATATATAAACATAAGTATCACGATGATAAACGGCGTAATCCATTTCGCCGCGCGTTGGGCCCTGATGCACGGGCATCACGCCAACACCTTAAAACCGCAGCCTGAAGCCCACGCTGCCGGTTCTCAGTTGACGCCGCCTGGTCGACCCGGCAACCTCATACCATGACCCTGACCAACAGTTTCATTGCCGAACTCGTCCGCGACGCCAACAGGCTCGAGAACCTCGACGACTATCAGAAGCGCCGCATGCTTGAACGGGCGGTAACGACAATCCGCGACATGCGCGAAACGATCGGAATCCCCTCCGGTCCCGGTCGCGACAGTGTCGTCGACATCCACACCGTCGCCCTGTCCATCGAACACGGATGGCGCAGCGATGACGACGTGCGAAACGCCCTGCTGCAGGCAGCCGGCATGATCCGAGACCTGCATATCGTCCTCGACAGCAAAACCGGAATCAGCTTTTCCGAACCCGCCGGTTGACGCCATGTGCCATCTTCCCGCCGTCAATGGCACTTCGTACCGGCGAAATTCAGCTTAATGATTTTAGGTTTTCGTTAACCATACGCGACCACCCTCCTCTCACAACAACGATGGAGGTTGGCTTTGGCTTACGACTGGAATCGCAATGAACGCGAAGGCATGTTTGATGAACTGGCGGCGGCCCTGATATTCTTCACAATCGTCAGCCTGCTTCTGGCGTCCGCATACCTGGTGACAACCTTTGCCAGATAGGGCGGGTTCTTTCACCCGTCTACCGGCGAGGACAAGAAACGCCAGCCTGGCAACTTTGGCCGGTGACCGTACTATCAGCCGCCGAATGCCTGCCCCGGGTGAGTGAACGACCATGACAGACGATCTTCGCGGCCATATCCTGCTTCTCTCCGGCCACCCAGGCTCCGGCAAGTCCACAATAGCCGAAACGCTTGCGCACTTGCGCGGCGTGCCAAAGGTTCATTTTCATAGCGATGATCTGTGGGGATACATCAAGCATGGCCGCATCGATCCCTGACTTCCCGAATCCGATCAACAAAACCGCATGATCATGCAGATCGCCGCCGATGTCGCAGGTCGCTATGCCGAGGCGGGTTATTTCGTCATTCTCGATGGCGTCGTGCGACCGGACTGGCTCCCGGCCTTCCTGGCGCTTGCATGCCCGCTGCACTACATCGTGCTGCGCACGACAGTAACAGAAGCAATCGAACGCTGTCAGGCTCGCGGCGGCGACAGCCTCCGCGATCCGCTGGTCGTGGCCGATCTTCATGCCCAGTTCGCCAATCTCGGGGCTTTCGAGCACAATGTACTATCGTTGTCGGGCAAGGACAGGGATCAGGCCTTGGAGGCGGTCATCAATGCGCTGCAATCGGCACGTTTCCGTATTGATGCCACGAGCGATGGCAATCGATTACGAACATAAAGGTGAAGCAAGCGTGGCTGTCCCGACAATCTATCTCCTGCGCCACGGCGAAACAGTCTGGAACTGTCTTGGCCGGTTTCAGGGGCAACAGGATTCCCCGCTGACCGCGCGCGGTATCGAACAGGCCGATCAAGTCGCGCGCCTGCTCCGTGACGCTCTCTGCGACGATGAACAGTCTTTCCGGATGCAAATCAGCCCGCTCGGGCGCGTGCGACAGACAGCAGAACGGGTCCAGGCCGAGGTTGCGCTCCCGTGTCTCGAAGATAACCGCCTCGTTGAGGTCACCACCGGCTCCTGGGACGGCATGACGCGATTTGAGATTGATGCCGAATTTCCTGGGCGTCTTGAAGGATCCAACGCATTCGACTGGTATTTCAGGGCACCGGATGGCGAAAGTTTTGATGACGCCTGCAAGCGCGCGACGTCATGGATCTCGGATCTCCAGCATCCGACGATCGCCATTTCCCATGGCCTGTTCGGGCGGATTCTTCGGGGTGTTTTTCTCGGACTTTCGAAGCTGGAGATGCTCGAACTGCCCGTTCCGCAGGATGGATTTTACCGACTAGATGATGGCAGGTGCGAGCTCATCACAGTTTGACCTGCACGGTCGTGATCCAGAAAGCCAAGGGCCATGGACGTCATTCGCCATGTCGACAGGGGAGAAACACATGCATACACTTAACGTCATTTACCTGGCTTATCTCGACTGCCTCAACCGTCAGGCCTTCGATGAGCTCGGCGCATTCGTCGACGATACTGTTGAACACAACGGCCGGGCGTTAGGCCTGTCGGGCTATCGCGACATGCTGGTCAAGGACTTTGCTGATATTCCAGACCTTCGGTTCCAGGCAGAGATACTTGTCAGCGACGTGACCCGGATCGGCGCCCGGCTTTCGTTCGATTGCACTCCCAAATCCACCTTCATGGGCCTTCCGGTCAATGGCAGGCGCGTTCAGTTCTGCGAGCATGTTTTCTACGACTTCGAACAGACAAAAATCCGCAGGGTCTGGTCGGTCATCGACAAGGCCGCAATTGAGCGCCAGCTCGGCTGACGGCCGTCACCCGGCGAAGGTATCTGTGGCCCGCCAGCGCCAGAAAAATGAGCCGAAAGAGTGTGATTGCACGAAACGCTCACTGAAGCCGGACAGCCTCAAATTTATGCAGACAGCTGCTGAGGTCGCGGGCGTTGCACAAAGGTTACATCATATTTCAGGAAAAAAGCATATGAATGATCTCTCATACAAGGGAGTTCAGAGACTATGAAGAAAATCGTATCGACTATCGCATTCGTGCTTGCGGCATCGACTGCAATGGCGGCCGATGCCGTATCAGAAGTTCCTGCAGCCCCGGCAGCAGACGTTGCGCCGCTGTTCAGCTGGACCGGGTTTACCGCCGGTGTCCAGGCCGGCTACGGCTGGAACAACAATGACGCTTCGATCGTCGGCCTTCCCGGCCAAACGTCCGCAGACTTCGATGGTGCTCTTGCCGGTGGTTTCGTCGGCTTCAACTACGACCTTGGCAACAGCTGGGTCGTTGGCCTCGAAGCAGACTTCGAAAAGAACTGGGGCGATGATTCAGCCACTATCCTTGGCACGGGCTTTGACTACGGGTTTGACTGGCAGGGTTCGGTTCGTGGCCGGGTCGGCTACGCATTTGACCGTGCCCTGGTCTATGGTACCGCAGGCTGGGCCTATGCTCGCGGCTACGCGGAAGTTCCGGGCATTGCCGACGTGAAGGAAACGTTCAACGGCTACACCGTCGGCGTTGGTCTCGACTACGCGTTTACCGACATGGTGTTCGGACGCGTTGAGTATCGTTACACCGACTTCGGCGACAAGGATTTCGATTTCGGCGGCGCTGCAATCAATGCAGATGTCGACCAGCATGCAATACGCGTCGGCCTCGGCGTAAAATTCTGATTCACCCGGACAGCAACAGCAAAAGCCCGGCCATTGTGCCGGGCTTTTTTCTTGTCCCTTTTCCGAAGGCGGGAAGCGACAAACAGGGGTGGGCAAGTACGGGCCACCTGTTGGCCAGTTGCAATGCCACCACAATGACTGAACATGCCGACCAGGACCCGGACGCGACCGGACATGCTCCTTCTCCCTCCAGCAAACGATCAGCCAGCCTCACCCACGATTTCCCCTTTGAGCAAATCCCCAAGCAGTGCACGATCGGCATCACGCAGCGCCATCTGCGTCAGCTTACACCGCAGTAAGTGGAGCAGCATCTGCGCATCCATTCCATCCGCCGGCTTTTTGCAGTTGGTTGAGAATCCATGTGCCAAGCAGCACTTTCAGCCGCACCTCGAGCTCCCGTTGCCGCGCGGCAAGGTTCCGCGGATGATGCGGGTGTTCCCTGGAGGCATTGGATCGGTACAAGCCTGTTCCATGCGTTCGACGACGACACTCTTCGCGACCAAGCGCGGTGGCTAGCTGACGGATCCCCTGGATTTGCTTAAGCACGCCAACCGCAGCTTGGAGCAACTTGCGATTTAGATAAAATTTACGCTAAATCTTATCGGTTTGAACCGATCCGGCCATGCTACGTTTCACGCAAGTCAAATCGGGAGGCCGGCTGCGATGATCTGGAATTTGGAGAAACTAGAACAAGAACGTCTCGACCTCATTGAGGTCATCGACAACCTCAAGAGGTGGGAACGTTTCTCTATAGACGACCGGCACATCATCTCACTACAGATCACCGCACATATGATGCGACTTAGCCAACTGGATGAAGACTTGGCGCATTTGCGTAGTGAAGACTTTTGCTCGGTTGAATATCTGGCTGCTGACTGAGACCCCTCGTTGTGCCGAATTAGGGACCCGTTTGTTCCGTGCTGCCGCTGCGGGAAAGACCTGAGGACATATTGCCCTGTTTCCGCTTCTTCCTACGCCACGCCAGCGCCAATAACTGCGCGCCCTTACCTGAAATGAGCGCCGTCAGCCATGCAAGGCTCACGCATAACTGGCCGGGCAACCTACGTGAATTACAGCGTTTTGCCCAGCTGCAACTGCTCGGCCCACAGCAGCTTCCCGCCGCCGGCGGATCCGCCGAGATGACCGGCCTCGCCACGATGATGACGGCTTACGAGGCCCGCCTCATCGCCGCAACGCTGACGGCGACAGGTAGAAGCGCCACACAGGCGATGAAGCACCTGAAGATTTCGAGAAAGACATTCTACGACAAGGTGAATAAGCACAAGCTTATGGTCGGGAAATTGCGCATGAAGGGCTGAGGCGGGCGGCGGCGTCACAGGCTGCGGATAGCGCCACCATCGACCCGGTAATGTAACTCGCCTGCTGGCTGGCAAGAAAAATGGCGGCGGCAGCGAACTCCTCTGCGCAGCCGTAACGTCCGCCGGGGATGTCCCCGCGCGACGCTTCCAGCACGGCAGCTAGCTCAAGCGCGGCGTTTCTAGCCCTGATGTCATCCAGCACGCGCACGCGGTCGGTGTCACTCCGGCAGAGCAGGATCATGTTGACCGTGACCCCGTGAGGCGCGAGCTCCGTCGACAGCGTTTTCGACCGCCCGGCGTCCGCGGCGCGAACCGCTTTCGACAGGGCGAAACCGGCAATGGGCCGCTCGATGCCCGATGAACCGATGGTGACGATGCGACCCCATTGACGTTCGATCATGCCGTATGCAAGCGCATCGGTGATCGAAAAGATCGAAACCCGCCTCGAATCGACCGCTGAACGCCATGCCCCAGGCGGCTGGCCGAGTGCTGGCGAGCGACCTTCGGAATGGGCGGAAATATCGTCGCGCGCCTTGGCCTTTGCGCTGGCCACGTAGGCGCGGACGATCTCCTGATCCTTTCAAGCGAACGTCAGTTGCCGCCAGTGAGGCCTAAGGCCGCGAGGCGTGGTGCGAACGCGCGAATGACAAATCACCTATGTTGCTCACGCAGAAGGTTTTCAGCCATAAAGGAGACGAAGGCGGACACCTTCGGCGAGGGATGCCGGTTTGCCGGCCAGAGGATGTGGAAGGCACCGACCTCTTGCATATAGTCCTCAAGCACGCTGACCAGCCTACCTCGCCGGAGCTGCTCCCGGATCGCGAATTGCGGCAGGCATGCAAGCCCGAAGCCTCCCTCGGCCAAGCAGATCTGCGGCTCGAGCGTGCTTGCTACCGATGTCACGGGAAGAACAAGTTCAAGGGCCGCGCCGTCCGCCACCATCGGCCAGCGCTCCAGCTTGCCGGTGGACGGATATTTGTGATGATGGCAGGCGTGACCGAGCAGATCGTCGGGCGTCGAAGGCACGCCACGCGCCGCGAGATAATCGGGCGATCCGACGATCCGGTGCGAGAATGCCCCTGCCCGACGCATCATCAATCGCGAGTCCCGGGCTTCGCCGGTGCGGACCACGGCATCGAAACCTTCGTCGATCACATCCACCAGCCGGTCGGTGAAGTCGAGGTCAAGCTCGATCTCGGGATAGGCACGCATGAAGGCCATGACTGCGGGCATCATCAGCATGCCGATTAGTGGCAGGCTGACACGAAGACGTCCGCGCGGCGCCTGACGGATTTGCGACAGCTCCAGTTCAGCGGCCTCGATCTCGCTGAATATGCGGCGGCAGCGATCGAGGAACAGAGCTCCTTCCGCAGTCAGCGTCAACGAGCGCGTCGAGCGATGGAAGAGGCGAACGGCAAGCCGCTCTTCCAGCCGCGCGACCGCCTTGCCGATGGCCGAGCCAGAAACGCCAAGCCTCGCGGCTGCACCCGCAAAACTACCGCAATCTGCCGTTTGAACGAAGGCATTCAATGCGCCGAGATGTTCCATCCACTAGTCCCTATTGCGGACATCTATGTCCGATATGATGAGAACTCTAGCATAATTCTCCAATCGCGGAGACCGGCTTATGGTCAAGGCATGACAAACATGCACTTATTCGCCGCGTCCCCCGTCGACCCGCCCCAACCTCGTCGTCTGCCGCTCTCGGGCCTGCTCGCACTCGCCATGGCCGGCTTCATCACCATTCTGACCGAGGCGTTGCCCGCAGCTTTGCTGCCGCAGATCGGCGCGGGCCTTGCCGTGTCGGACGCACTGGTGGGCCAGATGGTGACGATCTACGCGATTGGATCGCTCATCGCCGCGATCCCGCTGACGGCGGCGACGCAAGGCATACGACGGCGGCGGTTACTCCTCGCTGCCATCGCCGGTTTCGCAATCGCCAATACAGTTACAGCCGTCTCCTCTAGCTATCTGCTGACGATGGTCGCACGATTTTGTGCCGGCGTTTCGGCCGGGTTGCTCTGGGCGTTGCTCGCAGGCTATGCGGCACGCATGGTGCCCGAGGCACTAAAGGGACGGGCTATCGCGGTGGCCATGGTGGGCACGCCGCTCGCGCTGTCGCTTGGCATTCCGGCCGGTACTTTTCTGGGCACCCTCCTCGGGTGGAGGGCGTGTTTTGGCCTCATCAGCGGCTTGACTCTGGTACTGGTTGTTTGGGTTATCGCGAAGGTGCCAGACTTCGGAGGCCAGCCTATGGAGCGTCGCCGCGGGCTCGGCACGGTGTTTACTCTGCCCGGCGTGCGCCCGGTCCTGTTCGTCACCATTGCCTTCGTCCTCGCTCACAACATCCTGTACACCTATATCGCCCCGTTCTTGGTCGAGGCCGGCATGGCAGCGCGGACCGATCTTGTGCTTCTGGTCTTCGGCACGACAGCACTGGCAGCCATCTGGATCGTCGGTGTCCTGATTGACCGTCAACTGCGAAGCCTGTCGCTCGCCAGCATCGCTTTGTTCGGGCTTGCAGCGCTGGCGCTTGGGCTATGGGGTGAGAACCCAGCGGTTGTCTACGGTGCAATCGCGGTCTGGGGCCTCGCTTTTGGCGGAACTGCCACGCTGTTTCAGACCGCTCTTTCGAACACCGCAGGCGATGCTGCCGATGTTGCTCAATCCATGCTGGTCACCGCCTGGAACCTGGCCATCGCCGGTGGCGGTATCGTCGGCGGGTTGATCCTGCAGCAGAGTGGCGTTGGCGGCTTCGCCCCAGCCATTCTTATCCTCCTCGTCCCGGCATTCATCACAACACTTCTTGCACACCATCATGCCTTCCCACCGGCTGCCAATCCCTGATCCAAAGGAAATTCTCATGACATCCTCAAATTCTTCGATCGTATCGCGCCTGGACGCTGTGATAGACGGCGCGATTGCAGCCGAACGCATCGTCGGTGCTGTCGTCCTTGTCGCGCTCGACGGCAAAACAATATATTGCCGCGCAGCAGGGCTCGCCGACCGGGATGCCGGCACGGAGATGCGAACTGACGCTATCTTCCGACTGGCCTCCGTCTCGAAACTCTTCTCCGCTGCGGCTGCCCTAGCGCTGGTCAGTCGCGGGATACTGGATCTCGATCGACCAATCACGGAATGGCTACCGGCGTTCACGCCGACCTTCGAGGGACGACCGGCTCTTATCACCTTGCGTCATCTACTCAGTCACAGCGCAGGGCTCAGCTACGGCTTTTTTGAGCCGGAAGGCGGGCCTCTCGCCCAAGCAGGCGTGTCGGACGGTATGGACCGCTCCGACCTGACGCTTGCCGACAACATCCGGCGCCTTGCCGGCGTCCCCCTCTCCTTCGCTCCGGGGTCGGCATTCCGCTATTCGTTGGGGATAGGTGTTGTGGGTGCGGTGATTGAGGCGGCAACAGGGCTCGCCTTGCCGGAATCCATCCGCAAGCTCGTCACCGAGCCGCTCCGTCTTAAGGATACCGGTTTTGCGCTTTCCGATCCATCCCGGGTTACGGCTGCATACGCGGACGCCACGCCACGTCCCCGCCGGATGCACGAACCGGACTGCTTGCCATTGCTCCCCGGTATGGCAAGCGTCATGATGGATCCATCACGGGTGTTTGATACCAAGGCTTTTCCTTCAGGCGGCGCCGGTATGGTCGGCACAGCGTTCGATGTGTTGCAGCTGATAGAAGCGTTACGGCAGGGCGGCGGTGATATGATGACTGCCGATCATGCCTCCGTGATGGCGCGTGACCAGATAGCCGGGATCGACATCGAGGGATCGCCGGGCTGGGGCTATGGTCTCGGTTTTTCGGTGCTGCGCGACAGCCAGGCCGCAGGCGTGGCCGAGCCGGCAGGCACCTGGCGCTGGGGCGGGGCCTACGGGCATAGCTGGTTCACTGACCCAAGCAACGGCCTGACAGTTGTGGCCCTGACCAATACCGCATTTGAAGGCATGTCTGGCGCCGGGCGGTTTTCTACCGATATCAGTCGGGCCATCTATGCAGCGATGGCGGAGGCGTCATGAGCGAGAAGTGAAATTAGCGATGCTATCCAACAATTCTAATCGAAGACTACGCCTTGAGGCGGGTTCAAACAGGCGCCCCTCTTTGCGACCATGCTATAACAACGATTTATCCGTCTCGCGCAGATAATCTCCCTTCACCGAAATATCATTCGTTCACACGATTAGCCAACAGCTTCATGAGATTCATTCATTCGTGAAGAACCGCCACGATTAGGGCGGGCGCATCCTGATGTTGACACCGTCCGGCGACTGAAGGCCGCGGGGAGATTAGAGCTGTATGCGTATCATCCTGAACATGATCCAGATTTTTGCCTTGGATTTCGCATAGGAGTCGCTCGTGAGAGACCCAGTTGGTTTATGCGGGAAGCTACAGCCGGATTGGTAACCCGGGACGGTCTCAGCGAACTTTGGAATACAGGAAAGCGTCCCTTGGTTCGTTCGACAAATTTGGATGGAAAAGATACCGCCGAAGCAACGCTTCCTGGGTCATACCAGCCTTTTCCATCACACGTGCTGAGGCCACGTTCATGACATCACAAGCTGCCTCGGTGCGATAGATCATCGGATGGGTAAGGGCATGCTCGATCGCCCATTTTACCACTTCAGTCGCAACGCCCTGTCCCCAGTGATCCTTCCGGACAAGCCAACCGTAGGAAACTCGCGGTCCCGCCAGTCGCGCGTCAATCCTTCCAACAAGTTCGCTCGGCACTTCGCGTCGGCAAATGACCGCTGGAAACGTGGAGCCACCTTCCCACTCCAGATAGGAGCGTTCCGCAGCTTCCTGCGTCTGGGAAAGGTCTGTGTGCGGACGCCAAGTGAGATATTTCGTCACTTCACGATCAGTTGCCCAGCCAGCAAAGATTGCGTCGCCATCAGATGGTTGAACCCGCCTGACTAGAAACCGCTCTGTGAAGAATTCCTCCGGGAGGCGATACGCCAAGTCCATTCCATCGATCCTTGATCGCGCTCTTGCTAGCGCCATTGCAGCGTACCGCTTGGCGGCGCGACGTACATTATTTGCGGCCGATGCCATGCAACGTTTAGAGATTTCCCAAATTAGCCATGGAAATCAGTGCCTGAAATGGAATTCTGTAGTTTTTCTATCTAATGCCGCACTTTTCATCAATAGGCTCCCAACCAAGGCGACATTGAATTGCAAAGTGACCGTGACCTGCCACTGAGAATTTCCTCGAGAATAAATTAGAGTCCGGCCCATTTTGAACTGCCCCAGGTTTCTGGACCAGCTGAGGCTAGAGTTTTCCGGCTTCGCAGAGCGGCCGCCCGGCGGTGGGGCAGGTGTCCACACCTCGCCAGACATCAGGGCGGTGTTGCCCGACCGAACAAACCGCACGGTGGCTCCGCGCAGATCACCATTTGATGGTCATTTCTACATCAGATTTCAAATCACGTCGCTAGTGCAGCCACTCGCAACGATAGGCGATGACCGGGTCGGCAAATCCTTTCAGTCTGTATTGATTGCCATGGACGAGGACATCGGCGCTGCCATATTCCTGGAAGGTCTTGTCCGATATCAGGATCTGGTCGCTCTCGGCCGCGGCACAGAGCCTGGCTGCCAGTTGCACTGTCGCACCGAAGAAATCATTGCTGTCCTCGATCGGCTCACCACAATCCAGTCCAATGCGGATGTGAATGGGCTCACCGTTGCCGCTGTTGTAGCGATGGAACTCGCGTTGGATATCAATGGCGCAATCCACGGCAAACGGTACGGACGAGAATACAGCCATTATGCCGTCGCCGGTGTGCTTGACCTCACGCCCCGACCGTCGCCCGAGACAACCGCGAACCAGGGCATCGTGTGCGCGGACGAGTTCCGCCGCCATACGATCGCCAAGGCGGGCCGTCATCTCGGTTGAACCGACAATATCAGTGAACAGGATCGCACGGTGGCCGGCATCCATATCTTTCGAGATGGTAGCAAGCGACAAGGGATCCTGTATTCGCCCGAGAAACGCTTCCACAGCGGACAGAGCGACTTCCACAACTTCACTGGCGACAAATCCGTGGGCTTCCCGATGTACGCACTGCGCAGTTTCAGCGTCTGGAGCATCGATAAGGCAAAAGGCCGTACCACGCCTTTCATCAAACCAGTAGGTCAGGAACCTGACGCCGTACTGATCCTGAATGTTGAGATCTTTAAGGTGTGCCGCGGCGATATCCGCCGCTGAAACTCCGGCAAGCTCGTGCCGGTCCATGAAGATAGGCATTGCTTCCTCCCGGGAGTATATCGTTGCCTGGTCTTGAAGCCAGTTTACGACTTCCCCGCGCCATCGTCCATCACTCTTACCTGTAACGCTAGTCAGGAGCGGACCACCGATAGAGCGATATTGGTTTGCGTGACAAATTCAGGGTATTCGGCTATCTTACGTCGCCTACGAGCATTCACTGACGCGTAAATTTTCGGTCAGCCTTTGCCCGCCAACTCAATTAATTGGGGGGAATGAAATGACACAGCTCGACGAAACAAAACTGAATTCTTTTATTGGCAAAATGCTGGGCGATCTAGGGGGAGCCTTCAGTGTTCCAACTGTCAGGATTGGCTTGAGATTGGGCCTGTTCGATACGTTGCACCGCGCCGGACCGCTAACATCCACAGGCCTTGCGGCAGCCTCCGGTAACCTGTTGGAACGCTACGTCAGGGAGTGGGCGCTGGCACAGGCGGCAAACGGCTACATCGACTACGACAGCGGTTCCGGGATGTTCAGTCTCTCACCCGAGCAGGCCATGGTGTTCGTCATTAAGGACAGCCCCGTCTATCTCGAAGGAGCTTTCGATCTGGTCGCGGCGATGATCGAGGGAGAGCCCAAGGTTGAGCACAGCTTCCGGACCGGCGGCGGGGTGCGATGGGGTGACACTGCAGGTTGCCTATTCTGCGCAACGGGCGCGTTCTTTCGGCCGGGATACGTGAACAATATTGTCCAATCGTGGCTGCCCGCCCTTCATGGCGTTGAGGACAAACTGGAGAAAGGCGCCCGGGTCGCCGATGTCGGCTGTGGCGTCGGCTTCTCGACAATTCTTATGGCCGAGGCATACCCCAACGCCAGCTTCACAGGCTATGACTTCCACGAGCCATCCATAGAAGAGGCCAACAAGCATGCCCGAAGCCATGGGGTGGACGACCGGGTGAAATTCGTGGCGGCGACGGCCAAAGACATCAAGGATACGGATTTCGATCTCATCACCAGTTTCGACTGTCTGCATGATATGGGTGATCCGCGTGGGTGTGCGGGGCACATGTCTCGTATCCTTAAAAAGAACGGCACCTGGATGATTGTCGAACCTATCGCGGGCGACCGCCCGGCGGACAATATGAATCCTGTCGGCCGCCTTTACTACAATGCTTCAACCATGATCTGCGTGCCAACGTCACTTGACCAAGAGGTTGGTGAAGGATTGGGAGCTCAGGCCGGCGAAGCTAAGCTCTCAAAGGTCATTCGTTTGGGTGGCTTTTCCAGCGTCAGGCGAGCCTTCACAGGGCCTTTCAACATGGTTCTGGAAGCGCGGGTTTAGGATTGTTTCGGGCGCGTTGCGCGCCAGCATTGTAGACAAGAGTATTTGCCAGTTCACGGTGCGGAAACTGGCGACGAGATTTGGTGGGGATCAGCCGTTCGTGCTCTTTCGTCCTCGACGAGGTTGCTGCGCTTTCCGGTGAGGCGCTTGAACTCGCGTTACGTCATCAACACACGAGATGGCCGGCCGCGATCGGTGATGATCACAAGTCCCGCTTGGGCGGCTTTCTTTGCCTTGCTAACGTCAAGATCGACTTCACGGCAGGAAAAACGTGTCATAGTCATCGGAAACCTCTATGTAATCCGAGATCCGCAAAGCGGAGGAGCCACCTCCCCTGCGGCATCCCAATCTGGCAAAATTTCATCATGAGGAGATCGCTGCTCTTCACGACCAGCTTGGCAACGAGGAGACGAGGGCACAGGCGGCCGATAAGCTTCTCACGCTGGTAACCGCATTGATCTCGTGCCAGATGGTGCGGAACTGGTGATCGTACTGCGCGGCAATCTGGCCGCGATCCTGACGTTTGCTTCTGGCAAGAGGAAAACAGAGTTCCTCAACGAGAGGGCGATACTTGACAAACTGTTGAGCCGAGCCAGGCGATCGAAGGGCAAAAACGCAAAAAGCCTCGTGATGGGGCTTTATTGGGATCGCAGGGATATTGGTTGCGGGGGCAGGATTTGAACCTGCGGCCTTCAGGTTATGAGCCTGACGAGCTACCGGGCTGCTCCACCCCGCGTTACCAGCGTAAATCCCTATGGGATTTATCGCGACCAGCGTAAATCCGTATTGGATTTATCGCGACTGCATCACAGGGAAGCTGTGATGTATATTGCCGGAGCAAATTGCCGAAGGCGATTTGTCTCCTTTAAGGGACGCACGAGGCGTTTTCCTTATGTTTTCATGTTCCGTAATGCAAAAAGGCCGCTTTGAGCGGCCCTTTGTATCGGCTGGGCCGAAGAGTTTGCTTGAGAAGATATTTGTTGCGTTTTGCAGACCTGGCAGCGACCTACTCTCCCGCGTCTTGAGACGGAGTACCATTGGCGCTGGGGCGTTTCACGGCCGTGTTCGGAATGGGAACGGGTGCAGCCGCCCCGCGATAACCACCAGGTCGGCAAAACGCAACACAGTTCATGTTTTCACATGAGTGTTGTTTCGAGAAGCTGGGAAGCTTGCGCTTCATTTAATTTAACACGTCTTTCTGCGACCCTTCCCGTATGTTTGCCATACAGACCAGAGGTCGTCGCGCCTTCCGGTTTTTGCTTTCAAGCAAAATACCTGTGGCGCGGCCCGTCCGGAGCGCTATGCGCGTCAGGACAGAACAGATGATGCTCATCTTTGATGAGCATGAACAATGGGAACGAAGAAGTCGATCGAGCTATTAGTAACGGTAAGCTTCACATGTTGCCATGCTTCCACACCCGTCCTATCAACGTGGTCGTCTTCCACGGCTCTGATAGGGAACACTCGTTTTCAGGTTGGTTTCCCGCTTAGATGCCTTCAGCGGTTATCCATTCCGTATATAGCTACTCTGCTATGCCCTTGGCAGGACAACAGATCCACCAGAGATACGTCCATCCCGGTCCTCTCGTACTAGGGACAGATCCTGTCAATATTCCTACACCCACGGCAGATAGGGACCGAACTGTCTCACGACGTTCTGAACCCAACTCACGTACCGCTTTAAATGGCGAACAGCCATACCCTTGGGACCTGCTCCAGCCCCAGGATGCGATGAGTCGACATCGAGGTGCCAAACAACCCCGTCGATATGGACTCTTGGGGGTCATCAGCCTGTTATCCCCGGCGTACCTTTTATCCGTTGAGCGATGGCCCTTCCACACGGGACCACCGGATCACTATGACCGACTTTCGTCTCTGCTCGACTTGTCAGTCTCGCAGTCAGGCGGGCTTATGCCATTGCACTCGACGACCGATTTCCGACCGGTCTGAGCCCACCATCGCGCGCCTCCGTTACTCTTTCGGAGGCGACCGCCCCAGTCAAACTACCCACCATACACTGTCCCGGATCCGGATAACGGACCGCGGTTAGACATCCACGAAGATAAGGGTGGTATTTCAAGGATGGCTCCACAAGAACTGGCGTCCCTGCTTCAAAGCCTACCACCTATCCTACACATGCCTTGGCGAATGCCAGTGTAAAGCTATAGTAAAGGTGCACGGGGTCTTTCCGTCTGACCGCAGGAACCCCGCATCTTCACGGGGAATTCAATTTCACTGAGTCTATGTTGGAGACAGCGGGGAAGTCGTTACGCCATTCGTGCAGGTCGGAACTTACCCGACAAGGAATTTCGCTACCTTAGGACCGTTATAGTTACGGCCGCCGTTTACTGGGGCTTCAGTTCAGAGCTTGCACCCCTCCCTTTAACCTTCCAGCACCGGGCAGGCGTCAGACCCTATACGTCGTATTGCTACTTCGCAGAGCCCTGTGTTTTTGATAAACAGTCGCTACCCCCTGGTCTGTGCCACCCCATCATACTTGCGTAAAATGGGGTCACGCTTCTTCCGAAGTTACGCGTGCAATTTGCCGAGTTCCTTCAACATAGTTCTCTCAAGCGCCTTGGTATACTCTACCTGACCACCTGTGTCGGTTTCGGGTACGGTCTATACGGTGGAGCTATTTCCTGGAACCTCTTCGCCGCACATTCAATCCAGTAAGAATGTACAACACACGAGATCCGTCACTACCACCAGGCCCACGAATATTAACGTGGTTCCCATCGACTACGCGTGTCCGCCTCGTCTTAGGGGCCGGCTAACCCTGCTCAGATTAACTTTAAGCAGGAACCCTTGGTCTTTCGGCGAGGGAGTCTCTCACTCCCTTTATCGTTACTCATGTCAACATTCGCACTTCCGATATCTCCAGCAGCCCTCACGGGTCCGCCTTCACAGACTTACGGAACGCTCCGCTACCACGCAACAGTCACTACAACTGTCACATCCTCAGCTTCGGTGCATGGCTTTAGCCCCGTTACATTTTCGGCGCAAAGACCCTTATTTAGACCAGTGAGCTGTTACGCTTTCTTTAAATGATGGCTGCTTCTAAGCCAACATCCTGGTTGTTTTGGGATCCTCACATCCTTTCCCACTTAGCCATGACTTGGGGACCTTAGCTGGAGGTCAGGGTTGTTGCCCTTTTCACGACGGACGTTAGCACCCGCCGTGTGTCTGCCGACTAGTACTCCTCGGTATTCGGAGTTTGGTTAGGATCAGTAAGACGGTGAGTCCCCATAGCCCATCCAGTGCTCTACCCCCGAGGGTATTCGGTCGACGCTCTACCTAAATAGATTTCGCGGAGAACCAGCTATTTCCGAGTTTGATTGGCCTTTCACCCCTAGCCACAAGTCATCCCAATCTATTGCAACAGATACGGGTTCGGCCCTCCAGTTGGTGTTACCCAACCTTCAGCCTGCTCATGGCTAGATCACTCGGTTTCGGGTCTAATGCAACTAACTCAATCGCCCTATTCAGACTCGCTTTCGCTGCGCCTACACCTACCGGCTTAAGCTTGCTAGTTACACTAAGTCGTTGACCCATTATACAAAAGGTACGCCGTCACCCTTGCGGGCTCCGACTGTTTGTAG
>NZ_CP115842.1:1165000-1420000 GCF_013318015.2 Agrobacterium tumefaciens | reverse complement strand
TTCATCAAGGCCAGCGAACCGCCGAAGCTCGACGCGGTGGCGACGGCCTTTGACAGCACCCCGGCACCGGCCGCCGGCCGCGATCTGCCCAGCGTCTACGATGGCGTTTACCGGGCGGCTCTGGCCTATGGCATGAATCAGGGCATGGTCTCCCAGCTCATCAAGCTTTTGGCCAGCAGCGTCGATTTTCAGGCGCAGTTGAAACCGGCAGATACGCTGGAGGCCTTCTTCTCCGTGGAAGATGCGGATGGCAAGGCGACGGACAAGTCCGAACTGCTCTACGTCAACGCCAAGTTCGGCGATAACGAGACGCGGTTTTACCGGTTCCAGAACCCGGACGATAACAGCATCGACTATTTCGACGAGAACGGTAAGAGCATCCGGCAGTTCCTGTTGCGCAATCCGGTTCCGAACGGCCGTATGACATCAGGTTTCGGCATGCGCCGCCACCCGGTTTTGAAATTCAGCCGCATGCATACCGGCACCGACTGGGCGGCAGCCCGCGGCACGCCGATCATCGCGACAGGCAACGGCACTGTCGAAAAGGCCGGCTGGGCCTCCGGTTACGGCAACCAGACCCTGATCCGCCACGCCAATGGCTACGTCTCCTCCTATAACCACCAGAGCGCCATCGCCAAGGGTGTCACCGAGGGTTCAAAGGTCCGGCAGGGCCAGGTAATCGGTTATGTCGGTTCGACCGGCCTTTCGACCGGCGCGCATCTGCATTACGAGCTGATCGTTAACGGCACGAAAGTGGACGCGATGAAAGTGCGTCTGCCGGGCGGCAAATCGCTTTCCGGCGTCGCGCTCGCGCGGTTCTCCGACGAGAGAAAGCGGATCGACAATCTACTCAACATCGAAGAAAAACCCAATCAGGTCGCGAGCCGCTAGCCCGCAGGGCATAGGGACCGCTATACGAAAAAGGGCTCCGTTACCGGAGCCCTTTCGTTTTATGCCGCATCGGCGGTTTCAGTCTCGGCCTCACCCTTTGGGGGCTTGACCTTGAAAAGCAGCCGGTCGGTGCCAGAGGTCACCTTGACCCGCGATCCGTCCGGGATCTCGCCGCCGAGAATCATTTCGGCGAGCCTGTCCTGAACGGTCTTCTGGATCACACGCTTCAGCGGACGTGCGCCATAGGCCGGATCGTAACCCTTATTGGCAAGCCAGTTGCGGGCATCCTCATCCAGTTCGAGCGTGATCTTGCGATCACCCAGAAGCGAGACGAGGCGCTTGAGCTGGATCTCCACGATCGCACCCATCTCGTCGCGCCGCAGGCGATGGAAGAGGATGATATCGTCGATACGGTTGAGGAATTCCGGCCGGAAATGCGACCGGACCCGTTCCATCACCAGGTCGCGAACCGAATCCACATCGTCATTGTCGCCCATCTGCGTCATGAATTCCGAACCGAGGTTCGAAGTCATGATGATGATGGTGTTCTTGAAATCGACGGTGCGGCCCTGGCCATCGGTCAGACGGCCATCGTCCAGCACCTGCAACAGGACGTTGAACACGTCCGGATGCGCTTTCTCGATCTCGTCAAACAGCACGACCTGATAGGGCCGACGGCGAACCGCTTCCGTCAACGCACCGCCCTCTTCGTAACCGACATAGCCGGGAGGCGCACCGATAAGCCGGGCAACGGAGTGTTTCTCCATGAATTCCGACATGTCGAGGCGAACCATCGCGGTCTCGTCGTCGAACAGGAACCGGGCGAGCGACTTGGTCAGCTCGGTCTTGCCCACGCCCGTCGGGCCGAGGAAAATGAACGAGCCGATCGGCCGGTTCGGATCCTGAAGACCGGCGCGCGAACGGCGAACCGCCTTGGAAACGGCCTGCACGGCCTCGCCCTGCCCGACCACGGACTTGGCAAGATCGTCTTCCATGCGCAGCAGCTTCTCGCGCTGGCCTTCCAGCATCTTGTCGACAGGAATGCCGGTCCAGCGGGAAACGATGTGGGCGATATTGTCCGCCGTCACCACTTCCTGAACCATCGAGCCAGCACCGCTGCTATCACGCGCTTCCGCTGCAGCCAGTTCCTTTTCGAGGCCCGGAATGATGCCATAGGTTAATTCACCGGCGCGCTGGAACTGGCCGTTACGCTGGGCACTCGCCAGTTCGTTGCGGGCATCGTCCAGCCGCTTCTTGAGGTCTGCGGCATGGCCCAGCTTCTGCTTTTCCGCCTGCCAGCGGGCCGTCAGCGCATCGGCCTTTTCTTCGGTATCGGCCAGTTCGTCCTCGAGCTTCTTCAGGCGGTCGACGGATGACTGATCCGTCTCCTGCTTCAAGGCTTCGCGTTCGATCTTGAGCTGAATGATCCGGCGATCCAGTTCGTCCAGTTCTTCCGGCTTGGAATCCACCTGCATGCGAAGGCGCGAAGCGGCTTCGTCCATCAGGTCGATTGCCTTGTCGGGCAGGAACCGGTCGGTAATGTAGCGGTTGGAAAGCGTTGCAGCTGCAACTAGGGCCGAATCCGAAATACGGACCTTGTGGTGCTGTTCGTATTTTTCCTTCAGGCCGCGCAGGATCGAGATCGTGTCCTCAACGGTCGGCTCATCTACGAGCACCGGCTGGAAACGACGGGCAAGGGCCGGATCCTTTTCCACGTGCTTGCGATATTCATCCAGCGTGGTGGCGCCAACGCAGTGCAGTTCACCTCGGGCAAGGGCGGGCTTCAGCAGATTGGAGGCATCCATGGCGCCATCGGCCTTGCCGGCACCGACCAGCGTGTGCATCTCGTCGATGAACAGAATAATGCCGCCATTTTCCGCCTGCACTTCGTTCAGGACCGCCTTCAGGCGCTCCTCGAACTCGCCGCGATACTTCGCGCCAGCGATCAGCGCACCCATATCCAGCGCCATAAGCTTCTTGTCTTTGAGGCTTTCGGGCACATCGCCATTGACGATGCGCAGCGCAAGACCTTCGGCAATCGCCGTTTTACCGACGCCGGGTTCACCGATCAGCACGGGATTGTTCTTGGTGCGGCGTGAAAGCACCTGAATGGTCCGGCGGATTTCGTCGTCACGGCCAATCACCGGGTCGAGCCTGCCTTCGCGGGCTTCCTCCGTCAGGTCGCGCGCGAACTTCTTCAGCGCGTCGAAGCCCTGTTCGGCATTGGCGCTGTCAGCCGTGCGGCCCTTGCGGATTTCATTGATGACCTGATTGAGCGCCTGCGCCGTCACGCCGCCCTTTTTCAGGGACGCCGAGGTGGAAGCAGAGTTTTCGATCGCCAGCGCCTGCAAAAGACGCTCGACGGTGACGAAACTGTCACCAGCCTTCTTCGCGAGTTCTTCCGCAGTCGAGAACACTTTCGCAAGTGGAGCCGTAAGGGAAAGGCCGCCATTGCCGCCGGAAACCTTGGGCAATTTCGCCAGTGCCGCATCGTTGGCCAAGCGCACTTCCTTGGCGTCGCCGCCAGCCCGCTCGATCAGCGATGCTGCCATGCCCTGCTCGTCATCAAGCAGAACTTTCAGCACATGTTCGGCAGAAAACTGCTGGTGATTTTCCGCAAGCGCAAACGTCTGCGCCGATTGCAGAAAACCGCGAACGCGCTCGGAGTATTTTTCAATATTCATAGTCGAACCTCCATATACCGGCCCGCCCGCTTTCGGCACGGATCCGGGTGTTTGGGTTGAGGCTCCCTCAAAGGCAAGCCCCGCTACGGCAGTCGCGTTTTACAGATTTCACGATTGCCGCCTCTTGATGGACGGTTACCGCTGCATGCGGCATCCGTCCTTACTGCACGAATATGGGAGGCATTTTCATCGGTTTAAAGGGGAGGAAAACGACTGCCGGGGAAATTTTAGCCGGACTTGATAAGCGTCACGACTGTTTGCCGCGATTGCCCCTTCGAAAAGCGCCCAAGCTTTTACACCCGACCCCAAAAACAAAAAAACTCCGGCAAGCCGGAGTTTTTTCAATCGCGTGGTATTTTGAAAACCCTGCTTATTCAGCAGCGTTTTCGAGCGTGGCAGGTGTTGCCTCATCACCGGCTGGCGTATCTTCGCCTTCAGCACCCTCAGCACCTTCCGCGGTTGCGGCGCGGCGCGGGCGACGCGGGCGTGGGCCGGTGGCGCGGCGGGCCTTTGGTGCGCGTTCAGCCGCTGGTGCTTCCGTCTGCTGCTGCTGTTCCTCGACGGCCACTTCCATAGGCGTGCCTTCGATGACGGGCTGAGGCGCCTGGCTGGCGTCGTATACCGGCTGCTGCCGTTCGTCCGAAGCCTGCGGCTGGCGCGGCTGGCGCTCCTGCCGTTCACGGCGGTCCGGGCGCTCACGGCGTTCCTGACGCGGCTCGGAACGCTCGGTGCGCTCCTGCCGTTCCTGGCGCTCCGGCTGCTGAACCCGTTCCGGCTGTTCGAACTGCTGCTGCGGTGCACCATCGTCACCGTCGTTCATATCCATATCGTCGGCATCCGAAGCATTGTATTCGCCACGGTCGTCGCGCTGGAAACGCTCCTGCATCTGGGCCTGAGCGGTGGCGATGATACGATTGTAGTGTTCAGCGTGCTGCAGATAGTTTTCAGCGATCACGCGGTCGCCAGCACTCTGCGCGTCCCGCGCAAGGGTGGCGTATTTTTCCGCTATGTGCTGGGCTGTGCCACGAATTTTAACATCGGGACCGGAGCTGTCATAAGTCCTGGTAAGCGGGTTACCGCCCTTGCGGTTGAAGTTGTTGTTGTTACCGCCACCATTGTTATTGTTGTTGTTGCTTCCACGCCCCCGGCCGCGCTTGTTTTGCTGTCCTGGCCTCATCAATTGCTCACCTGAATTCTGTTTTGCTGACAATCTGGTTATTTTCATGCAATTCCGGGCGGAAAACCGCTGGAAACTTTTCCTGAAATTGCTCCATTACGCGCCCTGCTGGAGATAACCCCAGACAAGACCCCGCGTATGACGACCGGTCGCGCAAAATGCTGCAACGAGCCACCTGCGAACAAAGTTTACTGATTCACATGCCGGAAACGCCCAGCCTTCAGGGTTCTCAAAAGAACCCGCTTCGGGACTGACCCATACCCTGACGAATCTAAATTCGTCCTCAGCCACCCGGCATGTGGCGGCAAACTATCCCGCTTCATGCGGAAATCCAAGCCTTTTCTTTTGCTGTGCAAAATATCCTTGCAAATAATCCGCAGACGTATCGCGAACAACTATCTCCGGAAGGTCAAAACTCTGTCGTTGCCGCCATAATCCTTCACGGCGTCGAGAAGAGAGAAGCCGTGGGAAGCAAATATAGCGGAAACATCAAGCCTTTGATCGAAACCGATCTCCACACCGACAATCCCGTTTTCCACAAGAAAGCGGCCTGCGTCGGCAGCGATGAGGCGGTACGGTGCAAGGCCGTCCTGACCTCCGTCCAGCGCCGCCATCGGATCGTGATGACGAACCTCTCGGTCTAGCGTTGTGACGATGTCACTTCTTATATAAGGCGGATTCGACACAATTATGTCAAACCTGCCAGAGATTTTTTTGAACCAGTCGCTACGCATGGTTTCAAAACGCGAGGCGAGACCATTTCGGGCAGCGTTTTTCGCTGCGGTTTCCAGCGCATCGGCGGAGATATCGCTGCCGACGCCAGTTGCTTCCGGACATTCCTTGAGAAGCGCCAGACAGATCGCACCCGTGCCCGTACCCAGATCCAGAATGCGCGCACTGCCCTTGTCGGCAACAATTTTTTTCAACGCAGGCAACAGCGTATCGACGAGAACTTCCGTATCCGGGCGGGGTTCGAGCGTCTCCGTCGATAAAAGAAGATCGAGCCCGTGAAATTCGCGGTGGCCGAGAATACGATGGACTGGCTCTCCGCCTGCGCGCCTTTCGACCATGGCGGCAATGCGGGCGCTTTCTTCCCCAGTGACGGGATGGTCCGGTTTCATCACGAAATCGGTCAGTGAAAAACCGGTAACGTCGGCAACCAGCAGGCGCGCATCAAGCAGCGGATCGGCGATGCCCGCCGCCTGCAGCCGTTTGCGGGCTGCGGCAAGCTCGGTCGAAACGGTCCCGTCAGCGCCGCCACTCAAAGCTGTTGTTCGCCAAGCTGGGCAAGCTGACCGGCCTGATAATCAGCAATCAGCGCGTCGACAAGCTCGTCGATCTCGCCTTCGATCATCCGGTCGAGCTTGTAGAGGGTCAGGTTGATGCGGTGATCAGTGACCCGCCCCTGCGGAAAATTGTACGTGCGGATGCGCTCGGAACGGTCGCCAGAACCGACCTGGCTCTTGCGGTCGGCTGAACGCTCGCTTTCGACCTTCTGGCGCTCGATGTCGTAAAGACGCGAACGCAGAACCTGCATAGCCTTGGCGCGGTTCTGGTGCTGCGACTTTTCAGAACTGGTAACGATCAAACCCGTCGGAAGATGGGTGATGCGAACGGCGGAGTCAGTGGTATTGACGTGCTGCCCGCCTGCGCCCGAAGCGCGCATCGTGTCGATACGAATGTCTTCCGGGCGAATTTCGACATCGATATCCTCCGCCTCCGGCAGCACGGCAACAGTGGCTGCCGAGGTGTGGATGCGGCCGCTCGCTTCTGTTTCCGGCACGCGCTGCACCCGGTGCACGCCGGATTCGAATTTCAGCTTGGAAAACACCCCTCGCCCGCTGATCGTGGCGATGATTTCCTTGTAACCGCCCGCCTCGCCTTCGCTTGCGGAAAGAACTTCAACTTTCCAGCCCTTGGCTGAAGCGAAGCGCTCATACATGCGAAACAGATCGCCGGCGAAAAGTGCCGCTTCGGATCCGCCCGTGCCGGCGCGGATTTCGAGGATGGCGCTTTTTTCGTCCGCCGCATCCTTGGGAAGCAGCAGGACCTGCATTTCCTTCTCAAGCTCGCCAATTCGGGCCTCGACCTCCGGCAGCTCCATTTCCGCCAGATCGCGCATGTCCTTGTCGGTCGTCTTGTCGGCAAGCAGCGCCTGCAGATCGGCGGCCTCGGAGACCGCCTTTTCGTATTCGCGGACTTTTTTCACCACCGGCTCAAGTTCGGAATATTCCGAAGCCAGCTTCACATAGACATCCGCTGCCGGACCAGCCGACATCCGCGCTTCGATCTCTCCGAAACGCCTTTCCAACTCGCGCATTTTTTCGACGGGAAGCTTCGCCACCAGTCACTCCGATTATGAAACAGGTCTTTTAAATGGGAATGGAATGCGTCGCAGCAAAGCGTAACAACACCTCGCGCGCGCTTTCCAGCGAATTATGATCGTCGAGCGCAGCGTTCAGCTCATCGGCAAGGCTCGCGGCATCAAGCCCGAGAAGCATGGCCTTGACGGGACCAATCGCCGTCGGCGACATGGAAACCGAACGGAAACCAAGGCCGATCAAAGCCATGGCCGAAAGTGGCTTGCTTGCCATTTCGCCGCAAAGCGTGACCGAGGTGTGGTGCTTTTCGCCAGCGCGCACGATATCACGCAGAATGCGCAGGAACGGCTTGCCAAGATTGTCGAAACGATCCGAAACCCTTGCATTGCCGCGATCGACCGCCATCGAAAACTGGAACAGGTCGTTCGAACCGACGGAGACGAAATCCACTTCCTGCATCAGCTCATCGAGCTGCCACATCAGCGAAGGCACTTCCAGCATCGCACCAAATTGCAGCTTTTTCGGAAGCGCATGGCTGAATTTCGAAAGATGCTGCACTTCCTTCTGAAGCAGATCGCGCGCGGCGCGGATTTCGGAAACCTCCGTCACCATCGGCAACATCATGCGTAGTTCAGCACCTGAGGCAGCACGCAGAAGCGCGCGCATCTGCGTGCGCATCAGACCTGGGCGGTCGAGCGACAGGCGGATCGCCCGCCAGCCGAGCGCCGGGTTTTCCTCTTCCTGGCCGCGCATATAGGAAACGACCTTGTCGCCGCCAATATCCAGCGTGCGGAAGGTAACGCTCTTGCCCTTGGCCTGCCGCAAGACGGACCTATAGAACGCTTCCTGCTCCTCGCCCTTGGGCATGTTGGAGGCGATCATGAACTGCAGCTCGGTGCGGAACAGGCCGATGCCATCCGCGCCGGATTCCTCGAGCTGCGGCAGGTCTACGAGAAGACCCGCATTCATCTTGAGGTTGACCTTCTGGCCATCCTTGGTGATCGGCTCGACATTGCGAAGCGCGCGGAACTGCTCCTGGCGCTTGGCACGCAGGCGCACCTTTTCCTCATAGGCGCGCTGCAAATCCGACATCGGGCGCAAATGCACCTGGCCGTCATCGCCGTCGATGATGATGGGATCGTTATTTTCAGCGAGGGCGACGATGCCCGTCGCCTGCCCGATGATCGGAATGCCCATGGCGCGCGCCACGATGACGACGTGGCTCGTCACCGCACCGTCTTCGAGCACCAGGCCGCGCAATTTCTCACGCGGGTAATCCAGCAATTCGGCGGCACCCATGGCGCGCGCCAGAACGATGGCGTCCAGTGGAAAATCATGCTCGGGGCTTCGACCGCCGAAACCGATCAGCTGGCGCAGCAGCCGGTTGGCGAGATCGTCGAAATCATGCATGCGCTCGCGAAGATAGGGATCGGTCAGGCGCATCATGCGCGCCTTTGTGTCGCTCTGCACTTTCTCGACCGCAGCTTCCGCCGTTAGGCCGTTGCGGATAGCTTCTTCCATACGCCGCACCCAGCCCTGATCGTGGGCGAACATGCGGTAGGTCTCAAGAACCTCGCGATGCTCGCCTTCTGTCGGGACGTCGCGGCGCTGCAACATATCGTCGATCGACAGGCGCAGCGAACCGATGGCGTCGGCAAGACGCAGGATTTCGGTATCGGCATCCTCATTCAGCAGATTGGTGACAACGATTCGGGGGTCGTGCAGCACGACATGACCTAGACCGATGCCTTCGCCATAAGCATCGCCATCAATGGAAACGGCACGCGTCAGGTCCAGCTCCACACCGGGGCGGGTGATTTTTTTCAATTCACCGCTCGCCACTATTTCAGCGATGAGCATCGCGGTTGTCTCGAGCGCTTCAACTTCATCCTCCCGGTATGTTCGGCTGACCTTGTTCTGGACCACAAGAACGCCAAGAGTGCGACCGGAGCGCAAAATCGGCACGCCGAGGAAGGAATGATAAATTTCCTCACCCGTTTCAGGAAGATAGCGGAAAGCCGGATGCGCCTGCGCATCGGAAAGATTGAGAGGTTGGGCGGAAGCGGCAATGGTACCGACAAGACCCTGCCCCATTTTCAGCTGGGCAAGATGCACGGCATCCTTGTTGAGACCTTCGGTAGCGTAAAGCTCCAGCACGCTGTCGGAACGCAGCACGTAGACCGAGCAAACCTCCGCCACCATGTTGCTGGCTATCTGACGGACGATCTGGTCCAGACGGTCCTGCGGCTCAAGGTGCTCCGCCATCATTTCGCGCAGCCGCTTTAGCAGGACGCGCGGACCTGCAGAAAGGTCTCTCATCGCGTTTGCTCCCCGACGCTTCCGATCCGAATGTCATAATATTCGAGAATCAAAACGTCATTTAAAAAATTTATAGCGCGAGAAGCGCGTCCCGCAAGGGACACGCTTTCATGAAACGCCACATCGGAAGAACGCAACCCCGAAGAATCGGAGCATCGGGAACCGATGTCTCGAACTTAGTTCTTATCGAGACCGTAAGCAGAATGCAAAGTGCGAACGGCCAGTTCGGCATAGGCACCGTCGATCAGGATCGAAATCTTGATCTCGGAGGTGGTGATGGCCTTGATGTTGATGTTCTTCTCGGCAAGCGCCTTGAAGGCGCTGGCAGCAACGCCGGCATGGCTACGCATGCCGATACCGATGACCGAAACCTTGGCAAGGCCGGTCTCGTTCTGCGCAACGTCGAAGCCGATCTGGGCCTTGTTCTCGTCCAGAACGCGCAGAGCCTTGGCAACGTCGCCATAAGGAACGGTGAAGGTCATGTCGGTACGCGACCCATCTTCGGAGATGTTCTGCACGATCATGTCGACATTGATATGCGCTTCGGCCAGTGGCCCGAAGATCGCGGCAGAGACGCCCGGACGGTCGGCCACGCGGCGCAGCGAGATCTGTGCTTCATCCTTGGCATAGGCGATGCCGGTTACGACTTCCTGTTCCACGATTTCTTCCTCGTCACAAATCAAAGTACCGGGCGGGTTGATGAGGTCGCCCATGCCCGGCGCATCGGGATCCTCGAAACTGGAGCGAACGAAGGTGCGCACCTTGTGTACCATGGCAAGCTCGACGGAGCGAACCTGCAGAACCTTCGCACCGAGAGACGCCATTTCGAGCATTTCCTCGAAAGCGATCTTCTTCATGCGGCGAGCCTTGGGCTCGATGCGCGGATCGGTGGTATAGACGCCATCGACATCGGTATAGATATCGCAACGGTCCGCCTTGACGGCGGCGGCGATGGCAACGGCTGATGTGTCCGAACCGCCGCGACCGAGCGTCGCAATGCGGTTATCCGGGCCGATGCCCTGGAAACCGGCAACAACGGCAACCTGGCCCTCGCCCATGCGGTGAACGATATCCGAACCGTCAATCTCGAGAATGCGGGCGGCACCATGTGCGTTGTCTGTGCGGATCGGAATCTGCCAGCCCTGCCATGAGCGCGCATTGATGCCCATGGATTGCAGCGTGATCGCCAGAAGACCCGATGTCACCTGCTCGCCGGATGCAACGACCGCGTCATATTCGCGTGCATCGTAAAAGGAGGCGGCGTTGGCGCCGGCCACCTTCGCAGCATTCTGCACCCAGTCCACCAACTCGTTGGTTTTACCGGACATGGCGGAAACGACCACGGCCACTTCATGGCCGGCATCCACTTCGCGTTTCACATGCCGTGCGACATTGTGAATGCGTTCGAGGTTCGCGACGGACGTGCCGCCGAATTTCATGACAATGCGAGCCATAGCCTTGACCAGTACCATCCCTTTTTTCCGCCAGCCGTTTTTTCAGGTGCGGACAAGAACAAACCCAGTCGGCTCTTTTTTTGATAAAGAGCCTCAAGTTGCGGGTCTCTTAGCGAAAAGGCGGGGGGCACGCAATGCCGTTTATGAACCATGCGGTACGCCTTTTTTTATAGCCCCGGCGAAAGAAGATGTCGGGATGGAATGGGCGACCGCATGCGGCGCTGTGAAAGAGCGTACCGCAGTGCACTGTACAAACGGGCCTATTCGCAGTATGGAGCGCGGCAATGCAACCGGCCAAATGGCCGTAATGGCCTGCATCGGCTGCCCCGGAGACTTTAGGACCTATTGGTTTCGGGCGGATGCAGGCAGCTTCATATCCGAAAGACGGTAGATGACAGACACCCAGGGTATCGCCCCGGCGATCGCGCAGGCGTTGGAAAAACGCGGCTACAAAGATTTGACCCCCGTGCAGAAGGCCATGCTTTCGCCGGAACTCGCCGACAAGGACGCGCTGGTTTCCGCGCAGACCGGCTCCGGCAAGACAGTTGCCTTCGGCATTGCGCTCGCGACCACGCTACTGTCGGAAAACACCCGTTTCGGCCAGGCTTCCGCGCCGCTGGCACTCGCCATTGCACCAACCCGCGAACTGGCCATGCAGGTCAAGCGCGAGCTGGAATGGCTTTATGAATTCGCCGGCGTATCGATCGCATCCTGTGTTGGCGGCATGGATATCCGCAGCGAACGACGCGCACTGGAGCGCGGCGCGCATATTATCGTCGGCACCCCCGGCCGCCTCTGCGACCACATCAAGCGCGGCGCGCTCGATCTGTCGTCGCTACGCGCCGTGGTACTGGACGAGGCCGACGAGATGCTCGATCTCGGCTTCCGCGAAGATCTGGAATTCATTCTGGAAGAATCGCCGGATAACCGCCGCACGCTGATGTTCTCGGCCACCGTTCCGCGCAGCATCGCCAAGCTTGCCGAAAGCTACCAGAAGAACGCCGTTCGCATCGCCACCGCCTCAGAACAGAAGCAGCATGTGGACATCGAATACCGCGCCTTGCTGGTGACCGGCTCCGACCGCGAAAACGCCATCATCAATGCGCTGCGCTTTTACGAAGCCCGCAACGCCATCGTTTTCTGCTCCACCCGTGCGGCCGTGAACCATCTGACGGCCCGTCTGAACAATCGCGGCTTTTCCGTCGTGGCTCTGTCAGGCGAACTGACCCAGAACGAACGCACGCATGCGCTTCAGGCAATGCGTGACGGTCGCGCCCGGGTTTGCGTGGCGACTGACGTTGCTGCACGCGGCATCGACCTGCCTGGTCTCGAACTGGTTATCCATGCCGACCTGCCGACCAATTCGGAAACGCTTCTCCACCGTTCCGGCCGTACCGGCCGCGCCGGGCAGAAGGGCGTCAGCGCCATCGTGGTGCCTGTCAACCAGCGCCGCAAGGCCGAACGCCTTCTGGAAGGTGCCAAGGTCAGCGCAGCATGGGTTCGCCCGCCTTCGGTCGAAGAGATCGTTGAACGCGACGGCGCCCGTCTCCTGGCCGACCCGGCTCTCACCGAGGCCGTGGCCGATGACGAGCGTGATTTCGTCAAGCAGCTGCTCGAGCAGCATGGCGCGGAAAAAGTAGCAGCCGCCTTCGTGCGCCTTTACCACGCCGGACGTTCCGCCCCGGAAGACATCACCGAAGTCGCGCTGGACAATACCCGCAAACCGCGCCGCGACAGCTTCGAAACCCCTGAAAACGACGCGCCGCGCCGCGAACGTTCCGACTTTTCCGACAGCGCTTGGTTTTCGCTTTCGGTGGGCCGCAAGCAGAGCGCCGAACCCCGCTGGCTCATCCCCATGCTCTGCCGCTTCGGCAAGATCACCCGTCAGGATATCGGCGCCATCCGCATGCAGCAGACGGAGACCTTCGTGGAACTGGCGGCCGATGCCGTCGATCGTTTCACCTCCGCCATCGGCAAGGACATGATGCTTGAAAAGGGCATTCGTCTGAAGGCGCTGGAAGGCAAGCCGGAAATGACTGGCAGTGTTCGTGAGGACACCCGCCCGGCCACGGCTCAGCGGAAGTTCAACAAACCCAATAATGCTGGGGGCGCAGCCGACGACCGCAAGGGCGACGACAAGCCCTGGAAAAAGAAAAAGACCTTCGGCGACAAGCCCAAATTCGAAGGCAAGAAGGACCGGCCTTTCGAAAAGCGCGGACCGAAGCCGGCAAAGGGCTGAGGCGCGGGTCATTACCGTGCGGTAAATCCTCGGCTTAAGGCCGAGGATGATGCCAAGTAACCGGCAAACTTCATCACAAAAAAAGCCCCGCTTTTGCGGGGCTTTTTATTGTCTTGATGGATCAGAACGTCAGGGCGCGGTCGCCGTTTTCGTCCTTGATACGGCTTGGAAGACCGATCTTGTTCAGAAGGTTCAGGAAAGGCTGCGGTGGCAGTTCTTCCACATTGGCCATCTGCTTCAAATCCCACTCGCCGGTGGCAATCAGCATGGCGGCAGCGACCGGAGGAACGCCGGCGGTGTAGGAAATGCCCTGAGATCCAACTTCTTCGTAGGCTTCCTTGTGGTCGGCCACGTTGTAGATGAAGACTTCGCGTTCCTTGCCATCCTTGATGCCCTTGACGACATCGCCGATGCAGGTCTTGCCGACATAATCGGGTGCAAGCGAAGACGGATCCGGCAATACGGCCTTGACCACCTTCAACGGCACGACTTCCAGACCTTCGGCAGTCTTGACCGGCTTTTCGGAGAGAAGACCGAGGTTCTTCAGCACGGTAAAGACGTTGATGTAGTGATCGCCGAAGCCCATCCAGAAGCGCACATCGGCGCCATCCATGTTTTTGGATAGCGAATGCACTTCGTCATGGCCGGTCATATAGGCCTTCTGCTTGCCGACAACCGGCAGATCGAATTCCTGGCCGACCTCGAACATCTGGTTCGTCTGCCACTGGCCATTCTGCCAGGAATAGACGACACCGGTGAATTCGCGGAAGTTGATTTCCGGATCGAAGTTGGTGGAGAACCAGCGGCCATGGCTGCCGGCATTGATATCGACGATATCGACCGAGCTGACCTTGTCGAAATATTCATCCTTGGCAAGGCGGGCATAGGCATTGACCACGCCGGGATCGAAACCGACGCCGAGCAGTGCCGTTACGCCCTTTTCCTTGCATTCGGCAGCGCGCTTCCACTCGTAGTTTCCGTACCACGGCGGCGCCTCGCAAATCTTGGTGGGATCCTCGTGGATCGCCGTATCCATATAAGCAACACCCGTGTCCATGCAGGCACGAAGAACGGACATGTTGACGAAAGCCGAACCGACGTTGATGACGATCTCTACGCCGGTTTTCGTAATCAAGGCTTTCGTCGCCTCGATATCCATCGCGTCAAGCGCATGGGCCTCAAGTTTCACATCTGTCTTGAGGCTCTTCTTTTCGCGTACGGACTCGACAATCTTGCGGCACTTTTCCAAAGTCCGTGACGCAATATGAATGTCTCCCAATACATCGCTGTTCTGGGCGCATTTATGCGCCACGACCTGTGCTACGCCACCGGCGCCGATGATCAGAACGTTCTTCTTCATTTCAGGTGATGCCTCCTTTTCCCCGCAGGGATCAGCTTCGTTTCATGTTAAAACAGGGTTTAAGACAGGCTTTGCTCGAAATCGGCAAAGTCGAATTCGCGAACGGCACGCACGCTGCCGTCGAGTTCCTTGATGGCAATCGCCGGCATCTTCACGCCATTGAACCAGTTCTTCTTGACCATGGTGTAGCCGGCCGCATCCTCAAAGGAGATACGATCACCGACCTTCAACTCCTTGTCGAACCGGAAGTCGCCGAAAATATCGCCCGCAAGGCAGGATTTGCCGCAGACCATGTAGGGATGTTCGCCCTCGTTCGGCAAAACCTTGGCGGTTTCGCGATAGATCAGGAGGTCGAGCATATGCGCTTCGATGGAGCTGTCGACGATAGCGAGGTTCTTGCCATTGAACAGCGTGTCGAGAACCGTCACTTCAAGCGTCGTGCTCTTGGTGATCGACGCTTCGCCGGGCTCAAGATAGACCTGAACGCCGTATTTTTCCGAAAAGGCCGCCAGGCGATCGCAGAACTGGTCGAGCGGATAGTTGTCGCCGGTAAAATGGATGCCGCCGCCGAGGCTGACCCATTCCGCACGCGACAGGAGCGATCCGAATTTCTCTTCGATCTGCGTCAACATGCGGTCGAACAACGAAAAATCGCCGTTTTCGCAATTGTTGTGGATCATGAATCCAGAAATCCGGTCCATGACCTTGTCGACCTTGGCGACATCCCATTCGCCGAGACGGCTGAAGGGACGTGCGGGATCGGCAAGATCGAAGCTCGAAGAGCTGACCTGCGGATTGAGGCGCAGACCCCGGGTGATACCGGATGCCTTTTCTGCAAAGCGCTCAAGCTGGCTGATGGAATTGAAGATGATCTTGTCCGCGTTCGAAATCACCTCGTCGATTTCGTAGTCGGCATAAGCGACGGAATAGGCGTGGGTTTCGCCACTGAATTTCTCGCGGCCCAGACGCACTTCATAAAGCGACGACGAGGTGGTGCCGTCCATATATTGCGACATGAAATCGAAAACGGACCATGTTGCAAAGCACTTCAGCGCCAGAAGCGCCTTGGCGCCGGATTTTTCCCGCACATAGGCAATCTTCTCCATGTTGCGAAGAAGTTTTGTCTTGTCGATGAGGTAATAGGGCGTCTGAAGCATGGCGTTTCACATATTGATTGAAGTCAAGGTCCGTCTGGATGATGGGCCTTATATGATGCTTGTTACAGGAAAACAAATGTCCGGCACCGAATTCCCGGAAAATTGCCCCCGCCGCAAAATCCGCGGGAGAAAACTCGCCAAGCCGCGGAACCAAGCGGGCATCGGCGCGTTTGAATGGCGGACAATCGGGTTTACGGCTGCCGCAACGAAAGTTCGTAAGCGTCGGCATTGATCCGCGGCGGCAGTCTTTTTGACCTGACGCCATTTCCATCAACGATGTTCCAGGAAGGACTTCACCCATGGCAAGCGTGCGTAGCAGCGTCAACGACAAGATCCAGCAATCCCTCGAAAACGGCGATGCAGCCGATGTGGCAGCACAGCTTGCCCAACTTCGCGAAGATCTGGCAAATCTTGCCAAGAGCGTTAAGGCGCTGGGCGTTGGAGCCTCGCATGAATTGAAGGCGCAGGCCGCCCGCGTGGCCGACGACGCGCTGACCGCTTCCGGCGAGATGGCCGACAGCGTTCGCAACGAAATTTCCTCGCTGAACGACAATCTGACGGATCAGGTCCAGAAGAACCCGCTGCAGTCCCTCGGCATCGCCGTTGGTGTCGGTTTCGTGCTCGCTCTCCTCACACGTCGATAAGGCCGCATCATGCTTGAGGCATTGCTGGTCTATTTGGGAGACACCCAGCGTGAGGGACGCGTCGTGACGCGGCGCCTGCGCGCCACGATAATCCTTTGGGTGCTGACCGGGATATTCTTCCTGATCGCCTTCGTAGCGGCTGTCGTGGCGGGGTCCATCTATCTGGCCAGGCATGTCGGCGCGGGGCCGGCCGCGCTTGTCGTAGCCGGTACGGCGTTTCTGCTTGGTGTCATCATGCTGGTGGCGCTTGCGATCGTCAAACGTCCGAGAGCCTATGCCGCAAGACGACCCGTCGCATCCTTGACGGCGGCTCCCTTGACCGCAGCACCTCTGGCGCTGCAATCGCTGCTGACGCTGGCGATCCAGGCGCGCCCCTACGCGACGCTCGCCGTTGCCATGGCTGCCGGCTTTCTGGCAACCAGAGCCAACACCAGAAAAAAGAAATAGGCACGCCTTCGGGCGCGTTTAAGGCTCTTCGTCAAACTCTCATTTGCTGCTGCGCATCCAGACCATGGATGCGCAGTTTTTTTTATGTTACCCGCGATGGATAGACTGGTTGATGGTGCTCAGTGCCACGCCGCCCTTATTTGAACAAAGTGAAATACAGTCTCCCGCACGTCCCGTTTTTTTCTGAAAGGCGATTGATGAAGAAGAAAGTCCTTGTCGTCGGCGGTGCCGGCTATATCGGTTCGCATACCTGCCTTCTCCTGTCGGAGCGGGGATATGAACCGGTCGTTTTCGACAATCTGTCCAATGGACATGAGGAATTCGTCCGCTGGGGACCCTTCGAGCAGGGCGACATTCGCGACCGCGCGCGTCTGGACGAGGTTTTCGCCAAGCACCAGCCGGAGGCCGTACTCCACTTTGCGGCGCTGATTGAAGTCGGCGAATCGGTAAAGCAACCCGTGGCCTTCTACGACAACAACGTCATCGGTTCGCTCAACCTGCTGTCTGCCGCCATCGATGCCGGGGTCACGGCATTTGTCTTCTCCTCCACCTGCGCCACCTACGGTTTGCCGGAACAGGTGCCGATTGACGAGACGCACCGTCAGGCGCCGATCAACCCTTACGGCCGCACCAAATGGGTAGTCGAGCAGGCACTGAAGGATTACAGCACCTATAAAGGGCTGCGCTCGGTGATGCTGCGCTATTTCAACGCCGCAGGTGCAGATTTCGAAGGCCGCATCGGCGAATGGCACAAGCCGGAAACCCACGCAATCCCGCTCGCCATCGAGGCGGCACTCGGTCGGCGTCAAGGCTTCAAGGTGTTCGGCACGGATTATGACACCCGCGACGGCACCTGCGTGCGTGACTACATCCATATTCTCGATCTTGCCGACGCCCATGTGCGGGCAGTGGACTATCTGCTGGCGGGCGGTGAAACGGTTGAACTCAACCTTGGCACCGGCACCGGCACGACTGTGAAGGAGTTGCTGACGGCGATTTCGGACGTATCCGGCCGCCCCTTCCCGGTAGAATATACCGACCGCCGCGATGGCGATTCCACCACCCTTGTCGCCAATAACGACAAGGCAAAGGCGGTGTTGGGCTGGGAGCCGCGTTATTCCCTGTCTGATATCATCAAATCCGCCTGGGCCTGGCATTCCTCGCGCAACGCCGGGGACTGAGCGAACGCAATTTAAAACAAAAAGACACCGGCCAATGGCCGGTGTCTCTCGCGGGACGCCTGTTGGGGTCGATCCCGCTCCTGCCTCCCAGGTAAGGGGATCAGGGCTTGGTGGCGGACGTGGTGGTGCTGTCCGGAGCTGCCGGCGTTGCCGCGCTCTTTTCGCTGGCCTGCTGTTCCAGCGTCTTGAATTCCGGAGCAGCCTTCAGCGTTTCCGCCGTTTCGGTCGTCGTCAGGCGAATAGTGCCGTCCTGCGTGTTGCGGGTCATCGTTACCTTGTCCATAGGCACCGCGACATCCTTGGCACCGATACCGAGGAAACCGCCGACACCAATCACGGCTGCGACGAGACCACCGTCTTTTTCCATGATGAGGTTGGTGACGTTACCGATGCTCTCGTCGGCTGCGGTATAAACCGACTTGCCGATGTAATCATTGGCGCTGATCTGCGTTTCGCCCTGCTGGGTGATGTAAGCACCGCCTGTCGTCGCGGCCGCGCTGTCATTGGCCAGAGGAGCCGCCGGCGCCATCGGGGTGGCGGGAGGCGTTGCTGGTTCGGTCTGAGCACTCGGATTTGCCGGTGCTGGCTGGGTTGTACCCTGGGCGATGGCAAGCGGCGCGAAAGCCGTCGTGCCCATCAGGGCGGCGGTGACGAGTATCGTAAGTTTCTTTGCCATTTTCGTACCTTCCTTTCATCGTTTTTGACTGGCCGGGCGGTGACGAATTTCGCTTTCCACTCCATGACCGGTTCGCTTTGCAAACGGGCTGACCATTGAAATGGTTCCGATTTTTTCAGTCGCATAGACGCGATTGCGACATTTTGCGGCTCCGGAACGAAAAAATCAGGCATTGCTAAAGGAGGATGGCGCGGTATTATCCGTGACGTAACAATGCCGTAACTGCCGGAGTTTTTGCATGCCTCAACCCGGCAAAAAACTGAAAAACACGTTCTCTGCTTTACGTCGACGCAGTGCGAATTTTTTTCCAACGGCCTCCATCGGCACCTATCTGGTGGTGATGGCAACCGTCATCACCCTGCCGCTTATCCTTTTCGGCGGCTACTTGATGCTGCGCCTTGAAAGCGAAAAGCGCGACGACCTGCAACGGGAGACGATCGAGGATGTCAGGGTCGTCAGCCGCAACATCGATAGGCGCCTGCAGGAAATCGCCACCTCCCTCAATCTGCTGTCGCAATTCCCGGAACTCGAGAATGGCAATCTTGCCGCTTTTCAGGGACGTGTTGCCGAAAGCCTGAAACGGGAGGGCCTGTACGCCATTCTGGCTACCAAGGAAGGCGAACAGTATCTCAATACCCGGGTGTCATTTGGCCAGCCTCTCAGCAAGGTGCCGGCCGAGGCCAATCTGGCCAAGGCAATCGAATCCCGTCGGATCACCGTTTCAGACATGTTTTTCGGCGCGACGAGCAAGGAATGGGTGTTCAACGTTACCTTGCCGCTCGACCCCAATCTGGGGTCCGCCGGAGATGCCCTGATCCTGACGCAGAATACAAGTGACCTGAGCCGGCTCATTCCCACGGAAAACCTGCCGCGCAACTGGGCGGTCGCCATTATCGACGGTAACAATCGTGTTGTCGTTTCCAGTGCTCAGAATGGGGTGGAAGTGGGCAAGCCATTTGCCAGCCCCGCCATTCTTTCAGAAATGCGGGCCTTCAGCGGCAATTTCTTCGACGACAAGGGTAACCTCTATGCCTATGCCCAATTGCCGGGCTGGCAATGGCGAACTGTGATGTGGGGGCCACTTGCCGCAAGTCAGGCAGCATTGGTCGACACGTGGCGGCAAATGATGATCGGCAGCACGATGCTGGTGCTCATCGCCATCGGCGGCGCCTATCTGGTCGGCCGGCAGTTGCGCAGTTCCATTCGCGATCTCACGCTCATGGCTGAACGCATCGGTGAAGGCGAGATCGTGGCGCCCGTCGATACCAAGATCAAGGAGGCCAACCAGGTTGCCGTCGCGCTCTCCAATGCTTCCTTCGACAGAAGCCAGTCGGAAGAACGGCTGCAACTTCTGCTGCACGAACTGGTTCACCGCTCCAAGAATATTTTGACGCTGGTTCAGGCGATGATCCGGCAATTGGGGCGGGAAAACAAAAGCATCCCGGAATTCCAGAAAGAGGTGGACCACCGCCTGCGCGGTCTCGGAATGTCGATCCGGGCATTGGCGGAGGTTCAATGGCAGGGCTTGCCGATCCGTAAGCTGATCGAGACCCACCTCGACGTTTTCGGCACCGTTTCGGAACGCTTCGAGCTGTCTGGGGACGATTTCATGCTTTCTCCGGAAGCGGCGCAAAATTTCGGGCTCGTGGTGCATGAGCTGACGACGAACTCCATCAAATATGGCGCCCTGTCGGTTGCGCTCGGAAAAATCACGGTGAGCTGGAAGCCGCTCGAAAAAGATGGACGTCAGATGATTTATATCGTCTGGACCGAAACGGGCGGGCCGCCGGCGAAGGAACCAAGCCGCAAGGGCTTTGGTACCACGGTCATCAAAAGGCATGCGGAAGGCGCATTCGGCGGACAGGTGGTGACGGAGTATCGCGAAACCGGGTTCGAATGGTCGCTTGAAGCGCCGATGCGTTATTTTATACCCAAGCGACCCGATCAGGCCGGCCCGCTTTGAAAAATGGCGTGCTGGATCCCGTACCTGCAGACAAAAAGCAGCTAATTTCGCCCTCCGCAAAAAAAATACGTTTTAGTGGAACCGAATTAGGTCGGATGCATTTTTAATGCAGGCCAAGCAATTCCCCCGTCCCCGCCTGAAGCTTGGCTGACAATAAACAGGTTTCACCCCTGAAAACCTGTCATAATAAAAAAGCACGGCTCTTTCATGGGCCGTGCTTTTTTTTGCGTTCTCGCAAAAACGGCCGAAGTGCTGCCTATGAGGCAGGTCTCCAACCGAGGGCCATTATTTCGAAATTTCAAATGTCGGTGACGTCCCCGGAAGGAAATTTAAGCCGGTAGACGATCCGCTCCGGCGTGAGGTGATATTCGGCACTCCCGCCCAATGCGGATGGAACGACCTTTTCCAGCACGACGCTGCCGAAACTGCCGCGCCTCGCCTGCGCCGGCTCTTTCGATGGCATGATCGGCTCTATCCACTCAACGATACAAAAATCGCCTTCCTGTCGGCATTGCAGCGAGATTGGCGGATGATAGGCGAGATTGCCGCTATGGCTGACCGTATTGACGACCAGCTCATGGAAAGCCAGACCGATATAAAGCGCCCCATTCGGATTGAGCAGCAGGTTTTCACCTTCCATGTGGATGAGATTAGGATATTCCGGCACATAAAGATCGAATTGCTGGCGAAGAAGCTCGAATATGCGAGCACCTCTCCAGTCGGAATCCGTGATGAGATCCTGACTTTGGGCAAGAGCGTGTAACCGCCCCCGAAACTTGCGCAGAAAATCATCCTTGGTGAGGCTGAAACGGGCCGTCTGGCCCGCAAGGCTCTGGATGATCGCCAGGAGGTTCTTGGAACGGTGGCTGACCTCGCGCAGCAGCGAGCGCAAAAGCTGCTCGCGCCGCCGTTCCGCCGTCACCTCGCGAATGGTGGTTTTCATCACCGCCTGCTTCGCCTGGTTGAAGGTGGAATGGATCTGGAACTGGAAAACCCGGTCATTGCCGGCATTAACTTCCAGCATGCCCCGACTGCCCACCACATTCATATCTTTTTTGAGTTCGGCAAGCCGCTCTGAAAGATCGGTGCCAAACACATTTTCATCCGTAGGATGGCTATCGGTCGGCAGACGCCACACATCCGGCAGATTGGCCACGAATATATACTCGCGGTTCCAGTCTTGTAACATGACTGTCTCGCCCGAATCGAGCAAAGCGAGGACGAGCGAATCGTGTAGCTCGCTCTCGTTCCTCTCCGCGTTATGCCATGCCAGCCGATGCAAATTCATCTCCCTGCAAAAAGCCGTGAGATCACCTCACGACCGTAACCGCGAACGTCCGGGTACCGTAGTTGTTCCCGGACAGTCTACGGTTTCGGCAAATTTCACGCCGCGACGCGAGAGCTTTCGTTGAAAAACAGCGCCTGGCTGATAAGCGCTTTCACCATGTCCGGGTTGAACGGCTTCGTAACGAGGAATGTCGGCTCGGGCCGCTCACCCGTCAAAAGACGCTCAGGGAAGGCTGTAATGAAGATCACCGGCAGAGACGTCATCTGAAGGATCTCCTTCATGGCATCGAGCCCGGAGCTGCCGTCTGCAAGCTGGATGTCGGCAAGGATCATCTTCGGCTGCGTGCGGTTGAAGAGATCGATCGCCTCCGCATGCGTGCGGGCAATACCCGTAACGCGATGGCCGAGATCGGTGACCATCTGCTCGATATCCATGGCGATCAGAGGTTCGTCCTCAATAATCATGATATCGGTGGCAACCTGGCGGGCGATTTCAGAGGCCGCCTCATCGATCAGCTGGCCGATCTGGGCTTCAGTTACCCTCAGAACCTCTGCTGCTTCCGACGCTGTGAACTCTTCGACCGTGGTCAGAAGGAAAGCCTGGCGGGCGAGCGCTGGTACCGCAGAGAGGTTGGCGGAAGCGCGCTTTTCCCAACCTGACAGGTTTTCATCGGCCTTTATATTGATCGTGACGGAACTAAAAATCGATACGAACAATTGATAAAGCGAAACCCGATCGTTGCTTGTCGGCGGGAAGATGCTGATATCGGCGATCAGAGCTTCAAGTGTTGCTGCAACATAGGCATCGCCAGTGGATTGAGAGCCGCAAACGGCACGCGCGAACCTGCGCAGATATGGCAGGTGCGGTGCGATGCGTGTAGAAACTGACATGGAATTCTCCCCTTTCATGCGGTCTGCAACGCAAACCCACGATAGCAACGTGCGCATCATAAAAAAAGTTCCGGATCGCCGGAACTATTTTTTTCATCGCGCATTCTTGCCACGACACAAAAGGAATACCGGACGTTATGAACATATTTCAATCGGACCAAGATTCTCCGGACAATCCGGCCAACCCTCAGGTCCCGCACTCTGGACGTGCGGTGATTTCCCGCAAGCTCAGGGAACTCTACGATGCTGTTCAGGAAGAAGGCATCCCTGACAAATTCCTCGATCTTCTCGAGAAACTCGATGAAGCCGAAAACAGAGCCAAAGACAAGGCTTCGGGGGAATGATGGCGAAAGAGCCGGAGCAGACAGAATACAATTTCAAACGGGAAATGCTGGCGGCACTGCCAAACCTGCGCGCATTCGCGATCTCACTCATCCGTTCGAGGGATCGCGCTGACGACCTCGTGCAGGATACGATCATGAAGGCCTGGGCGAAACAGGAGAGTTTCCAGCCTGGCACCAACATGCGCGCATGGCTGGTGACGATCCTGCGTAACGAATTCTACAGCCAGATTCGCAAGTCCGGCCGCGAAGTACAGGATACCGACGGGGTTTATACCTCGCGCCTGTCTGTGCCGCCAGAGCAGCATGGTTCGGTCGATCTTCAGGATTTTCGTACGGCACTTGCAAAATTGCCCGACGATCAGCGCGAAGCGATATTGCTGATTGGCGCCTCCGGCTTTGCTTACGAAGAAGCAGCCGAGATTTGCGGTTGCCCGGTTGGCACGATCAAGAGCCGTGTCAGCCGCGCGCGATTGCGCCTGCAGGAACTTCTCGGCATCGAAAACGAAAACGAGTTCGGTCCTGACGCGCAGATGAGCGCCGTTACCGCCGCAGCCACCGCGCGCTGAGCTGGCAGAATTCGCAAAGCATTAGACGGGTAGGCTCGTGCCTGCCCGTTTTTCTTCGCCGCGTCGTCAGATACCGGTCTCCTTGACCGACTGCATCACGACGAATGTCGAAGTGTTGGAAACCGATGGAAGGCTGGAGATTTTTTCGCCGAGCACCCTTCGGTATTTGCGGATATCGCTGGTGCGCACCTTCAGTAGATAATCGAAGGCGCCGGCGATCATGTGGCATTCCTCCACCTCCTTGATCTTGCGCACCGCCGTGTTGAATTCCTCAAGTGCCTTTTCGCGTGTGTCGGAAAGCTTGACCTCGGCGAAGGCGATATGGTCGACGCCCAGTTTCTGCGGATTGAGCACCGCACGGAAGCCCAGAATATAACCTTCATCCACCAACCGCTTGAGCCGCGTCTGGCACGGCGTCTTGGAGAGGCCGACCCTTTTCGACAGTTGCAGCACCGACATGCGCCCGTCTTCGCTGAGGGCCTCGAGAATCTTGAGATCGAAGTGGTCCAGATCGTCTATTTTATGACTATTTGCCATGTGATTTAACGCCAATTTTGAATAATAAAAGTTCATATGGCCTGTTCTATCCTCGAAATAGGACCATAGCAATTTTTACAGCAATGATATTGTACGCAACAGAATGACAAGCGGCGAGCGGAGGACACGCTGCCGCTGACAGTCTGTCTTCAACAGCTTTTTCAGGATTTTCAGAATGGCCGATGGTGCAAGCAAAGCCGATGTAAACCCGCAGCAGACGGTGAACGGTATTTTCCAGAATTTTGCACCGCCCGTGCGCGAGCAGAGCCCGTTGCGCAAAGCAATTACCGCCGCTTACCGCCGCCCAGAGGAAGAGTGCCTGGCGCCTCTGATCGATGCTGCGACCGTCACGCCCGAGCAGGCCGCAGCCATTCGCACCACGGCAACCAAGCTGATCGAGGCGTTGCGCGCCAAGACGAAAGGCACCGGCGTCGAGGGGCTGGTGCAGGAATATTCGCTCTCCAGCCATGAGGGCGTGGCCCTGATGTGCCTTGCCGAAGCGCTGCTGCGCATTCCCGACACCGCCACCCGCGACGCGCTGATCCGCGACAAGATCGCCCGCGGCGACTGGAAGTCCCACATCGGCGGCGGGCGCTCGCTGTTCGTCAACGCCGCAACCTGGGGTCTCGTCATCACCGGCAAGCTGACCTCGACGGTCAATGACAGCGGCCTTTCGGCGGCTCTGACCAAGCTGATCGCCCGGGCTGGCGAACCCGTCATTCGCCGCGGCGTCGATATGGCGATGCGCATGATGGGCGAGCAATTCGTGACCGGCGAAACGATTGGGGAAGCGATCAAGCGCTCGAAACCGCTGGAGGAACAGGGTTTCCAATATTCCTACGACATGCTCGGCGAAGCGGCGACCACCGCCAAGGATGCGGAGCGTTATTACAAGGACTACGAAAACGCCATTCACGCCATCGGTAAGGCCTCCGCCGGGCGTGGCATCTATGGTGGCCCCGGAATTTCCATCAAGCTTTCGGCCCTGCATCCGCGTTATGCCCGTGCGCAGGCAGAGCGGGTAATAGCGGAGCTTCTGCCGCGTGTGAAATCCCTGATGCTGCTCAGCAAGAAATACGATATCGGCCTCAACATTGACGCCGAGGAAGCTGACCGGCTGGAACTGTCGCTCGATCTTCTGGAGGAACTGGCGCTCGACAAGGATCTTGCCGGTTGGAACGGCCTAGGCTTCGTTGTGCAGGCCTATGGCCGCCGCTGCCCCTTTGTTCTCGACTACATCATCGATCTCGCCCGACGTGCCGGTCGCCGCATCATGGTGCGTCTTGTCAAGGGCGCCTATTGGGATGCGGAGATCAAGCGCGCACAGGTGGACGGGCTGGAAGACTTCCCGGTCTTCACCCGCAAAGTGCACACGGATGTCTCCTATATCGCCTGCGCCCGCAAGCTGCTTGCCGCGCGTGACGTCGTGTTCCCGCAATTTGCGACCCACAACGCCCAGTCCATGGCGACCATCTACCATCTCGCCGGTCCGGACTTCAAACTCGGTGATTATGAGTTCCAGTGCCTGCACGGCATGGGCGAACCGCTTTACAGCGAAGTCGTCGGCAAGAAGAAGCTCGATCGTCCCTGCCGCTTTTATGCGCCTGTTGGCACCCACGAGACGCTGCTTGCATATCTTGTCCGCCGTCTGCTGGAAAACGGCGCGAACTCCTCCTTCGTCAACCGCATAGCGGATCCCGCCGTGCCGGTGGCTTCCCTGCTGGAAGATCCGGTCACCGTGGTCAAGGCTTACCCCGTTCCCGGCGCACGGCACGACCGCATTGCTGCACCCGCTGGTCTCTTCGGCCCCGAACGGGCAAATTCCGCCGGCCTCGATCTTTCGAATGAAACGGCACTTGCCGCGCTGGACAACGTCCTTAAGGCAGGTGCGACGACGGAATGGAAAGCCGCAGCACCGCATGCAGGCGGAAAGACACGCCCGGTCCTCAATCCCGGCGACCACAATGATGTCGTCGGTTATGTAACCGAACCGACAGAGGCCGATGTCGAGGCGGCAATGCAAAGGGCCGCAGCCTCCAACTGGTCTTCCACGCCGGTCGAGGAGCGCGCCGCCTGCCTGGAGCGCGCTGCCGACCGGATGCAGGCCGAGATGCCGGCCCTGCTTGGCCTCATCATGCGCGAGGCCGGAAAATCCATGCCAAACGCCATTGCCGAGGTGCGCGAGGCGATTGACTTCCTGCGTTATTACGCAGCGGAAGCCCGGAAGACCTTCAAGGCCAACGAGACACCGCTCGGCCCGGTCGTCTGCATCAGCCCGTGGAACTTCCCGCTTGCCATCTTCATCGGTCAGGTAACGGCAGCACTGGTTGCCGGTAATCCGGTACTGGCAAAGCCCGCCGAAGAAACCCCGTTGATCGCCGCGCAGGGTGTGCGCCTGCTGCATGAGGCAGGCGTTCCGCAGGACGCCGTGCAACTTCTGCCAGGTGACGGCAAGACCGGTGCGGCACTTGTCGGCTCAGCGCTCACGGCGGGTGTGATGTTCACCGGATCCACGGAAGTGGCGCGCCTCATCCAGGGTCAACTCGCAGGCCGGGTTCTCGCAAACGGCCAGCCCGTTCCCCTGATTGCCGAGACCGGCGGCCAGAACGCCATGATCGTCGATTCCTCAGCGCTTGCCGAGCAGGTCGTCGCCGACGTCATCGCCTCTGCCTTCGACAGTGCCGGCCAGCGTTGCTCGGCGCTTCGCATTCTCTGCCTGCAGGAAGATGTGGCCGACCGCACCCTGACGATGCTGAAAGGCGCGCTGCACGAATTGCGCATCGGGCGCACCGATAGCCTTTCCGTCGATGTCGGCCCCGTGATCACCGCTGAAGCTAAAGGCATTATCGAAAAACACGTTGACAGCATGCGCGCACTCGGCCACCGGATCGAGCAGATTTCGCTTGCCGGCGAAACCGGCAAGGGCACCTTCGTGCCACCGACAATCATCGAGATGAAATCGCTCGCCGATCTGAAGAAGGAGGTCTTCGGGCCGGTGCTGCACGTCATCCGGTTCAAGCGCGACAATCTCGACCGGCTGATCGACGAGATCAACGCCACCGGCTATGGCCTGACCTTCGGCCTGCATACGCGTCTTGACGATACCATCCAGCATGTCCTGTCGCGCGTCGCGGCCGGTAATCTCTATGTGAACCGCAACATCATCGGCGCCGTGGTCGGCGTCCAGCCCTTTGGCGGGCGAGGCCTCTCCGGCACCGGCCCCAAGGCGGGCGGCCCGCTCTATCTCGGCCGCGTCACACAAACCGCGCCGAAGATCGACCGCGTTGCCAGCCAGCAGGACCAGGCGGCTGTCGATCTCGCCCGCTGGCTGGATGAAAACGGCCAGAGCGTTGCAGCCGAAGCCGCAAGACAGGCCGCAGCCCTCTCCGGCCTCGGTTTCGAAACCGAACTGGCAGGCCCAGTCGGCGAACGCAACGTCTATGCGCTGCATCCGCGCGGCAAGGTGCTGCTTATTCCGGCCACCGAGCAAGGGCTCTATCGCCAACTTGCGGCAGCGCTTGCCACCGGCAACTCGGTCGTTATCGATAATGCGTCGGGGCTGGAAAAGTCGATCTACGGATTGCCGGCAACCGTCACCTCGCGTATCACCTGGGCTGACAGCTGGGAAAAATCCGCCCCCTTCGCCGGCGCGCTGATCGAGGGCGATGCGGAACGTGTCGTTGCGATCAACAAGAAAATCGCCGCCCTGCCCGGTCCTCTGGTTCTGGTTCAGGCCGCCACGACGGAAGCGCTTGACCGTGAAACCCAGCCCTACAATCTCGACTGGCTGGTGGAAGAAGTCTCCGTCAGCGTCAACACAACGGCTGCCGGCGGCAATGCCAGCCTGATGAGCATCGGCTGATTATCTGGTTCCGGCAGGGTCTCGACCCTGCCGGTCCATCACATCACCCACCGATTTCACCACGACCGAAAAGCTGGTTCAGAACCTGCTCTTCAAGCCGCGCGAATTCCGGGGTGCCGTGTCGGCGCGGACGCGGCAGTTTCACATCGAGATCAAGGGCGATGCGCCCCTCATCAATCACGACGATGCGGTCTGCAAGTGCGACGGCTTCCGAAACATCGTGCGTAACGAGAACGGCGGTGAATTTCTGCTTGCGCCAGATGCGCTCCAGCAGAAGCTGCATTTCGATGCGGGTGAGCGCATCGAGCGCCCCGAGGGGTTCATCCAGCGCCAGAATTTGCGGATGCGCCACCAGCGCGCGTGCCAGCGCCACGCGCTGCTTCTGGCCTCCAGACAGGACATAGGGCCACTCGCCCGCCCGGTCCTTTAGCCCAACCTCTTCGAGAATGGCAAGCGCCTGCTCGTTGGCCGCCTCACCTTTGGCGATGCCGGTCAGTCCCACGGATACATTGTTTGCGATCCGCTCCCATGGCAGAAGGCGCGGCTCCTGAAACATCATGCGAGTGCGGCTCGATGCGTCTTTCGAAACGGTGCCGCTTGTGGGCGCATCAAGACCGGCCAAGATACGCAGAAGCGTGCTCTTGCCGCATCCACTCTTGCCGATAATAGCCAGAAACTCGCCTTCCCGCACATCGAGATCGATGCCGCGCAGAACCGGTTTATCGCCAAAGGCCTTGGTCACATTGCGGAAGCTGAAAGCGACCTTGCTGTCGTTCTGCTTGCCGCGCTGTTCGACCTTGGTCTCTGCCCCGGAAGGGGAGGATGATGGGGCATCGGGGCGTCTCAACGTCGTAACATTGCTGGTCGACATGGGTTACCTCAGACTTTCTTGAAGGCTGGATGCCACTGCAGGAAGATGCTTTCGAGGAAGCGGGCGAAACTGTCCGCCAGCTTGCCAAGAAGCGCGTAAATAAGGATCGACAGCACGACGACATCGATCAGCAGGAACTCGCGCGCCTGCATGGCCATGTAGCCGAGGCCGGAAGAGGAGGAAATCGTTTCCGCCACGATAAGCGTCAGCCACATGATGCCGAGCGCATAACGCAGGCCGGTGAAAATGGACGGCAGCGCGCCGGGCAGGATCACCCGCCGGAACAGGGTGAAGGACGACATGCCATAGGTACGCCCCATCTCCACCAGTTGCGGATCGACCCCCTGAATGCCGAGCAGCGTGTTGATGTAGATGGGGAAAAACACTCCGAGTGCCACGAGGAAAAGCTTTGCCTCCTCGTCGATGCCGAACCAGAGGATGACGAGCGGAATGAGCGCCAGATGAGGGATGTTGCGGATCATCTGCAGCGTCGTGTCGGTAAAGCTGCGGGAAAACCGCGACAGTCCGTTGGCCAGCCCGAAGATGAAACCAATCGCGCCGCCAACGGCGAAACCGGCCAGAGCGCGAGCGGAGCTGACACCGATATTGGCGATGAGTTCCCCTGAAAGCAAAAGCCGCCAGAAGGCTTCCGCGACGGCAGAGGGAGCCGGCAGGACGTTTGCCGAAATGAGACCGACGCGGGCAGCAAGCTCCCAGCCGGCAAGAATGATGGCAGGAAGCAACCAGCCCGTGATGCTTCCAGCCTCGATACGCCTTCTGATGCTCATCGCGAAACCCTCCGTATCCGGGATCAGTTGGTGGCGCCTGACCAGACGGCATCCTTGATGCTGATCTGCTTAGGGATCAGGCCCAGGCGATAAAAGCGGTCGGCAGTTTCCTGCTGGCTGGCAATGATCTTGTCATCGATTTTCGAAATACCGAATTCTGAACGGTTCGCAGCCAGCGTCTGCGCTTCCAGCGGTACACCTGTCACCTCATGCAGGGCTGCCGCAACCTTGTCGCGGTTGGCGGCGGACCATTTGGCCGCCTCGCCCAGGGCATCAAGCGTGATATTGATGGTGTCGGCATGGGATTTGGCATAGTCGCGGTTGGCGAGGAAATAGGTGCTCACGTTGAGAACCTCGCTGGTGCGGGCCAGAGTGACTGGCTTATAGCGGGTCTCGGCAATTGCATAGAACGGATCCCAGACGGCCCAGGCGTCGATCTTGTCGCTGGCAAAGGCCGCCGCCGCGTCAGCAGGGCTGAGATAGACCACGTCGATATCGCTAAATTTCAGGCCGTTCTTCTCAATTGCCGCCACCAGCAGATTGTGGGCGCTTGTGCCCTTGCCGACGCCGACCTTCTTGCCCTTCAGATCGGCAACCGACTTTATACCGCTCTCGGGCTTGGTGAAGATCGCCTCACCCTTACCGTTTGAGGGAAGAGCCGCAACGTAAACGATGGCCGAACCGGCCGCCTGACCGAAGATTGGCGGCGCATCGCCCGTCCAGCCGACATTGATGGAGCCAACATTCAAGGCCTCCACCAGCGGCGGGCCTGCGGTGAATTCGACCCACGAAACCTTGACGCCCTTGGCCTCAAGCGCCTTTTCGATGACGCCCTGTTGCCTCGCGATCACCGGCAGGCCGGTTTTCTGATAACCGATCTTCAGCTCTTCCGCCGCCTGCGCCTGCAAGGGCAGAACGGACAATGCAGCGGCAACAAGAAAACTGGCGGAGAGGGCACGACGGGTAATGGCTGGCATTTTAGCTCCTTGTCGCCGACCCCCTGGGGCCGGTTTGCGATATGGAGCAATGCTAGGGTTTTCGATGAAAACGATAGAGAGAGGATAATTCAATATGAGCGATATTGCGGGAATAAAATTCCGCAGAGACGCCTCTTTCCCGCAAATCATCGCAGGAGGCATTACCAAGCCTGCTTAACAGACGAATGCCGGTGCGGACTGGCCGCACCGGCATGATGGATCAATATCGCTATCGAACGCGCAAACTTGCGAAGCGATTTACTCGATATCGAAGGAAACGCCCTGCGCCAAAGGCAGCGCCTTGGAGTAGTTGATAGTGTTGGTGGCGCGGCGCATATAGGCCTTCCATGCATCCGAACCGGATTCGCGGCCACCGCCGGTTTCCTTTTCACCACCGAATGCGCCGCCGATTTCCGCGCCCGAGGTTCCGATATTGACGTTGGCGATGCCGCAATCCGAGCCTTCCGAAGACAGGAAACGTTCCGATTCCTGAATGTCACGGGTGAAGATCGACGACGACAGACCAGCGGCAACGGCGTTATGCGCGTCAATCGCCTGATCGAGATCGCTGTACTTCATCACATAAAGGATCGGCGCGAACGTCTCTTCCAACACCGGCCCCGCCTGTTCAGGCATTTCGACAAGTGCCGGCTTTACATAATAGGCATCCGGCGCACCCGTATCCACTCGCCCGCCGCCATTCACCACGCCGTCATGCGCCTTGGCCGCTTCGAGCGCCTTCTGCATCCCGTCGAAAGCCGCCTTGTCCACCAGCGGTCCGACAAGCGCCGATGTTTCCAGCGGATTGCCGACGGAAACGGAGGCGTAGGCCTTTTTCAGACGCGGCACGAGCTGGTCGTAAACACTGTCATGCACGAAGAGACGGCGAAGCGTGGTGCAGCGCTGGCCGGCCGTGCCCATGGCGCCGAAGGCAATCGCGCGCAGCGCCATGTCGAGATCGGCAGACGGGCAGACGATGCCGGCATTGTTGCCGCCCAGTTCCAGAATGGCGCGGGCGAAGCGCTTCGCCAGACGCGGGCCGACATCGCGGCCCATGCGGGTGGAACCGGTGGCAGAAACCAGGGGAACCTTGGGGTTGTCCACCAATGCTTCACCAACGGCGCGGTCGCCGATCAGAAGCTGCGACAGCCCTTCCGGCGCATCGCCGAACCGGGCTACGGCACGTTCGAAGATGCCCTGAACCGCAAGTGCCGTCAGCGGGGTCTTTTCAGATGGCTTCCAGACCACCGAATTGCCGCAGACTAGCGCGAGCGCCGCGTTCCACGACCAGACCGCGACCGGAAAATTGAAAGCGGAGATAACGCCGACAACGCCGAGCGGGTGCCAGGTTTCCATCATACGGTGGCCGGGGCGTTCGGTGGCGATGGTGAGGCCGTAAAGCTGGCGGGACAAACCGACCGCGAAATCGCAGATATCGATCATCTCCTGCACTTCGCCGAGACCTTCGGACGGGACCTTGCCCGCTTCCAGCGAGACGAGCCGACCGAGATCTGCCTTGAAGGAGCGCAGTTCTTCGCCCAGAAGGCGGATCAGTTCGCCACGGCGCGGAGCAGGCACGTTGCGCCAAATCTTGAAGGCGGCATCGGCCTTGTCTACCACGGCTGCGACACCCTCGACGGAAATGGTCTTGAGGCTTGCGATCTGTTCACCCGTTACCGGGCTGAACGACGCCATATCGCCGCCGGTATAAAGATCGCGGGCGACGCCCATTCTGTCGAGCAGGGCCGCGGCTTCCTGTTTCACGTCAAGCTTCGTGGTCGCATCCATGTCAAATTATCCTTTTTGGCTCAAAGGGGAGGAAAGGCCGTTTTTGATACGGCGCTTTCAACTCCCGTCGCTGTTCTTTCCCCGAATTTATCATTTTGTGAAACGGGGCCTCCGTCGAAGCCGGCAAAACACCATTCCATTCTTTCCCGTAATCATATATGGCCATAATGACCCTTTTCCAATGAGGAAAGCGGGTAAGTTGATGCGAGAATGGTATGGATCCGCGCAGAAGACTGGTCCCTGATATCGTAACCCTGCAAGCATTCGAGTGTGCCGCAAGGCATGGGAATTTTACCCGTGCGGCGGAAGAACTCAACCTCACGCAAAGTGCGGTCAGCCGGCAGATCGGCGAACTCGAGGCGCAGACCGGAATGCAGCTTTTCGAACGCATCCGCCGGCGCGTCGTCCTGTCGGAAGCGGGTCGCAAATTCCTGCCAGACGTGCGGCGCCTGTTGCAGCAATCCGAACAGCTGATGGTGCGCGCGGTCTCGGCCGGAACATCTCATGCATCACTTTCCGTCGCCACCCTGCCAACCTTCGGCAGCCGCTGGCTGATGCCGCGTCTGCACCGCTTCATCGACGCCAACCCGGAAATGACCATCACCATCGGCTCGCGCTCGCACCCCTTCGATTTCGATGAGGAAGGTTTCGACCTCGCCATCCATTACGGCCAGCCGGTCTGGGCGCACGGCACCTGCACCTTTTTATGCAACGAAGTGATCGTGCCGGTCGCCAGCCCCGCTCTGCTTCAGCGCGCGGGAATGAGAGAGCCGGAGGATTTTAACCGCCAACCGTTGCTGCACGTGACCACACGGCCGAAACTATGGACTGAGTGGCTGGAGATGAATGGGGTAACGGCGGAGAATGCCTATAGAGGCAGCCGTTTCGACCAGTTTTCTATGATCATTGAAGCAGCCATAAGCGGCATCGGCTTTGCCCTTCTGCCGAAATATCTGATCGAGGCGGAACTCGTCTCCGGCCGTCTCGAAATCGTCTTCGACATTCCACTGCAAACCGACAAGAGCTATTACGTCGCCCTGCCGGAAGGGCGGCAGGACAACGTCCTTGCCCGCGCCTTCCAGGCATGGCTTCTCGATCAGGTCGGCAAGCCGGCCTAGATATTCACACAGTGCCGCCGATGGAAACCTCGTCAAGCCCCGGCAGATCGGGGCCGACCGGCACGATCCGGGTCGGATTGAGCGCCTTGATCGAATAATAACCGCGCTTGATGTGGTCGATATTGACCGTGTCACGCACGCCCGGAATGTTCAGCACCCGCATCATATAGGCCTGCAGGGCCCGATAGTCGGCAATGCGGCGAAGGTTGCACTTGAAGAGGCCGTAATAGGCGGCATCGAAACGCACCAGCGTCACGAAAAGCCTGATATCCGTATCCGTCAGGCGATCGCCGAAGAGGAAGGGACCGCCTGATGCCAGGCGAGTTTCAAGTTCCTGAAGTGTCGCGAAGACGTCGGCAAAGGCTTCCTCATAGGCAAGCTGGGTGGTGGCAAAACCGGTTCTGTAGACACCGTTGTTGAGGCGGGGATAGATATGGTCGTTGAGCGCATCAATCGCGTCCCGCAGATCTTCCGGATAAAGATCGATGCCGTTATCGGCCAGATCGCCGAAACCGGAATTCAGCATGCGGAGAATGTCGGCGGATTCGTTGTTGACGATGGTTTTCGTCTTCTTGTCCCAAAGAACCGGAACGGTGGCACGGCCGGTATAATGCGGATCGGCGCTGGTATAGGCTTCGTGCATATAAGCGAAGCCTCTCAGCCCGTCGCGATCCGAACCTGGATAATCGCCGAATTTCCAACCCTCGTCGGAGAGCGCCGGCTCCACAATTGAGACCGAAATGACATCCTCGAGCTTCTTGAGCTTGCGGCCGATTAGCGTGCGTGAGGCCCATGGACAAATCAGCGCGACGTAGAGGTGATAACGGCCGGTCTCGGCCTTGAAGCCGCCTTCTCCCGTCGGGCCTGCTGAACCATCAGGCGTTACCCAGTTGCGGAAGCCGGATGTCTGGCGAACGAAACCACCCTTCTTGTCGGTCGCCTGCACCGGGTGCCATTCGGCGGTCCACTTTCCATCCACGAGCATTTTGGGCTCTCCATTCATCTATCGATGAAAAGCTTATGGGGCCGTCTGCACTCACCCCGCAAGCCGCGCTTCGGTTGACGCACTGTTTCCGATCGATGGATGACTTCAAAGCCGATTGCGGAAAAACGGATTCCAGCGAACTGTGCCGAGCCTGACCCTTTCGCGGATCATCGTCAGAAGTCCCGATGCGGCGATGACACCCAGCCCAAGCACCGCGATCGCATCCGGATATTCGTGGAAGAAAGTCATGCCGATCGCCACGGCCCAGAGGATCTGAGAATAATGCGAGGGTGCAATCTGGCTGGCCGGCGCGATACGTGTTGCGACGAGCAGCGTTATCTGTCCCGTCGCCGTGCAGAGGCCGATGAAGGCAAAGGCGGCGAACTGGTGCAGATTGGGCATGACGAACTCGGGAATCGAGGCAATGCCGTTGAAGGTGAGGCCGTAGACCAAAAGCACGCCCATTATCGAGGTGCGCTTCTCCTTGCCCGCAAGCGAGCGGAGCAGCACGATGGTCATCGCCGCCAGGAATGCGACACCGATGGCTGCGACGTGCCCGAGTTCCAGCGCCTTGAAGCCGGGCCGCACGACGAGCAGAACACCGACGATGCCGGCCAGAACGGCCGCCCAGCGCCATGGCCCTATATCTTCCTTCAATACGACAGCCGACAGCACTGTCACGAACAGCGGTGAAAGAAAGATCAGCGCATAAGCTTCGGCCAGCGGAATGGTGGTGAAGGCATAGATACCGAGAATACCGGCGAACAGGCCGGAAATCGCCCGCCCGTGCACCGCAAACGGACGGCTCATGCGCCAGAATTCACGCCACCTTTCCTCACGCGGCTTGCTGAAGAAGATGAAAATGCCGGAAAACAGGATGCTGAAAAAGCCGATCTCGAAAACGCTGATCTGTGATCCAAGCGACTTGATCGTGGCATCGCCCAGGGAAAAGGTCGCATAAGCGAACAGACCGAGCAGAAAACCCTTTTGCATTTGAACTTCCCCGAACAGCGACCGCAACGCAAAGCGCACCCCGGCCGCTTAAAGCAACCCGGACGCCCCTTAAGGGACAGACAGTCTGGCAGATTTGATCCTCACCTTATGGCTAGACCCGGCTACCTATGAGTGCAAGCCGCAAAAGCCGCAAAAACACCCGATCCGGCCGCATCGATGCAGATGGCCGCAAGGTGCGGCAAATTTGTCCCGCCGACGCCATCATATCACCGTCACGGAAAGAGGTTAGCCCGTGTTGATCGTGGCGCTTGGCGGCAAGCGTGAAGGCGGCTAAACAATGTGGTGTGATTGCACCCGCTGATTTCGCCTGAAGCTTGCTGCGCGAACATCGCCTCACGAACTGAAAGGAAGAAGAATGCGGATAGTGATGATCGGTGCCGGTTATGTCGGCCTTGTTTCCGGTGCGTGTTTTGCCGATTTCGGCCATGACGTGATCTGCGTGGACAAGATGCCGGAGAAGATCGAAGCGCTGAAAAGCGGCCATATCCCGATCTTCGAACCGGGTCTGGAGGTCATCGTTGCCAACAACGCCAAGGCGGGCCGATTGAGCTTCACCACCGATCTCTCCTCCGCGGTTGCCAATGCCGATGTCGTGTTCATCGCGGTCGGCACGCCCTCGCGGCGCGGCGACGGCCACGCCGATCTCGGTTATGTCTATGCGGCGGCGAAAGAAATCGCCCATTCGCTTGAAGGCTTCACCGTCATCGTCACCAAGTCTACCGTTCCCGTCGGCACGGGGGACGAGGTGGAACGCATCATCCGCGAAGAAAACCCTTCGGCCGATTTTGCCGTGGTTTCCAACCCGGAATTTCTGCGGGAAGGCGCGGCCATCGAGGATTTCAAGCGACCGGACCGCATCGTCGTCGGTCTTTCCGACGAGCGCGCCCGCCCGGTGATGACGGAGGTTTACCGTCCGCTTTATCTCAACCAGTCGCCTTTGCTCTTCACCACCAGGCGCACTTCGGAACTGATCAAATATGCCGCCAACGCCTTTCTGGCGATGAAGATCACCTTTATCAACGAAATGGCGGATCTATGCGAAAAGGTCGGCGCCAATGTTCAGGATATTTCGCGCGGCATCGGCCTCGATGGCCGCATCGGCGCGAAGTTCCTGCATGCCGGCCCCGGTTATGGCGGCTCCTGTTTCCCCAAGGATACGCTGGCGCTTGCCAAGACCGCGCAGGACTATGACGCCCCTGTGCGGCTGATCGAGACCACCATCGCCATCAACGACAACCGCAAGCGCGCCATGGGCCGCAAGGTCATCAACGCGGTGGGCGGCGACGTGCGCGGCAAGAAGATCGCGGTCCTTGGCCTGACCTTCAAGCCCAATACCGACGATATGCGCGACAGCCCGGCGATTGCCATCATCCAGACCCTCCAGGACGGCGGCGCCAAGGTGGTCGGCTACGATCCGGAGGGAATGGTGAATGCCCGCCATGTGATCGAGGGTATCGACTATGCCAGCGGTCCCTACGAGGCTGCCGAAGGCGCCGATGCCCTCGTGATCGTGACGGAATGGAACCAGTTCCGCGCACTCGATCTGCCGCGCCTGAAGGCCATCATGAAAAACCCCGTTCTGGTGGATCTGCGCAATATCTACCGCACGGACGAGGTCACCGGGCACGGCTTCGTTTATGCTGGCATTGGCCGCCCGCACGACAGCAGTTCCGACAAGGGCCAATAGCGGTTTCGCCTTCGAAGTTTCATTAAAACGGTTTTTGCGCTTCGGTTCGGCCGCAAACGCACCAACGGATGTGGGATATAGTCATCATGCGTTATCTGGTTACCGGCACCGCGGGCTTCATCGGTTTTTACGTTGCCAAACGGCTGCTCGATGCCGGCCATTTCGTAACCGGTTTCGACGGCATGACGAAATATTACGATGTTAGCCTGAAAGAAAAACGCCATGCGATCCTTTCCCGCTCCAACGGTTTCAGGGCCGAAATCGGCATGCTGGAAGACACGGATGCGCTGAAGCGCGCGGCAGAGGCTGCCGAACCGGAAATCATAATTCACCTCGCCGCTCAGGCAGGTGTTCGCTACAGCCTCGAAAATCCACGCGCCTATATCGATTCCAATCTCATTGGATCGTGGAACATGCTGGAGCTTGCCAAGAACCTGCGTGTCAAACACCTGATGCTGGCTTCGACTTCCTCCATCTACGGCGCCAACGAAAAAATACCCTTTGCGGAAAGCGACAAGGCCGACGAGCCGATGACGCTTTATGCGGCCACCAAAAAATCGATGGAATTGATGGCGCACAGCTACGCCCATCTCCACAAATTGCCCACCACAGCCTTCCGTTTCTTCACGGTTTACGGGCCGTGGGGACGGCCGGACATGGCGCCAATCAAATTCGTCGACGCCATCTCGAACGGCGAGCCGATCGATATTTACGGCCAAGGCAATATGAGCCGCGACTTCACCTATATCGATGACCTCGTTGAAGGTATCGTCCGGCTGAGCCAGGTCATTCCGTCCGAGGAAAACCGGGTCACTGAGGAAGGCGTCACCGACACGCTGTCGCACCACGCACCCTTCCGCATCGTCAATATTGGCGGCGGCCAGCCGGTAGAGCTGATGCACTTTGTCGAAACGGTCGAAAAGGCGGTCGGCAGGCCGGCAATCCGCAACATGTTGCCGATGCAGCAGGGAGACGTCCCCCGCACCTTCGCTTCACCCGATCTTCTGAGGGCCTTGACGGGCTATGTGCCGCAAACCCCGGTCGAGGAGGGCATCAAGGCCCTCGTCGCCTGGTATCGTGACATGCAGTCGACAGAGCTGCGCGAATAAATCAAAGCGTCGCCAGCAGACGATTGGAAAGCATGCCGCCGGAAGCGCTCTGCATGGCGATCTTGGTTTCCACGGCTTCGATGATCGTATCGCTGAAATCGACATCGGTGAGGTCGCGAATGTTGGAGAGACCGCCGGGCGAAAACACGTTCACTTCCAGTATCTTGTCGCCGACAATATCAAGCCCGACCAGGAACATACCGTCTTCCACCAGCTTGGGCCGCATCATTTCGGCAAGCGCCACGATCTCATCCGTCACCTTCACGGCCTCGGCAGTGCCCTTGGCGTGAATGTTGGAGCGCAGATCGCCTTTTGCCGGAACGCGGCGCAAAGCCGCATATTGTCCGTCGCGCATCAGAGGCTTGCCATTCATCATGAAGAACCGAATATCGCCATCCTTGGCGGCCGGCAGATAGGCCTGTGCAATCAAGTAACCTTCGAGACTGACCGCCTCGAAAATCTGGTTGAGATTGGCCTCCTTGCTGGAGCCGATCTTGAAGACGTTCTTGCCGCCTGAACCCTGCAGCGGCTTGACGATGACACCCTTAGGGTGGGTATCCGCAAATGCGCGTATTTCATCGACATTGCGCGAGATGATCGTGGTCGGGCGTACGATTTCCGGAAAGCTCTGGAAATAGAGCTTGTTCTGCGCCAGCGCCAATCCTTCCGGGTCGTTCAGAACCACAACGCCGCGCTGTTCTGCCAGCCGCCCGAACAGAATGCCGGCATGCACCGCCCATGGCCGCGTCGTCTGATCCAGCGAGGGATCGTTGCGCAGCATCAGCGCGTCGATTTCCTCTACATCCATGGTACGCCGTTCCAGTGCTTTGTCCTGAAGTGCCGCGTGAAAAGCATCGGCTTTCTTGTATTTGGCCTTCGGTAGAACGGTGGCGTGTACGGTCAGGCTATCATCCGAGCGCAAGGTAAAATCGCCAGGCGTCAGATACACCACCTCGTGACCGCGATTGAGCGCCGCCATGGCCAGCAGGCCGGTTGCGAAAGTAGGCCCCTCGGTTTCGATGGAATTGACGAAAAATGCGATACGCATAAGCCCCTCCTGTAATATTACAATGTCGCCAGTTCGGCGATGGATAATCCGGCCCGTATCTTTTCCAGCCGCTCATTGGCCTTGGCCGGCAGCAGAAAAGCGGGACGTACGCCCGGCGGACGCAAGAGGCCGCGCAAGGCAAGCTCCTGCATCACCGGGAAATGGGCAGCGGCGATCTTGCCCATCCAGAACGGATCGAGCGCGCCACCCTTGCGCAGATGCTCCAGCACCTCCGCAAGCCCACGCAGATAGATCGCGTCCTTGGAAAGACCGCCGCCACGATAGATGCGCAAAACCATGTTGAAGGCGCCAGCCTCGTCGAAACCATGATCGCGGGTCATAGTCCGGAACGTCTCAACAAAAGTCGCGCCGTCCAGCATGGCGGCGCAGCCGACGACACGGCCGGCGATCAGCCGCAGGCGCTCGCGCGTCATGCCGCCGGCCAGATGTTCTGCCAGCACTGCCAGCCCTTCCTGCACGCCTTCGTAACCGGAAAGGCCGGTGCGGAAGAGCCGGAGGCCCTGAAACGACCCATTGAAATAAGTGAGGAGATGCACGCCGATCTCATGCGACAGCAGCGCTTCGACCCGGCGCTGTTCCATGACGGTGTGGCGAGAAATCAGGAGCTTCTCGCCCGTCACCATCAGGCCAGGCGGCAGGTCATCCCTGATCTCGACACGCGCCTTGAATTCCGGCTCCTCCGCCAGATAGGTCTCGATCATCTCGCGCGATTTTTTGGCGACCGCATAACAATCGACCATGGCGATTTCGCCGCTCTCATCCTTGCGTGGGCAATCGGCAAGCACCTTGAGCGCCAGCGTCAGAAGCGTGGGTTCGACGGCACCGTAAAGGGCGCGGGAGAAATCGGTGAAAGTACGGCGATGCAGATTGGCGAGCATGGTCAGTTGCAGATCGATCTCCTGCTGTTTCTCCCGGTAGAGATGATAGAGCACCGGGTCTTCCAGATGATCGAAAACGACGGAATAGAGCTTGCGTTTCTGCTCCTCGACGTCAACGCCGAGCGGCCGGTAAAGCAGGCGCGGCGCATATTGGAAGCTGCCATCGCGAAATTCCTCGAAGGCCCGGCGGGCATTGATCGGCGTCACGGACAGAAGAAAATCAAAGGACGAGACGATGTCGTCTATTGAGCGATCGGCGCGTCTGACGGCATCAACGAAGGCCTTGCGGCCGAGCGCGCGATGGCTGGTAACCTTGAGTGCGTCTTTACCGGCAGCGAATGACGAGAAGGCCTGAAGGCCGGCATCGAAAATATCCGCAATCATCGTCTCGCGCAGGCCGGGATAATCGGCGCCGGATTCAGGCTGTCGGTAGATCGGCGCGAAACGCACGCTGATGCAGGGAAAATCAAGCCCGGCATTTTGAAATCTGAGGATCGGATCGGCATCCGGTTCGGGCCGGGTTATGCGGGGCGTGCGGAAACGCACTTCGGCATCACAAACCGCCTTGATGAAAACACGGCGGGCACTTTGCGTTTCCGGCTCAGATGTTGCAGAGACGGAAACCTCATAATGCGGCAGGAAAGGTGAATCGTCAGCGAGCAGAATGTCGTGTTCCAGTTCGCCGATATCGAGAACCATGAAGGCGCCGAAACGTTCGCGCATGGCCATGCCGACGGCTGCAATCAGGGGTGCAGCCTCCTGAATGCTCGATGCGATCAGATAAGATGCATGCGCAGAGGCGATATCGCGGGCCGCAAGGTCCTTCGAGCCACCGGTCAGATGCAGGCAAAGAAACGGCAGCGGCCGGTCGATATGCAGCCGGCCGTTCTTTCCGACATCACGACGGACGGCTTTGCCGGCCTCAAGGCAGGCGACGACATCGTCTACCAGCTCGATAACCGGTAACGGTTCACTACGCGCCGAGGAGACGTTCATCGCCGCGCCCTCAGGCACTCTTCGAGTACCGGCTGAAGTGCGGTGATAGCGTCGCCAATATCGGAAACAACGCGCTTATCCGGCTTACCGGTCCACTCGTCCATGAAGAATTTCTTGAACTCCACTGCGATGGCGCAGCCGTTCTGCGCAAAACGCTCGTGAATAAACCGGGTCTGCTCACCCTTGCCCTGAAAGGCGACGTTCTCGCGTACATCAAGGCGGCGTCCGCCGATGGTGGCTGTCGCGAAATGATGGCCCACCGCACTGACGACGTCACTCCAGCGGCTGCGATCCATGGAAAATGTGCCGATATTGATATCAGGCGCTTCCGCCTGTGGCGTTGGCGGCGCTGTAGCGCCCTGCCGGCGATGATTGTAGCTGTGTATGTCCAGCACGACAAAAGCACCATGCCGCCGCTCGACGGTTGAAACAACTGCTTCGAGCATTGCGTAATAGTCGGCATGAAAATCGAGCGATTGCCGGGTGGCCTCTTCCGGCGGCTCCTGTTTCCAGACCTCCAGCCCCCAGGATTGTTCCGGCTTCAGATAAACTGCCTGATCGGCGGACCGGTTGAGATCGATTTCGAAACGCGAATGGTGAACGACAATGCGGTTTGTCATCCCCGCGATCATCTCGCCGGTAAAAGGGTCTTCCTCTCTCAGCCGCTGGTCGGCGGAAAGAGCCATCAGCGAGGCTATGTCCGGACGAATGAGATGACCATCATGAATGGCCGTGCCGATGATCGGTGAATTGCCGAAGTCGATCGACCAGAAACCCTTGTTTTCGTCGTTGCCGCGATACTCGCCGTCACTGTGTCTGGCTGTCATGCTGCCTCCCCTGCATCTGGGGTAAAACAGCACGACTTGCCGGTTTGTTCCGATAAAAATTGCGCGCGATACATTTGTCCTCGGCAAGAATCCGCCTGAAAAAATGCGGAACCATACCGGAAAGCTCACGTTGTTCTGGCAGGAGAGCCGCCGTGTCAAACGGACACGATGGCGCTGAAGAACATCGGGATTTTTCCGTTTTCTCCCGGTGGCCAACGAAATGGCAGCCGAGCTTCTTACCCATCCGGCGCCCTCCGTCCCCGCTTTCCACGCACAAGGAACCGCGACATGGAAAAGACCGAAACGCGTAAACTTGCAGAAGAATATCTGCGGCTCGGCGGCACCCGTCAGGTCATGATCGACGACAACAAGACCTTCGTGCGCCAATGGGAAGACGAACCGGCAGAAGCCGAGACCTTCTGGCAAACGAATATCGAAAAGCTCGATCCGGAGCGCCGTGAGGATGTGGAGTTTTTTCTGCCCTCCGTGAATTCGGACAAAGACGAAAACAGATAAACAGGAAGGAAACAGACATGACTGCCATCAACACTGCAAAAATCGTCATTCTCGCAACGGACGGCTATGAGCGTTCGGAACTGCGCGTGCCCTATGATCAGCTGAAGGCCAAGGGCGCGGACGTCAAGATCGCCTCGATCAAGGATGGTGAGATCAAGAGCTGGGACGAAAAGAACTGGGGTGACAGCATCGCCGTCGATATTTCCGCGAAGAACGTAAGCGCCAATGATTTCGATGCACTCGTCATGCCCGGCGGCCAGATCAATCCCGACGTATTGCGTCACGACGAGGATGCAATGCGCGTGGTGCGCGATTTCGTCAAATCCGGCAAGGTCGTGGCTGCCATCTGCCATGCCCCTTGGCTTCTGGTTGAAGCTGATGCCCTGCGCGGTCGCGACGCGACCTCATATTGGTCGATCAAAACCGACCTGAAAAATGCCGGCGCCAACTGGAAGGACGAAAAGGTTGTGACCGATAAGGGCATCATCACGTCTCGCAGCCCCGATGATCTGGACGCCTTCGTCGCCAAAATCATCGAGGAGGTCGAAGAAGGCAACCACGAGCGCCGCGCTGCCTAAGGGCAGTAAAGCGGAAAAAAACCAGAGCGCATCCGGCCTATCCAAAATGGCCGGATGCGCTCTCTGTCTTTGTTTGTTCGCATTTTCCAGACGTAACCCGCCAGGCATTTCCACCGTAAATGCCCTGCACCTTTCAGGAAAACTCCATGCCCACATCGGAACTGACGAAGGAACGCGACCTCAGGGAATCGAAACCCCTTTGGGCCGACACGCCACGCATAGGCCTCCGCACCAGGAACACCCCGAGTTCCGACCATTACGATACGATCGTCGTCGGCGCCGGCATCAGCGGCGCGCTTGCCGCCCATGCGTTGCAGAGACCGGGGCAATCCATGCTGATCGTCGACCGGCGTGATCCGGTGATGGGCAGCAGTGTCGCCAGCACTGCGATGATACAGCACGAGATCGACACACCCCTTATCGAGCTCAGAAAGATGATCGGCAAGGATGCTGCTGATCGGGCGTGGCAGCGCTCCGCGCGCGCCGTGTTGCGGCTGGAGGAAATCGTTTCTTCGCTTGGCATTTCCTGCAGCATGGCGCGCAAACAGGCGCTTTATCTTGCCGGAGACGAGATGGGTTTGCGTGCATTGAAGGCCGAAGCGGCAGCGCGCGAAGAGGCCGGGATCGAAGCCCGCTTTCTCGACACCGCAAAACTTAAAAACGACTATGCGATTGAGCGGACAGGGGCGATCCTCAGCGATATCTCCGCTTCCGCCAATCCGGCGCAGCTGACGGCGGGCCTGTTGCGCCACACAGCAGGCGCCGGCGCGGAGATCGTTTCACAACTTGAAATCACCGATCTTCGAAATCTCGGTGACGAGGTGGTCGTCGCCACAGCACACGGCAAAATCATTTCCGCGCGCAATATCGTTTTCTGCACCGGATACGAGTTCCTGAAATCGCTCGAAAGCCCGAAACACCAGATCATCTCCACCTGGGCGCTGGCGAGTGCGAAGGGTATCGATCTGCCGGACTGGCTGAATAGCCACATCCTCTGGGAGGCTTCAGATCCCTATCTCTACCTGCGCACCGACCGGGATGAGCGCCTTATTGCCGGTGGTGAGGATGAAGAGAACTCCACATCCTACCTGTCTGAGAGCAAGCTTGCCTCCAAGGCGGATGCAATCAAACGCAAGATCGAAAAGCTTCTTGGCGTCGACATCGGCGAACCCGAATATCGCTGGGCGGCCGGCTTCGGCACGACCACCACGGGCCTGCCGCTGATCGGCGCGGTTCCCGGCATGAAGAACGTTTATGCCGTCATGGGCTTTGGCGGCAACGGCATCACCTTCAGCCAGATCGCCGCCGAGATAGTCGCCGCCGCCGTTAATGGTGGCAAGGACCCCGACGCCGATCTCTTCCGTTTCGACTGATGCCGCTCGTCATCCTATACGCGGCGGAGCTTCTGCTGGAATATAAAACGTTGCGCGCAACAGAGCCGGAACCATAGGGGCTTCGAAAGGTTTGTCTCCCGTGCGCAATGGCGTACATCACGCACTTTCACACCATGGGAGAAGAACCAATGGCCGAGAAAAAACTCGACGACCTGTTTTACGATACGCTGAAGGATATCTATTACGCCGAAAGGCAGATCCTTAAAGCTCTGCCGAAAATGGCGCGGGCAGCGACAGACCCGAAGCTGAAACAGGCCTTCGAAAAGCACAAGGAAGAAACGCAGGGCCAGATCGAACGCCTGCAGGAAGTGTTCGAGATCATCGGCAAGCGGGCGCAGGGTAAGACCTGCGAAGCTATCCAGGGCATCATTGCCGAGGGCGAAGAGATTATGGACGATTTCAAGGGCACCGCAGCTCTCGATGCCGGTCTCATTTCCTCGGCTCAGGCGGTCGAACATTACGAAATCGCCCGTTATGGCACCCTGAAGGCATGGGCCGAAAAGCTTGGTCATGCCAATGCCGTTACCCTGCTGGATGCGACGCTGAAGGAAGAGTCCAAGACAGACGATGCGCTGAGCGCGCTTGCCAAGACATCGATCAATGCCGCAGCACAGAAAAAGGCGGCCTGATCGCCTTTTCCAACTGCACAAGCAAAAACCGGAATGGTCATCCATTCCGGTTTTTTTTGTTTGATTGAATCCGCCTCGTTTTACGGCAGGGTATAGGCGATCACATAGTCGCCCGGCTTGGTTCCAACCGAGCCGTGACCACCCGCAACCATCACAACATATTGCTTGCCGCCATCCAGCGCATAGGTCATGGGCGTTGCCTGCCCGCCAGCCGGCAGACGTGCTTCCCAGAGCTGTTTGCCGGTGGTGAGGTTGTAGGCGCGCAGATAGTTGTCGACGGCAGCACCGAGGAAGGCCACGCCACCCTTGGTAATCATCGGCCCGCCAATGCCCGGTACGCCCACCTTGAAGGGCAACGGCAGCGGCGTCATGTCATGGACCGTGCCGTTCTTGTGCTTGTATGCGATATCGCCGGTGCGCAGGTCGGCACCAGCGACATAACCCCACGGAGGTGCCTGGCAGGGGATTTTCAGCGGACCGAGGAACGGTCCCATGAAGACGCCATAGGGCGCACCGTCATTGCGGTTCAGCCCCTGCTCACTGCCCTTCTCGTCCTGGCCCTTCGGCGGGATGTCGGCGCGCGGCACGAGCTGCGAGGTAAAGGCAAGGTATGTCGGCATGCCGAACATGACCTGACGTTCGGGATCGACCGCGACGCTGCCCCAGTTGAACGTGCCAAAATTGCCGGGATAGATGATGGAGCCGTTCAGCGAGGGCGGCGTATAGCGGCCCTGATAGTTCAGCTGATGGAAGCGGATGCGGCAGGCGAGCTGATCGAACATGGAGACGCCCCACATGTCCTTTTCCTTCAGCGGCTCCGGCTTGAACGACAGCGCCGTCGTTGGCTGAGTCGGGGAGCTGAAGTCCTCAGGGATTGTACCGCCCGGTGCCGGTTCTTCCGTAATCGGCAGAAGCGGCTCACCCGTGCGCCGGTCCAGAACGTAGATATCGCCCTGCTTTGTAGGGCCCACGAGTGCGGGAACGCTTTGACCGTTCTTGGTGATGTCGAGCAGCACCGGCTGGGCCGGCACATCCATATCCCAGAGGTCGTGATGAACCGTCTGGCGCACCCAGCGATCCTTGCCGGTATTGATATCGAGCGCCACGATGGAGGAGGAATATTTCTCCACATTCTCGCTGCGACCCATACCGAGCTGGTCCGGCACCTGATTGCCGAGGGGTACGTAAACGAGGCCAAGCCCCTCGTCGTAGCTCAACACGGACCAGCTGTTCGGCGAGTTGGTAGTGTAGGTTTCGCCTGCGGCAATCGGCTCGGTCTTTTCCGGATTGCCGGAATCCCAGTTCCAGATGAGTGCGCCGCTGTTCACATCGAACGCACGGATGACGCCGGACTGTTCCTGCGTGGAGTAGTTATCGTTCACCGCACCGCCGATGATGATCTTGCCCGCCGCGATCACGGGCGGCGAGGTCGAATAATAATAACCGGCAGGATTGTATTTCATGCCCTGTTCCAGATGCAGCACGCCCTGATCCGCAAAGGATGTGCAGATCTGACCGGTCGCTGCATCAAGCGCAATCAGCCGCGCATCCGAGGTCGGCAGGTAAACGCGCTGGGCGCAGGCGGTGCCCTGTGCGGCATTGGGTTCGGCATAATAGGAAACACCGCGGCACGTCTGGTGCTGGCGGTCCGGGTTAAGACCGACATTGGGGTCGTATTTCCACTTTTCCTTGCCGGTGGCGGCATCGATGGCGATCGCCCAATTGTGCGGCGTGCAGATATAAAGCGTATTGCCGATCTTGAGCGGCGTTACCTGATAGGTGGTTTCACCCACATCATCCGGTAGCTTCACGTCGCCTGTCTGGTACCGCCACGCTTCCTTCAGCTGCGAAACATTATCGACATTGACCTGCGTCAGCGGCGAATAGCGCTGGCCATAAGGCGTGCGGCCGTATTGATGCCAATCGCCATCCGGTACGTCGCCGCCATAGATCGGAGCGGACGCCACCTTCTCCTCAGACAAGGACCCTGCCTGGTCATGCGGATCCTGCGCCATCGAATATCCCGCCACCACAATGGAGGCGAGAACCGATAGCGCGAGTGGCCAGGCATTCGGGCCGTAATTCAGCCCTGTCGGGCTTGAAAAACCGAGAGGCTTCCTGACCCAGGGCACCAGCAACCACAAGCCGATAAGAATGACTATGCCACCCCGCGGCCCAAGCTGCCACCAGTCGAAACCCACTTCCCAGAGGGCCCAGGCGAGTGTCGCGACAATGAAGACGGCATAGACGTGGAGAGCTGCCCGGTTACGCTTGAACAGCAGAATGGCTGTCAACAGGAAGGCCATACCGGAAAGGACGTAATAGAAGCTCCCGCCCAACATGACGAGCTGAGAGCCGAAACCGAACAGCGCAAGGCCGATCAGCGATAGAATAACCGCAGTAACGGTGACTGCCATGAATGAAACCCCCGATTCCTGTCACTTTGCGTGAAATGGAATTGGGGGCAATCTGGTTCCATACAAACTCAACATTCACCGTGAAAAATTTCACGGCATGATGGTTATGGGTTTTGTGGCGCCGGCGCAGTCTCCGTCTGAGCGTTTTGCGGCCGGTTCTCGTCGGGTTCGAAAACCGCATATTCGACGACCGTCCAGACCACCAGCGCGAGGAGCAGACTGACAACCAGAATGACAAGAACTGGACGTCCTTTTACCCCTTGCCGCGCCCGCGTTGCCGTTTCATTTTTCGGATCATGCCGACCGCCAAGATAGCTGGTATTTTCTCTGGCCATGTCTCTCACTCCCTATAATCCTGTTGATTTAATTCACAGGGACACAGTTTGTTCCAGACAGCAAAATCAGCTTAGCCGTACTCTGCGACCGCAAGTCTATCGCAACCGGCACCGTCGAACTCATCGACCGCGCTGAAACTTTGCCCAATCCCCAGCCACGAGAATGGTGGCCGGCGATTGACGTCTTCCGTTTCACACTGGATGTCCGGCGGGTTTTCAGAAATCGACAGCCACAGTGGTGGTCCCGCCGTTTCAAAGTCGCATTGGTCGCCGGCGGCTTCGAGGTATCTCGTCGTGTCGCGGCGACGCACCCGCCATACGGGCAGCATCTCCAGAAAATTGAGAATTCGTATCATCATGATTGTCAGGCGAAATATCTATTAAAAACAACGTCCGCACTGTGGCACGCCCGCCGCGCAAGCGCATCCCTGCGAAGGTCCAAGCGGAACGAATGGTCGGATTGTGCCAACATTCCGTCATACAGTGTCAGATCGGCTTCGAAACAATCGCGTCAGCGACCGAGCTGCACGATCCAGCGTGTCCACTCTGCGCTATCCGGTTTGATAATATCCGGTATGGTATCGCGGTTTTCGGATGCGAAATGCCGCATCTGACGCGGCGACAGGCCGAAGGTCTTCTTGAAAACGCGGCTGAAATTTTCCGGGTTGGTGAAGCCATAGGACGCCGCCACCTCAGCTATCGTCATATGGGCCGACTGCGGCGCCCGCAGGAAATCCATTGCCCGTTCGAGGCGCCTATGGGTGATGCAGGCCGAAAACCCGCCCAGCGGTTCGAAAAGCCGGTAGACGGTGCGTCGCGATACGCCGAACTCGCCCATGACCTTTTCCACCGACAAGGCCGGATCGAGCAGGTGATTGTCGATATAGCGCCTGATGGATGCTCGCAGCGCCCGCTGAACACCCTGCGCATTGTCTTCCCGGACATGATTATTGATGGCAGCCGCGGCAAGCTCCAGCAATGGCGAGACCGCGGCCGCGCCATCATTGGCGTTCATGACGTCAAAGTGGCGGTAAACGCTGGTCATCGTTTCCCGCAGCAGAGATACCAGGGGCAAACCGGCCGGCAGCACGCGCTCGTGATTATTGCCGGAACCGATGAGCCTGCCTTCCAGCAGCCGGCGCGGCACGACAAGGCTCAGATGATCGTGATCGGTTGTGGCTGTGGCCAGCGGCTGCGCCATGTCAATGATGTGGAGATCGCCCGGGCCGGCAGTCTCGCCCGCTCCGCGCCGCGACATGCTTTGGCCGCTGGCGTAAAATTGCAGGAGAAAGCCGTCCATCCCGTCCCGGGCAATCTTGTGGCGCGAGCGGTCGAAATCCTGCGCCGAGGACTGGGTGCGGCCAAGCGCGACATTGCCGATGAAGGCGGCATCGACACTGGCAAAAAAACCGTCATCCTGCGATCTGCGCAGGCGGGCATCAAAAAGCACGTTGATCGAATCGCGCCACAGCGCCATGGCGTCGCGCTTCGGCACATGGCGTGTATCGAAACGCGAGCGCGCTAACGGAGCTTCCGAAAACCCTGTGTTCATAATACCGCTGTTCCGTGAACACGGCGCTGACCCCGCCGCACGCAAAACTATACAGTATTGAAATCGCCTCACAATACCGGAAGGATGGCAGATCGTTCGCTTGAGCCGGATGCGCGAAAATTATTTAGCGGTCCAGCCGCCATCGATGGAAATGGTGGTGCCGGTGATGGAGCGCGCCATATCGCCGGTGAGGTAAAGCGCCATCTCCGCCACTTCCTCCGGCTGCACGAAACGTCGCGTCGGCTGCGGCGCAAGCATCACCTTCTTCACCACCTCATCCTCGCCCATGCCGTGCAGGCGCGCCTGATCGGCAACCTGCGCCGCGACGAGCGGCGTCCAGACGTAACCGGGGCAGATGGCGTTGCAGGTAATGCCAAGTTCGGCCACTTCCAGCGCCACGCTTTTCGTCAGGCCCACCACGGCATGTTTCGTCGCCACATAGGGACCCTTGAAGGGTGAGGCGCGCAACCCGTGCGCGGAAGCAATATTGACGATGCGCCCCCAACCCCTTTCCTTCATGCCCGGCAGGGCTGCACGGATCGTATGAAAAGCGCTGTCGAGGGAGATCGCGACAATATGGGAGAAATCGGCGAAATCGAATTCGTCGATCGGCGCGACCTTCTGGATACCGGCATTGTTGACGAGCACGTCGATGTGACCGAATTCGGCGATGACGGTTTCCGGCAGATGTGCACTCTCGTCATAATTGGCGAGGTTGGCAGAAAAATAGACCGGCCGGTGCCGCGCCACCTTCGCAACCGCCTCCAGTGCCTGCGTCGCCGCCTCCACGGTTTCTATGCCGTGAACGGCGACGAGAAATCCCGCTTCGGCAAAACGTTTGGCGATGGCAAGGCCAATGCCGCTGGTGGAGCCGGTGACCAGAACGGTTTTCGGTTGATCCTCCATCATCCTAATCCTTCAGTTGCGGCAGGTTGCGGAAAAGCTCGAGCACTTCGGGATTGGCGAGCGCGTCGGTGTTTTTCACCGGCCTGCCATGAATGGTGTCGCGAACTGCGATTTCGGAAATCTTGCCCGAGCGGGTACGGGGAATGGCCGTGACGGCAATGATCCTTGCCGGAACATGCCGTGGCGTAGCACCCGAGCGGATGCGCGTACGGATGGTCTTTTCGAGTTCCTCCGTCAGCGCTGCACCCTCTTTAAGGCGCACGAAGAGGATAACCCGCTGGTCACCGTCAATGTCCTGACCCACGGCAATCGCTTCCTCGACCTCCGGCACTGCTTCCACCTGACGGTAGATTTCCGCCGTACCGATGCGAACCCCACCGGGATTGAGAGTCGTATCCGAGCGCCCGTGGATGACATATCCGCCGGTGGCACGCATTTCGGCAAAATCGCCATGCGCCCAGATGCCCGGGAAGCGATCGAAATAGGCAGCCTGATAACGAGAACCGTCCTCATCGCCCCAGAATTTGACCGGCATGGAAAGATGGGCATTGCGGCAGACGAGCTCACCAGCCACGCCGCGAACGGGATGGCCTTCGTCGTCCAGGGTATCGACATCCATACCGAGCATCGCGCCCTGCAGCTCCCCACGGTGAACAGGTTGCAGCGGATTGCCGCCAAGGAAACAGGCGCATATATCCGTGCCGCCGGAAATGGAGGCGAGATGCAGATCGGCCTTCCAGTCGCGATAGATATAATCGAAGGATTGCGGGATGAGCGGCGAGCCGGTGGAAAGGATTGTCCGAAGGGATGAAAGGTCATGGGTTTCGCGCGGTTTCAACCCTGCCTTCAGGCATGCGTCGATAAATTTGGCCGATGTTCCGAAGGTCGCGATCCGTTCGGCGTCAACGAGATCGATCAGCCGCGCGGGCGACGGATAACCCGGGTTGCCGTCATAGGTGACGAGGGTGGCGCCAAGCGCCAGGCCGGACACCTGCCAGTTCCACATCATCCAGCCGCAGGTGGTGAAATAGAAGAAACGTTCGCCTTGCCTGATATCGCATTGCAGCTTCTGCTCCTTCATATGCTGAAGAAGCAGGCCACCGCCGGAATGGGTGATGCATTTCGGCTTGCCGGTGGTGCCGGAGGAATAAAGGATCGCCAGCGGCGACTTGACCGGCAGCCGGTTGAACGCGATTTCACCCGGCTCAAAGGGCGAAACGAAATCATGCAACGTCACGCAGCCGAGATCGGAAAGGCTGGCGGGAACAACGTCACCAATCAGCACGATCTTTTGAGGGGCAGCGCTTTCCACCACCGCGCGGATGGTCGGTCCGACATCGATCCGCTTGCCGGCATAACCGTATTCCGGCACGGCGATGAGGATTTTCGGATCGATCTGCGAGAGCCGGTCGGACGCCCCCGCCGGGCCGAAATCCGGTGAACAGGACGACCAGATGGCTCCGATGGCGCTCGTTGCCAGATAACCGACGATCGCCTCGATATCGTGGGTGACGATAGCGCCGATACGATCGCCTTCCTGCACGCCTGCGTGGACAAGCGCCTGCACCATGCGGGAGACATCCGCATAAAGCTGCCTGCGGCTGATTTCACGCCGCGTGCCATCATCTCGATGGGCGATGATCGCCAACCGTTCATCGGCATCGCGCAGCAGGTTTTCGGCATAATTGAGCCTCGCGCCGGGATAAAACTCGGCTTCCCGCATGGTCGCGCCAGGCTTGAAGGCCCTTTCGCCGCGCGTGCCGATGATCCCCAGCTCGTCCCACAGGGCATTGTAAAAGGCATCCGGTGCCTCAATGGACCAGCGCAGCAGGCCGGAATAATCATCAGCCGAAAGCCCATGCAGCGATGCGGTCCTTGTGGCAAAGGCAAAAAGCGCCGAGTGCTCCAGCCTTTCCATTGGCGGTACCCACAGAATATCCGACGGCGTGGCGTCCATCATGCCTCGCCTCCGCGTAGCATTTCGACGATTGCGGAGAAATCACGCGCGCCACCGCCCTCACCCACGAAGTTCTCATAAAGCGTCGATGCTGCGGCGCCGAGTGGAGTGGCAACGCCGGCTCCATTCGCGGCCGCCTGCGAGAGTAGCAAATCCTTCAGCATCAGCGCCGCAGCGAAACCCGGTTGATAATCATTGTTCGCCGGTGATGTCGGCACTGGTCCCGGCACCGGGCAATAGGTGGTGAGCGACCAGCATTGACCCGATGAGGTGGAGGCGACATCGAACAGCGCCTGATGCGAAAGGCCGAGTTTTTCGCCCAGCACGAAGGCCTCGGAAACCGCAATCATGGAAATGCCGAGGATCATGTTGTTACAGATCTTGGCTGCCTGGCCGTTGCCGCCCTTGCCGCAATGGACGATCTTCTTGCCCATGGCTTCCAGCACCGGCTTGGCCGCCGAGAAAGCCTCGGCCTCTCCGCCACACATGAAGGTCAAGGTGCCGGCACTGGCACCGCCCGTACCGCCAGATACAGGCGCGTCGACGGAGGGGCAACCGGCGGAAGCGGCAAGCTCATGTGCCTTCAGGGCGCTGTCCATATCCACCGTCGAGCAATCGATGAGAAGCGTTCCGGCAGCTATTTTCTGCACCAGATCACCATATACCGAAACAACATGTTCCCCCTTCGGCAGCATGGTTACGATCACTTCCGCCGCATCAATGGCTTCGGCAGAATCCAAAGCGACGGGAATCCCGGCCTCCCTCGCCGCCGCGCGGCATGCCTCGGAAAGGTCGAAACCCCTGACGGCATAACCGGCCTTGACGAGATTGGCGGCCATCGGCAGGCCCATATGGCCAAGTCCGATAAAAGCGACGGTCTTCATGGGAACGCTCCTCTTAGCGATTATCCGCAAGGATCATGTCGGCAGCCTTTTCGGCAATCATGATCGTTGGCGAATTGGTATTTCCGGACGTGATCCTCGGCATGATGGAGGCGTCCGCCACACGCAGCCCAGCAAGCTTGCGGAATTTCAGCCGCGTATCGACAACGCTTTCGGCATCGGAGCCCATGCGCAGGGTGCCGACGGGGTGGAATATGGTCGTGCCGATATCGCCCGCAGCGCGGGCCAGATCGTCGTCATTCTCAAAAGTGGGGCCGGGCCGGTATTCCTGCGGTTTGAACCGCGAAAAGGCGGGCTGGTTGACGATGCGGCGCGTCAGCCGCATGGAATCGATGGCTACCCGGCGGTCGCCTTCCGTCGACAGATAATTCGGTCGGATTTCCGGCTGCATGGCGAAATCCGGTCCTTTCACATGCACTGAGCCTCGGCTTTCGGGCCGCAGATTGCAGACACTTGCCGTAATGGCCGGAAAAGTGTGAACCGGATCACCAAACTTGTCGAGTGACACCGGCTGGACATGATATTCCAGATCCGCCGTCTCCTTTTCCGGAGAGGAACGGGTGAAGACACCAAGCTGGCTCGGCGCCATCGACATCGGCCCGGAGCGGGTCAAAGCATATTCGAGGCCGATCCTTGCCTTTCCGAACAGCGTGGAGGCCCTCTCATTCAGCGTCAGGACGCCTGAAACCTTATAGACCATGCGCAATTGCAGATGATCCTGCAGGTTCTCGCCCACACCTTGAACTTCCGTCACTGTGTCGATACCGGCGGCCTGCAACACGTCGCCGCGGCCAACGCCGGAAAGCTCCAGAATGTGTGGTGAACCGACTGCACCTGCCGAAAGCACCGTTTCGCGCCGTGCACGCATCTTTTTCAAGACGCCGTCGTGGTGAAACTCGACGCCTGTGACCAGGCCCTCTTCGACAATGAGACGCTTGACATGGGCCTTGGTCATGACTGTCAAATTCCGGCGGCCAAGCGCCGGTTTCAGAAAAGCCTTGGCCGTGTTCCAGCGCCAGCCCGACCGCTGGTTCACATCGAAATAACCGGCCCCTTCATTGTCGCCCCGGTTGAAATCTTCGGTCGCACGAATGCCGGCCTCACCTGCCGCCTGCTGAAAGGCATCAAGCACATCCCAGCGCACGCGCGCCTTCTCCACCCGCCATTCGCCGCCGGTGGAATGCATGTCGCCCTTGCCGCGATAAAAATCCTCCGACTTCAGGAAATAGGGCAGGATATCATCCCATCCCCAACCCTCGCAGCCAAGTTGACGCCAGACATCGTAGTCTCGGGCCTGACCGCGCATATAGATCATGCCGTTGATGGAGGAGCAGCCGCCGAGAACCTTGCCGCGAGGATAGATCAACGACCTTCCGTTAAGCCCAGGTTCTTCCGCCGTCTTGAAACACCAGTCGGTGCGCGGATTGTTGATGCAATAGAGATAACCGACCGGAATATGGATCCAGTGATAATTATCGTTGCCGCCCGCTTCCAGCAGCAGGACGCGATTGTTCGGGTCTTTCGAGAGGCGGTTGGCGAGAACGCATCCCGCACTTCCCGCTCCGATGACGATATAGTCAAATTCCGCCATGCTATTCTCCATGGGGCGCCCTTGCCGCGTCGCCCCGGACGCGGAGGAGCCTTCCCCCTGTTTCAAAAAATTCTTATCCCCGGTGCTGAAAACCCAGTTTTCGCCCGAGCCGCGAAGCGTAAAATTCACCGATCAGACCGCGCCGGAACACCAGAACGCAAGCCATGAAAACGAGGCCGGTGATGATGGTGACCGGGAAATCGGATGTCGCGAGATAGTTCTGCAGTGCGACGACAAGCCCCGCACCGAAGATCGGGCCGATCATGGTGCCAATGCCGCCGAGCAGGGTCATCAGGATAACCTCGCCCGACATCTGCCAGGCCACATCGGTCAATGTTGCGAACTGGAACACCAGCGCCTTCAGGCCGCCCGCAAGACCGGCAAGCGCCGCCGACATGACGAAAGCACCAAGCTTGTAACGCTGCACGCTGTATCCAAGAGAAATGGCGCGCTGCTCGTTTTCGCGGATGGATTTCAGGATCATGCCGAACGGCGAGTTGACGAAACGCCAGATGACGAGAAGTGCCAGCACGAAGGCGGCAAGCACCGTGTAGTAAATGTTCAGCGGCGCGTTGAGATCGAGAAGGCCGAAGAGGTGTCCACGCGGCACGCCCTGCAATCCGTCCTCACCATGGGTGAAGGGTGCTTGAAGGCAGAAAAAATAAAACATCTGCGACAAGGCAAGCGTGATCATGGCGAAATAGATGCCCTGCCGGCGAATGGCGAAAAAGCCGATGACGAGGCCAAGAAGGGCGGCACCCGCCATGCCGATGAGGAGGCCGATCTCGGGCGTGACGCCCCATTCCTTCACCGAATAGGCGGTGAAATAGGCAGCGCCGCCGAAAAATGCCGCATGGCCGAAGGAAAGCAGCCCGGTGTAACCGATCAGCAGATTGAAGGCGCAGGCAAACAGCGCGAAGCAAAGCAGCTTCATCAGAAAGATCGGATAAACGAACATCGGTGCAGCGATCAGCACGGCCAGTCCTGCCAGTATCAGCACGGTCTTGATGGTTCCAGCGGTTGCGGAAACCTCGGCCTGCGGCATCGCGCCGGCTGTCGGGTTGTGAGTGGCTTTGGACATATCAGGCGTCCTTTCCGAAAAGTCCGGCGGGGCGGATGAGCAGCACAAAGGCCATGATGACGAAGATGACAATGTTGGACGCTTCCGGGTAGAACACCTTGGTCAGGCCTTCAGCGATACCCAGCATGTAGCCGGTGACGATGGCGCCCATGATCGACCCCATGCCGCCGACCACGACGACGGCGAAGACGACGATGATGAGGTTGGTGCCCATCAGCGGTGAGACCTGATAGATCGGCGCGGCCAGCACGCCGGTGAAACCGGCAAGGCCCGCGCCCAGCGCGTAGGTCAGCGTCAGGAGCACAGGCACGTTGATACCGAAGGCCTGCACCAGTGTCGGATTTTCCGTCGCAGCCCGCAGATAGGAGCCGAGCCTCGTCTTTTCGATCAACGCCCAGGTGGCGATGCAGGCGACAAGCGAGATGACGACGACGAAAGCGCGGTAGTTCGGCAGAAACATGAAACCGAGATTGGTGCCGCCTGCAAGCTCGCGCGGAACCGAATAGGGTTGACCCGCCGCACCGTACAGCCAGCGGAACGTGCCTTCCACCACCAGCGCCAGGCCGAAGGTGAAGAGCAGCCCATACAGCGGATCGAGATCGTAAAGCCGCGACAGTAGCAGGCGCTCGATGATCGCGCCGAAAAGTGCAACGACAAGCGGCGTCACCAACAGTGCCCACCAGAAGCTGATGCCGAAATATTGCAGGCCGAGAAAGGCGACGAAAGCGCCAAGCATATATTGGGCACCATGGGCGAAATTGATGACGCGCAGCAGGCCGAAAATGACGGCAAGGCCGAGCGACAGGAGCGCATAAAACGACCCGTTGATGAGGCCGATCAGCAATTGCCCGAGCAGGGCCTGAAGCGGAACGCCGAAGAGCATCGTCATCGTTAAACCCCCAGCACTTTATTGAGTTCGCCCATGCGGCCGGAAAGCTCGCCCACCGGAAAATTGCTGACCATCTGGCCATGATCCATCAGGTAGAAACGATCCGCGATGCGGCTGGCGAAGCGGAAATTCTGCTCGACCAGAACCACTGTCATGCCACGACTTTTCAAGGTCTTCAGCACCTCGCCGATGCGCTGCACGATTACAGGCGCAAGCCCTTCGGTCGGCTCATCGAGCAGGAGAACCTTGACCCCTGTGCGCAGGATGCGCGCCATGGCCAGCATCTGCTGTTCGCCGCCGGAAAGCTTGGTGCCGGGGCTCGCCCGGCGTTCGTAAAGATTGGGAAACAGCTCGTAGATTTCATCGAGCGTCATGCCGCCGGATGCGACGACGGGCGGAAGTTTCAGATTTTCCTCGACGCTCAGTGTCGCGAAGATGCCGCGCTCTTCCGGCACGAAACCGAGTCCGTATTTCGCCGTGCGATGCAACGGCACCGGCATCAGATCCTTGCCGCCGAGCTTGATCACGCCCTTGCGGTTGCGGATGATGCCCATAATGGTGCGCAGCGTCGTGGTCTTGCCAACCCCATTGCGCCCGAGAATGGTGATGGTTTCGCCTTCGCCGACGGTCAGATCGACGCCGTGCAGCGCCTGGCTTTCGCCGTACCAGGATTTCAGGTTGGAGACTTCGAGCATTGCCGCCATATCACGCCTCCTCCGTGCCCATATAGGCCGTACGCACGCGCGGATCGGCGGAGACGGTGGCATAATCGCCCTCCGCCAGAATTTCGCCCCGCTGCAGCACCGTTACCTGATGGCAGATATCCGCCACGACCTTCAGATTGTGTTCGACCATCAGCACCGCGCGCGTTTTGGCCACTTCGCGGATGAGATCGGCGACATGCGCGACATCCTCGCCCCCCATGCCCGCCATCGGCTCATCGAGAAGCAATACCTTCGGGTCGAGCGCAAGCGTCGTGGCGATTTCAAGAACGCGCTTGCGACCGTAGGAAAGATCGGCCGCAAGTGCATTTTTTTCCCGTGTCAGGCCAACCGTTGCGATCAACTCCTCGGCACGTGCATTGAGCCTGTCGAGTGACGAGAGCGGCAACCAGAATTGCGTTGAAAGGTTATTCGGCCGCTGCAACGCCACCCGCACGTTCTCAAGAACCGTCAGATGCGGAAACACCGCCGATATCTGGAAAGACCTGACGAGACCGAGCCGCGCCACCTTGTCCGGCGGCGTCTTTGTTATATCCGTTCCCATGAAGGTGATCGCCCCGCCTGTCGGCTGGAGAAACTTGGTCAACAGGTTGAAGACCGTGGTTTTGCCGGCGCCGTTCGGACCAATAAGTGCATGCACGCGGGCATGATGGACGTCGAGATCGACGTTTTTCACGGCCGCGAATGCGCCGAAGGTCTTGGAGAGACCGCGCGCCGAAAGCACGACGCGGGGTTCCGCCTGACCGGCAGGGGCGGGAGCGATCATCATGAAGTTCCCCCTTTTTACTGCGTTACCAGCGGGCAACCGCTTTTTGCGGGGTCCATGAAGGCTTCCTTGCCGGGGATCGTGGCAAGCACCTTGTAGTAGTCCCACGGCTGCTTGCTCTCATCCGGCTTCTTTACTTCCATCAGATACATGTCGTGGATCATGCGGCCATTAGCGGCCACATGGCCATCCTTCGAGAAGACGTCGTTGACAGGCATTTCCTTCATGGCCTTTGCCACGGCGTCAGCATCGTCGGTGCCGGCCTTATCGATGGCCTTCAGGTAATGCAGCACGGCGGAATAGGTACCAGCGTGGACCATGTTCGGCATGGCGCCGGTGCGTTCCTTGAACCGTTCGCCGAATTTGCGCGATTCATCGTCGCGGTCCCAATAGAACCCTTCCGTCAGCGTCAGGCCCTGAGCCGCTTCGAGACCGAGGCCGTGCACTTCGGCAAGCGTAAAGAGAAGGGCCGCCAGCCGCTGCCCGCCCGCAACGATACCGAATTCAGCGGCCTGCTTGATGGCGTTGGAGGTGTCGAGACCGGCATTGGCAAGGCCGATGACCTTCGCGCCTGATGACTGCGCCTGCAACAGGAAGGAGGAATAATCCGTAGAGGCCAACGGATGGCGCACGGAACCCAGCACCTTGCCGCCATTGGCCTTGACGAAGTTGGACGTGTTTTCTTCCAGCGAATAACCGAAGGCGTAATCCGCAGTCAGAAAGAACCAGCTGTCGCCACCCTGTTTCACCAGCGCACCGCCGGTGCCGACTGCCAGCGAATAGGTGTCGTAGGCCCAGTGGAAACCATAGGGGCTGCACTGCTTGCCCGTCAGTTCCGTGGTTGCAGCGCCCGTGTTGATGGTGATCTTCTTTTTGTCCTTCGAGAGAGCCTGCACGGCAAGGCCCACCGACGACGAGGTCAGTTCCATGATCGAATCGACCTGTTCGGTGTCGTACCACTGCCGGGCGATGTTGGAAGCGACATCCGCCTTGTTCTGGTGGTCAGCCGTTACCACTTCCACCGGCGCGCCCAGCACCTTGCCGCCAAAATCCTCGACCGCCATCTTCGCGGCCTCATATGAGTATTTGCCGCCGAAATTGGCGTAGACGCCCGACTGGTCGTTCAAGATGCCGATCTTGACCTTGCCGTCCGAAATCTCGGCAGCGTAAGCGGCGGTGCCTGCCGCCAGTGCCATGGCCGTGGATAAAACGATACTCTTGCGCATGACTTCTCCTCCCAGAGATGATTGCGAGCCTCAGATAGGTCTGTGCAACGGTGAACGAAGGCGCATGGCGATCGTCCAACGGTGTTGCATCACAACGGTCGCGCCACCCTCCTCAAAGCAGCGCCTCCCTATGTAGACTTCTCGAATTCGGCCGTTGACACAAGAGCGGGGCATCATCAAATTGCGAACAGGAACTGTTCATTTTTGAACAGACCTGGCAATGGAGACCGAATTGGCCACGCCTTTTACCTGGGACGACCTGCAATATTTTCTGGCGGTGGCCCGCACCGGACAACTTTCATCGGCAGCGCGTAGTCTGCGCACCAGCCACGCCACCGTCTCCCGCCACATCGACCGGCTGGAATTCTCGCTTAAAACCAAACTGTTCGAGCGAAATCCACGTGGTTACGAACTGACGACGGTCGGGCGGCGCCTGGTCGATACCGTCGAGCGCATCGAGGCGGAAGCGGAAAGATTGCAATCGGATATTTCCGAAAGCGGCAGCCTGCTGCGCGGCGTGGTCAGGCTCAGTGCGCCTGAAGGTTTTTCCAACTTTTTCTTCGTGGAAAGGCTGAAAGACTTCGCCGTCACCCATCCGCACATCATGGTGGAGATGGTTACGATCCAGCAGATCATGGCATTGTCGAAGAAAGAAGCGGATGTGGCGGTCACACTCGATCCGCCGAAAGCAGGCCCCTACATCAACGAACAGATCGTCGATTACACGCTGCATATCTACGCATCGCGTTCCTATCTTGCCAGCCACCCGAAAATCACCCGGCGCGAAGATTTGCCCGATCATTTCTTTATCGGTTACGTGCAGGATCTGATCTTCTCGCCGGGCCTCGATTACATGCGCGACGTGATGCCCGGCCTCCGACCCAACTTCCAGTCATCAAGCATTTTTGCGCAGTTGACTGCAACGCTGAGCGGACGTGGCCTTTGCATATTGCCCAACTTCATCGCCGCACGCTTTCCGGACCTGCAGATGGTGCTGGCAGGTGAAGTGGAACTGCGGCGGGGTTACTGGCTGACGAGCCATCAGGACCTTGCCAATGTGCCGCGCGTGCGCTCGCTGATGGATTTCATTCTCACGACGGCGCGCGCCCACCAAAATCTCTTCATCCTCGACCGCAAGACGATCGCCTGAAACAACCGTCGTTCACATTTCGGCGACACCGTGTCTACGCGCAGCGGATTGGAGAATCCGCACTTCAGCCTATATGACTGACAACAACGATGCCGGCTCAAGTCAGCTGCATCCTAAACATTTGGAAGGTCATCATGAAAAAGATCGGATTTCTATCCTTCGGACACTGGACGCCCTCGCCCCAGTCGCAGACCCGCTCTGCTGCAGACACCCTGCTGCAATCGATAGACCTGGCCGTTGCTGCGGAAGAACTCGGCGCCGACGGCGCTTATTTCCGTGTCCACCACTTCGCCCGCCAGTTGGGATCACCTTTCCCGCTGCTTGCCGCCGTTGGCGCAAGAACGAAAAGTATCGAGATCGGCACCGGCGTCATCGATATGCGTTATGAGAACCCCTTTTACATGGTGGAGGATGCGAGTTCAGCCGATCTCATCGCCGGCGGACGCCTGCAACTCGGCATCAGTCGCGGTTCTCCCGAACAGGTGATCGACGGCTGGCGCTATTTCGGCTACCGCCCTGCCGAGGGCCAGACCGAGGAGGACATGGCGCGCCAGCACACCGAAGTCTTCCTCGAGCTTCTGAAGGGCGAAGGTTTCGCCGAGCCGAACCCTCGGCCGATGTTTCCCAACCCGCCCGGCCTGCTGCGGCTGGAGCCGCACTCCGAAGGGTTGCGCGAGCGCATCTGGTGGGGTTCCAGCTCCAATGCGACGGCGGTTTGGGCGGCAAAGCTTGGCATGAACCTTCAAAGCTCCACCCTGAAAACGGATGAGACCGGCGAACCCTTCCATGTGCAGCAGGCCGAACAGATCCGTGCTTACCGCGCCGCATGGAAAGAGGCTGGACACGCCCGCGAGCCTCGCGTGTCGGTCAGCCGCAGCATCTTCGCTCTCGTCAGCGATCGCGACCGATCCTATTTCGGTTACGGCAGCGAGGGTGACGACAAGATCGGTTACATCGACGACAAGACGCGCGCGATCTTCGGGCGCAGCTACGCCGCCGGACCGGAAGCATTGATCGAGCAGCTAAAAGCCGACGAAGCCATCGCCGAGGCCGACACACTGTTGCTGACCGTGCCGAACCAGCTGGGCGTCGACTACAACGCCCATGTTATCGAGACGATCCTCAAACAGGTGGCTCCTGCACTCGGCTGGCGCTAAGTCTGGCAAAACCTGCATCATGCCCACACCGTCACCCCGGATTAGATTCTGGGTGACGGTGCGATCCAGTCTTCGATAGCGCACGATTCCTTTGACGGCGCCGACGCCCCGTGGCCGGATGCAATCCGGGCTGAACGCCTCTGTTTCATTTCACCGCTTTGCCGTAGCGGGCGATGCTTTCGGCCAAAGGCGTGGTGCTGGCGCCGGGATGCTCCGGGCGCTTGTAAACACCATCGCGAACATTGATCGGCTCTTCGAAATGGTCCTTGATCCACGGAATATATTCGAGGATGGTCGATGCCGGATGCCAGTAACTCAGATGCACATGCACCTGGCTCATCTCACCGGCATGCGGAACGACAGGCAGGCGATTGGCGAGCGCGAGGTCAGCGACCTGGATATATTCGGTGATGCCGCCAAGTCGGGTTACATCCGGCTGGACATAGGCAACCGCGCCCGCATCGATGAATGACCGGAACGCATCCACCGTATAAAGCTGCTCTCCGAGAGCGATGGGAATGGATGTGTTGCGTGCCAGCCGCGCATGGCTGGTCACATCGTCGTACCAGAGCGGTTCTTCGAACCAATAGATATTCAGATCCTTTGCCGCCGCGCAGAAGCGCTGGCATGTCGGCAGATCCCACTTGCCGTTACCATCGATAGCGATGCGTATCGCGGAGCCGAGACGCTTGCGCACCGCCGCGAGGCGTCCGATATCAATATTCGGATCATCGTGCCCGACCTTGATTTTCAGGCGGGTAAAGCCTTCCTCTTCAACTGCCCTGGCGCTGCCCGCCAGCAGATTTTCGAGATTGAAGGAAAGCCAGCCTATATCGGTATTGTAAGCTTCGACCCCTGTGGTGCGCGCGCCGCCGAGGTATTGCCAGAGTGGCACGCCCGCCTTCTTCGCCTTCAGATCCCAGAGCGCCACATCGACCGCAGCCAGCGCCAGATGGGTGATGCCCGCGCGGCCGACCCATTGCAGGGACGGATAACGGGCAAGTTTTGTCCACAGCCGCGAATGTTCGGATGCATCCTCGCCGATCAGCAGAGGCGCATAGCAATCGCTGATGCAGGATGTGATCAACCGGTCGGACGGCAGATGCGCATGGGTACCGGTGAAGCCGTATCCCTCAAGGCCATCACTCGTCGTAATTTTTGCGCCGACGACGCCCCAATGGGTGATGCTGTGGGTGGAATCGGAAATGGATTCCGATGTCAGCGGCAGATGCAGGATGAAAGGTTCGACAGCGGTTATTTTCATGATCGGTCAATTCCTCGACGCTTGAGCAGCCTTTGGGGAGGAATAAACGGAAGTTCCGTTCTGATCGAAGCTCCACCGATCAACCAGCGGAATGTCGCCACTGCCCCGCGATCAATGACCGCAGGAGATGAAGCCTCAGGGGATTGCCCGGCCACCCTCCTCCAGCAGCCAGCTTCCGATGACGGATACAGCTAAAGCAAAATCGACCATTGTAAAATAAAAAATTTTTTATTTTTTATATTCTGTCATTGCCTGTCACTCGCGGTTAGGCGATGGTGTTGCCATGAACACACTGATCAAAGTCACGCTCGCCGACCAAGCGCATCAGGAACTGCGGGCGCGCATCGTCAGCGGCAGATTGCGCGGCGGCGAACGGCTGTTGCCCAACGAACTCGCCGCCGATCTCGGCATCAGCCCCACGCCGGTCAAGGAAGCATGCCTGAAACTCGAGGCAGACGGGCTGGTGGTCAATTCCTCAAGGCGCGGCATGGTAGTACGCGATTTTACCGTGGAGGATGTGGAAGAACTCTACGCCGCCAGAATGCTGCTGGAAAAAGGCGCTGTGGAAGTGGCCTTCGATGCCGGGCAGCTGGACGAAGCCTTGCATGCGCAGCTTCTGGAAAGCCTTGCGAAACACCGCGAATTTGCCAAGAGCGCGACGCTGGACGATCTCTCCAAAGCGCTGTTTCACGATCGCAGCTTCCACACGGCCCTTGTTTCGGCCGCGCGCATTCCGGTCATTTCCGGCACGCATGGGCGCATTCTCGACCAGACCCACACGGTTTTCGTATCGATCCTTGGCGACTACGCCCGCTCTGTCGAGGAACACCAGAATATTGCCGACGCCATAGCCGCCCGCAGCAAGGCCCAGATTATCGACGCCCTATGGCGCCATCTGGAGCGTAGCCGGCAGAATACGCTGCGGCAGGTGCGTCTGCTGAGAGAGGCCGGCGCCTGAGCGCACCCCCGCAATCTTTTGAAGTCCTGAAAAAACAACAGGCCGGAAATCCGGCCTGTTCCACTTATTCATCGGTCAATCGTCGATCTCAAGCCGTCGCAGCCTGCCGTGCCGCCTTGCGGCGCTCCACGCGGGCGCGGATGGCGTCTACATCCGTCACCGGAGTGGCGGCAAAAAGCTGGCGTGTATAGGCGTGCTTCGGATCGGCAAATAGTTCCTCGCGCGTGCCCTGCTCCACGGCTACACCCTTCGAGATAACCATGACGTCATCGGCGATATAGCGAACGACGGAAAGGTCGTGGCTGACGAAGACGTAGGTCAGCTCGAACTCTTCCTGGAGATCTCTCAGCAGGTTCAGCACCTGCGCCTGCACTGAAAGATCGAGTGCCGAGACAGGCTCGTCCAGCACCAGAAGTGCGGGGTTGAGCATCAGCGCCCGCGCAATCGCGATGCGCTGCCGTTGGCCGCCAGAAAACATGTGCGGATATCGGTTGAAGTGTTCGGGACCCAGCCCAACCTTCACGAGCATGGCTTCAGCCCGCTCACGACGCTCGGACGCCGGCATTTTGGTGTTGATGACAAGCGGCTCCATCAGCACGTCGCCAACCTTCTGGCGCGGATTGAGGCTACCATAGGGGTTCTGGAACACCATCTGCACCTTGGAGCGCATGTCCGTGCCGGGACGGCGCTTTGCGATATCGACCGGCTGGCCGTCGATCTTCAGCTCGCCACCGGATGCCGGGTCGATCAGCGCGATGATGCGCGCAAGCGTCGATTTGCCGGAACCGGACTCGCCGACGATGGCGAGCGTCTTGCCGCGCTCGACGGCAAAATCGATGCCTTTCAACGCCTGCACGGTCTTTGCTCCGCCGAACAGGCCGCCCGGAACGTGATAATGGCGGGTAATGCCCTTGCCTTCGACAACGATGCTCATTGAACGCCCTCCTTGCCGAAGAAGTCGGAAACCGTGGGCAGGCGGTCGCCGGTCGCATGTTCCGGCAGCGCGGAAAGCAATGCCTTGGTATAAGGATGTTGCGGGGCCTCAAACAGGCTCAGCACATCCGCTTCCTCCATCTTGCGGCCCTTATATTGCACGACCACGCGGTCCGCTGTTTCGGCCACGACACCCATGTCATGGGTGATGAGGATCAGCGCCATGCCGTATTCTTCCTGCAGATCCATCAACAGATCGAGGATCTGTTTCTGGATCGTCACGTCGAGCGCGGTGGTCGGCTCGTCGGCGATCAAGAGACGCGGTTTGGAAGCGATGGCGATGGCGATCATTACACGCTGGCATTGACCGCCGGACATCTGGTGCGGATAGGCATTGAGCTTGGTTTCCGGATCGGGAATACCGACGGACCGGAACAGCTCCAGTGCGCGTGCACGCGCCGCAGACCGGCCCATGCCGAGATTGAGGCGCAGCACCTCCTCGATCTGGAAACCGACCGTAAAGGACGGGTTGAGCGACGCAACCGGCTCCTGGAAGATCATGGTGATCTCGCGGCCGATCAGCTTGCGGCGCTCCTGCGGCGACATGGCCAGCAGGTTTATACCATCGAAGATCATCTCGTCGGCGGTGATCGTCGCCGTATCGGGCAAAAGCCCCATGACGGCGAGCATGGAGACCGACTTGCCGGAACCGGACTCGCCGACGATGGCCAGCACTTCATGCTTGTCCACGGAGACGTCGATGCCGTTGACGGCCGTGAACGCGCCGGTGGCGGTGGCAAACTTGACGGTGAGGTTCTTGATTTTCAGCAGGCTCATGGCTTAGCTCCGCTTCAGTTTGGGATCGAGCGCATCGCGCAGCCCGTCACCCATCAGGTTGATGGCGAGCACCGATACGAGGATCGTCAGGCCGGGAAGGGTAACGACCCACCAGGCGCGCAGGATGAACTCGCGGGCTTCGGCCAGCATCGTGCCCCATTCGGATGCGGGCGGCTGCGCGCCCATGCCGAGGAAGCCGAGAGCCGCCGCATCGAGAACGGCAGATGAGAAGGAGAGCGTTGCCTGCACGATCAAAGGTGCAAGGCAGTTCGGCAAAATCGTCTTGAACATCAGCCGGAAATTGCCGGCACCCGCCACACGGGCGGCGGTGACATATTCACGCCGAAGCTCGCTCATGACAGCTGCACGCGTCAGACGCGCGAAATGCGGCTGATAGACGATGGCAATCGCGATCATGGCGTTGGTCAACCCCGGACCAAGGATCGCAACCAGCACCAGTGCCAGAAGCAGCGATGGAAACGCCAGGATGACGTCCATCACGCGCATGATGACAGTGTCCACCCAGCCGCCGAAGAAGCCGGCGACGAGACCGATGACAATGCCGCCGACAAGGGCGATGGAAACAACGACGACGCCGATGAACAGCGAATATTGCGCGCCATAGATCAGTCGGGACAGCATGTCGCGGCCGACAGCGTCGGTGCCGAGCAGGAATGCGGTACGGCCTCCATCCTGCCAGACCGGCGGGACGAGCAACGCGTCTCTATATTGCTGGGTCGGGTCATGCGGGGCAATCACGGCTGCGAAAACCGCGATCAGAACCAGAAGAAGGAAGACGGCAAGGCCGACGACGGCGCCACGGTTCTGGCGGAAGTAGAACCAGAAATCGGCGATCATCCGGCGGCGGATGGCGGCGTCGGAAAGCCTGACGCCGGGAGCTGTGGTCACATCGCTCATTTGTGACGGATCCTTGGATTGATGAGGCCATAGGTGAGATCGACAAGCAGGTTGACGATCATCACCAGACCCGCGATCAGAAGCAGGCCGCTCTGCACGACCGGATAGTCGCGGCGCGAGATGGAATCGATCATCCACTTGCCGATGCCCGGCCAGGAGAAGATGGTTTCGGTCAGGATTGCACCCGCCATCAGCACACCGATCTGCAGGCCGATGGTGGTGATGACCGGGATCATGGCGTTGCGCAATGCGTGAACGCCGACGACACGGGACGGCGACATGCCCTTTGCACGCGCTGTCCGCACATAATCCTCACCGAGGACTTCGAGCATTGCCGACCGTGTCTGGCGGGCAATAACTGCAAGCGGGATGGTGGCAAGCACCACCGAAGGCAGGATGAGATGTGACAGAGCCGAAGCGAAAGCACCCTTCTGCCCCGAAATCAGGCTGTCGATCAGCATGAAACCGGTGACGGAAGGGAAGAAATACATCAACGAGATACGGCCCGACACCGGTGTCCATTGCAGGATGCCGGAGAACATGATGATGAGCAGCAGGCCCCACCAGAAGATAGGCATGGAGAAGCCAACCAGCGCCGTCGTCATGGAGATCTGGTCGAACCACGAGCCACGGCGGATGGCTGCGATGACGCCGACCGGCACACCGATCAGTGTGGCGAGGATGATGGCGACGAGGCCAAGCTCGACTGTCGCGGGGAAGAGCGCCAGGAACTCGGTCAGAACGGGTTTCTTGGTGACCAGCGAATTGCCGAGATCACCCTGAAGCAGCCGCCCCAGAAAATGGAGATATTGCTGCCAGATAGGCTGGCTGAAGCCGAGCTGTTCGGCAAGTTGTGCATGCCGCTCGGGCGAAATGCCGCGCTCACCCGCCATCAACAGCACGGGATCGCCCGGCAGGACACGAACGAAGGCAAAGGCAACGATGGTAATCCCGAGAAATGTCGGAACGAGATAGAGAAGTTTGCCGAAAATGAACCGGATCATGGTTTTTTCCTGAAAAGACGCGCGAAAGAACCTGAGTTCTTCCGCGCGTCCTGTTGTTTGGGATTACTCAGCGATATCGACGGATTCGAAGGTGAAGTCGCCAAGCGGGCTCATGGTGAAGCCGGAAACCTTGGCGGACATCGGAACGAACTGCGTGGAGTGCGCAAGCGTCGCCCACGGAGCCTGTTCCTTGAAGATCACCTGCGCCTGCTCATAAAGCTTGGTGCGCTCGGCAACGTCAGTGGTCTGCTTTGCCTTGGAAAGCAGTTCGGAGAACTCCTTGTTGCACCACTGAGCACGGTTTGCACCGCCTTCGCCGGTTGCAGCGCAGGAAAGCAGAACGCCCATGAAGTTATCAGGGTCACCATTGTCGCCGGTCCAGCCGAGGATGACGGCACCGTCGCGGTTCACTTCAGTCGACTTCTTGAGGTATTCACCCCATTCGAAGGAGACGATCTCGGCCTTGACGCCAACCTTCGCGAAATCCGACTGGATCAGCTCGGCGGTGCGGCGGGCATTCGGCATGTATGGACGCTGAACCGGCATCGCCCAGATCTTCATCGTCAGATCCTTGACGCCAGCGGCTTCGAGAGCCTTCTTGGCAGCTTCCGGATCGTAAGGATCGTCCTTGATGCTGTCGTTGTAGGACCACATCGTCGGCGGGATCGGATTCTTGGCAACCGTGCCTGCACCCTGGAATACGGCGTCGATGATCGCCTGCTTGTTCATCGCCATGTTCAGCGCCTTGCGGACTTCCGGCTTGTCGAAAGGTGCAACGGTGGTGTTGTAGGCGAAGTAGGCAACGTTCAGGCCCGGCTGTTCATCGAGCTTGAGGTTGGAATCGGCACGAATGGTGGCGAGGTCGGCCGGGGCCGGATAAGGCATAAGGTGGCATTCGCCAGCCTTCAGCTTCTGCAGACGAACGGCAGCGTCCGGCGTGATCGCGAAGATCAGATCGTCGATCTTGGGAGCTTCGCCCCAGTAGTCGGCGTTCTTCTGGTAGCGGATGACCGCGTCCTTCTGATAGGCGACGAACTTGAACGGACCGGTGCCGATCGGCAGGTTGTTGAAGTCTTCCTTGGTGCCGGCCTTATCAAGCGTATCAGCATATTCCTTCGAAACGATCGAAGCGAAAGGCATCGCGATATTGGCAAGGAACGGTGCTTCAGGACGGGTCAGCACGAACTTCACGGTGTAATCGTCAACCTTGACGATTTCCTTGATCAGCGACGGCATTTCCATGGAGTTGTAATATTCGTAGGTGATGCCTGCGATATACTGGTTCCACGGGTTCTTTGTGTCACCCTGGCGGTTGTAGCTGAAGATCACATCATCGGCGTTGAAATCGCGGCTTGGCGTGAACTTCTCGTTAGAGTGCCACTTTACGCCCTTGCGCAGGTGGAACGTGTATTCGAGGCCATCGCTCGAAACTTCCCACTTTTCGGCAAGGCCTGGCTCAACTTCGGTCGTGCCCTTCTTGAACTCGGTCAGACGGTTGTAGACCGGATGCGCGGAGGCATCGAAGGTGCCGCCGGCGGTGTAAGGCGAAGGATCGAAGCCTTCCGGAGATGCCTCGGAGCAATAAACGAAGGTCTTCGCCATGGCGGGCACGGCGGAAGCCATCGCAAGCGCAGAGGCTATAAGCAAACTGCGGGTCAGCGTTTTCATCTGGTGGTCCTTTCCCTCTTTTTCTGAGTTTATGCGACCCCGTTTTAAGGGGCCTACCTGTCCTGGTCAGCGACGACGCGGAGCCCCGTGTCGCCGTTCGGTCCTGTGCCTCCCGACCAATTACCCGGCGACCGGCTGGAACAGCCGGTCGAGGTTCTTTTCCGGCGGGCAGAACCAGCGTGGTCCCGCCTCCGTCATATAAGCTATATCCTCGAGACGGACGCCGCATTCCCCATAAACGCACAGCATCGGCTCGATGGAAAAGCACATTCCCGGCTGAAGAGCCGTGGCATTTCCTGCAACGATATAGGGTTCTTCGTGAATATCCAGCCCAAGCCCATGGCCGGTGCGATGCGGTAGACCCGGAACCTGATAATCCGGCCCAAAACCGGCCGCTTTCAGGCTGTCGCGCGCGGCCTTGTCCACGTCCGAGCAGGCAGCCCCGACCCGGGCCGCGTCGAAGGCAGCAGCCTGCGCGTCCCGCTCGGCGTTCCAGAGAAAACGCTGCCGTTCCGTCGGCTGGCCGAACACATAGGTGCGGGTGATATCCGAACGATAGCCATGAAGGATGCCGCCGAGATCGACCAGCACCATGTCACCGTCAACAAGCGTCTGCGCATATGGCACGCCATGCGGATAAGCCGTCGCCTCGCCGAACTGAACCGCCACGAAAAGCGGCTTCATGCCAAGCGCAACATGTGCGGCGTTAACGAAGTCGGCCACTTCCGTGGTGGATATGCCGGGACGCAGCCCCTCGAACACGGCCTTCTGCACGCCGTAGCTCGCATCCATCGCCGCCTGGATGATGGCAATCTCGGCTGCGGATTTGACCTGCCGCTGTGCGACAATCATCGGCTGGGCGGAAATGATGCGGCCTTCCAGACGCTGCATCAGGGCCGATGCGAAAACGAAAGGAGTGGCAGGATCGATCGCGACAAGGTGGCCGGGACAGCCGAGCGCTTCGATTCGCTTTGCCATCAGGTCAAAAGGACTTTCATCCTCTTCCCAGACGGCAACTTCGCCCTCGACACGGATCGTCCGTAGTTTCGGCTCCTCAAACGCAGGACTGACATAGACCGGCTTGCCTTCTGCCGGCACCAGGGCGCCGTGAATGCGCTCCGAAAGACCAAGCGACAGGCCAGTATAATAGGTCAGCGACGATGATGCATCGAGCCAGACCGCCTTGATATTTTGCTGGATTAGCTGCGCTTGCAGGCCGCGCAACCGCAACCCGAGCTCGTCTTCAGCGATCGATGAAACCGCGATCGGCTGAAACCGCTTCAGCGCCTCTTGAAAGTCTGCCATTCTCTCCCCGCCGCTTTCAGGCGCACAGACACAAGCGTGTCGGCAACTCCCAAGCGTTCTTTTGCCAATGCTTAAACACAGGCCGGGGGCTAAGCAATGGGCCAACACCATGCACCGCCACAAAACTGTGCATATTCATCTAGACATAACGAAATCGTGATCGACACGCGCCCGATTTCGACAATCATCGCCTTGACGGAAAATCAGAAATCCCCCGGAAACTTAAGGGGAAAAGCGGGGTATCGGTCATCCGGGCGCAGACGGCGCGCAGAAACCTCACCGCAAGATGCATTGGAAAAAGAAGCCCAGAAAAGGAAAAAGCCTGCCGCGGGAGGAGGTGCGGCAGGCTTCAAACTTGATCGGTGATTGGGAGGAGGAGTACCACCGATCCGCATCGAGCGACACTGGGAGGAGGAGTGCGTCGCTTCGATGATTTGAATATAGCGGTATCCGCGATTTTTAACAGAGCAAGTCTCGCAATGCAGCATTGCATTTTTGCATAGCTCGAAAATTCCTGCTTTGTTTTTTAGCACTCCCGCAGAAGACGTTGGAATCAACTTTCCCGATGCACTTGAAAACCGGCAAAGGACTGGTTGACCGGCATGAGTTCGAGGCTGTTGATGTTGATATGCTTGGGCTGCGAGGCGACCCAATGGATCGTATTGGCGATATCCTCGGCCGTGATCGGATTGACGCCCTTGTAAAGATTGTCCGAGGCATCCTGATTGCCGCCGGTGCGAACAAGCGTGAATTCCGTTTCGCACATGCCCGGTTCGATCGAGGTGACGCGCACGCCCTTGCCATGCAGGTCGGAGCGCAGACCGAGCGAGAATTGCCGCAGGAAGGCTTTCGTTCCGGCATAGACATTGCCGCCCGCATAGGGCCAGTGCGCAGCTACCGAGGAAAGGTTGATGACAATGCCCTTGCGGTCGATCAACGTGGGCAAAAGATGGTGGGTGATGTTCAAAAGACCGGTGATGTTGGTGTTCACCATGGTCTGCCAGTCTTTCAGCGGCACCTGCGGTGCAGGTGCAGTGCCGAGCGCAAGCCCCGCATTGTTGACGAGAATATCGATGTCCCGGAAACCTTCCGGCAAAGCCGCAAGTGCCTTTTTAGTGGCATCTTCTTCGGTAACATCGAAGGCAGCGCCGTGAAAAGCGGAGCCGAGTTCTTGCGCCAGCGCCTCCAGCCGTTCCGCCCGCCGACCTGTGCCGATGACCTTCCAGCCTTCCTTGGCGAAGCGCCGCGCCGTGGCCTGTCCGAAGCCGGACGTGGCGCCGGTGATGAGGATGGTACCGCTCATGATGATGTCTCCACTAAATTCGTTCTGTCGGGATCAGTCTGTGTCAGTAATTTTTCAGCGGCGGCCGCCAGGCAGCGCTTATACGCCTCGAGATCCGTATAAAGGGCCTCTGCCGTGGCGTTGCCAACGATGACGACGCCGCCCCGCCGCAAAATTCCGCCGTGCAGCATGAGATTGTCGACCATGTCGAAATTCTCGATCGACAAACCGTCCGGGCCGCGATAGCGCCCTGTTTCATCGATTGCGGCAACACCGTTATATTGCGCCATGATGCGGGTGAAGTGATTGGCCGCGACATTGGTGTAGGCGAAAACCGGCTTGCCCAGCGCGCACATGAACCCCAGTTCGTAGCTCGTTCCCGTATCGGCGGCGATGCCGCGAAACGGCGTGAGATTGGCGATAACCGCATCCGCTTCCAGCATCATCCGCTCGTCTATGGCATTGATGTTGCAGCCGTGGCCGATTTTCGTGTCCGCGGGCGGAATTTCCAAATCGCCCGGCGAAAGCGGCGTAAACCCGGCCTCGCGTGCAAGCGAGGCCTTGAGGTCGAGCATTTCACGGGCATTCGGGAGGAAGACCTCCGGCCCGGCGAGATAGATTTTCTTTGTCATAGGAAATTTCATACAATTTGGAGAAACAGGATTTCCGCAAACCTAACCCGGAGACTTTCGCAAACGCAAGTACCAAGCGGACATGCGCCAAGGCGCGTCGGAGCGACCTACAAAACGGTATCGTCAAACCTGTCTTTCCGTTATAGCCGGAGCAACGAACTGGACATTCCCGGAGCAAGACAATGGCAGCAACCATCCGTTATCACGAAGGCGATATTTCCGCCGCAGATGCCGCACGCTACCTTGGCGCCATCGCAATCGATACGGAAACACTGGGGCTGGTGCCACGCCGTGACCGTCTCTGTGTCGTTCAGCTTTCTCCTGGAGACGGTACGGCGGATGTCATCCGCATCGCCGCCGGCCAGAAGGAAGCTCCAAACCTCACCCATATGCTTGCAGACCCTGCCCGGCAGAAGATTTTTCACTATGGCCGTTTCGATATCGCCGTTCTGTTCCACACGTTCGGTGTGACGACGACGCCGGTTTTCTGCACCAAGATCGCCTCCCGCCTGACCCGCACCTATACCGACCGGCACGGGCTGAAGGACAATCTGAAGGAAATGCTTGAGGTCGACATCTCCAAGGCGCAGCAATCGTCCGACTGGGCAGCAGAAAAACTGTCACCCGCACAGCTCGAATATGCCGCATCCGATGTGCTGCATTTGCATGCGCTGCGCGACAAGCTGACCCACCGCCTCGTGCGTGATGGTCGCCTCGATCATGCCGATGCCTGTTTCGCGTTTCTGCCGACCCGTGCCAAGCTCGATCTTCTGGGCTGGGACGAAACGGATATCTTCGCCCATAGCTGAGCGGTTTCACGCTTCGTTTAAGGACTGATTTACCGAAACTGCCTATTCTCGGCCGCAACTTTGGGTGGCCGGGGACTTCCAGATGATTACACCGTTGCAGCAGACGGCAAGCATTGCAGTCAGCGACCTCATGCGGTCGATGGTGGAAACCATTGAGGAACGCCATCGCGAAGAGCAGGAAAAAGCGAACGGTACCAAAAAAGACGAGACGATAAAGACCCAGCCGCAGCCGGACCAAAGCCATCGCGTTGCCAATGAAAAGATAAGCGCCTATCTGTTCGGCGCCATGAAGCCTGATGGCGATGCCTTCGCCTCGCTTGTCTCCCGTTTCTCGTCTGCGCTTGGCATCACCCAGGAAAACGATGAATCGAACGCCGCTTTCGCGCAAAGGCTTCAGGACGCGCTGACCCTGACCGACGGCTTTGAAAAAACCGATGCGGCAGGAAAAGCCACGACGATTTCGCTGAAATCCTTCGGCGTTTCGGAAGCGCAGGTCGTGGAAGTCCTGAATAACGGCGTAACTACCAAGACCGCGCCCATGGCAGCACTTGCCGCACGCATTGCCCAAAATGCCGGCCTGAGCGGCAAGGAAGAAGATTTCGGCGTGCAGATGTCGAAAGCAATCATGGCAGTGCGCGCCACCGCACCCAAAAATGTCAATGATCTCGAAGAATCGACTGGCCTCAAGGAACTTGGTATTTCCGCGCAGCAGATGATCGCCGCAATCGCAAACCCATTTGGCGATGCGGCACGCGCCGTGAAGAATGCGCTGAACGATCAGGCGCAGGGCACCCAATTCATGACACGGGAAACCATGAAGGTCATCCAGCGCCTGGAAGACGTTGCCGATCCGAAAACCAAGGAAGAATTGCAGGCCGAACGCGGCAAAAACCGCATGGGCGAAATCAACGATGCCGAAGTTGCGGCCGAGCGGGAAGAGGATATCCAGACCCGAGACGCACAGGGCAAGCTGGAGGATGTGCAAAAACTTCAGGACGTCGTGAAGGAACACATAGACGCTGCCGCCGAAGAAAAAGCGCAAGGCACTGACGGGCAAGGCCCGGTCGATATTTCTTCGGAAATCGCCCTTATCTCCGTGCTCGCGGCAACGCCATCAAGCGAAACGGCCCCGGCTGAAAATGACAACGAACCCGCAGAGACAGACGCCGCAACCAAGACGGAAGCCGATCAGAAAGACGACGCCGAAAAACTGCTTGATGCTCAGGCAGTCGTCGATAACGCCCGCAGCGCCATTTTGCCGATCTCGATAGACGACAATGGAATTTATGCGCTGCTGAAGAAGAAGGCGGCATGATCTCGCCGCTACCGATAGTCACTTGAGCGAAACATGATGTGAGTTCAAACATGTCTCAAATTTCCGGCATATCCGGCAGCGCCGGCCTCGATGCCGAACCAAATGCGGCGCAAGCGCTGCTCTCGATCGCCGCTCCGCCGCTGGCGCCGAATGACGACAATTTCGTTGCCGCAAGCGAGGAAGACAACCTCATCGCCCCCGTTGAAAATCGCCCCGAGAGAGGTTTTCCCAAGGCAAGCTGGCTCGACGCGATGCCGCCGGAAGCCTTTGAGGCAGCAGACAGCGAACCAGACCATATTTCATCGGTCAATTCCGACGATAACGGGCTTTACCGCATGTTCATCAGCGTCTCTCCCTGATTGCCATATCGACACGATTTTTATGGTTAGCGAATTCTTAATATCTACGGCCCAGACTCAGGGTTGATGATTCTGTGTGCATCGCGAAGAGCTAGCATTCCTGCCAGCGACGCACACGGCGCTCCCGCATGAGCGGGCGAGATGACACCTGTACATCACCGGCGCGGCAATCTTTCAACATAGGCCAAATGCGGATCAGAGAGCCAGGGACTGGCCCTTTCGCAGCCAGCGGCGGTAATCGATAGGAACGGAGCGCAGCATGTTACCGCCTGTACCGAAAATTCCGGCAGCCGATGCCGCCTATGGAGCCGCAGCCTCGCAGACGCAGCGCGGGGAGCCGAAGGAGGCCGTGCAGCCGCAGGCAAGCAATCTTGCTCCCGACAATGGCAGCAGTCTTTTCGCCAAAGCCGCAGTCACCTCTCTCGCCAGCGAATATCAGCTTTCCCGCAGCACCGCCGTTCTGGCGGAGGCGCTTGGCAAGCTGATGAACCTCCCAAGGCGCGACGGCGAAGCCATTCAAACCTATGTGATGCGTCTGACGGATGCGCTGCGCGCCCTGCCCGCACCGCAGCGCCTGGCGCTGGAACAACAGGTCAGCAAAGTCCTGCAGGGGTTGAGCCTTTCGATGCTCGCAGAAATCCTGAAACAGCCAACCGGGCCGGATGCCGCAAGGCTTGCGCTGCTGATCGAACTTTCCCGCTACAAGGGAACGGATCTTGCGGCGAAGGCGGTGGTGTCCTCTTATCAGCAGAACAATTCGGCCAATCCGGTGACCGCGCAGCCAGTGCAAGCGAGACAGCAGAACGGCCCGAGCCAGAGTGCTGACGGCCGCCCAAACCCGGCAACGACCACCACAACAACAGCACAACCGGCAACCGCCGCCGCGCCCGGCCGGCTGTTGCCTATGCTCATCGGCCCGCTTGCCCAAAGCGCCGCCGCAATAAAAGCCATGGTTGCGGCGCAGGCAGCGCCGCAAGGCCCCCAGGCCAATCTTCCCGCCCCACCTGCCGACATGTCCGACTCTCCGCACGATTCGGCAAAACCGGAAGGGAAAGCCGCCGAAAGCACCGTACGCTCGCCTCAGCCGCAAACGGGCAGCACAACAAAGGAAGCTTCGACAGATGCCCGCCCGGCAAATCCGCCACGGGCTGAGAACGCCGAGATGCGCCCTGCACTTCAGCATCGGGACACCATGAAGCTGGAGCCGAGGGAAACCCGCACTACCTTGAACCCGCCATCCAGCCAGTCCACGGCTGGCGCCAAGGATATGGAAAACCTGCTCCTTGCTGCAGTGGCCGGCAAACTTCCCGTCAAGGCCACCACCGCTGCCCAGCTTTCCGCCACGCCACCGGGCGCCATACCGCAACCACTCGAAGAGCAGCCTGCCGAAAAAACTGCCCTCGCAACGCCCATCCACCCGACCGGGGAGGATGCGGAGACGATTACCAACCGGCCAGAAGCCCAGCCCATGCCGCGCGCCGCTCTCGACCCGGAAGCAAGAATGGCGATGCTGGAACAAACGGCTTCGCAATCGCTGATCGCTGCGGCTCTGGCAAAAGACGGCACGCCGTTACCGCTCGTCGCATACCCACCGGCGGAAGAGGACCACGAATCGGAAACGCCGCATCGCGGGCGTGGTCCATTTTCCGAGGATGAAGCGAATGGCGATGCGGAGGGCGAAAATCCCGACGGTCAGGACGAGATGGAAGAGCGGGTGGCCGCCAATGACGAGATTGGCGATGGGGAAAATCCGCGGACAGCGGCTTTCGACGACAGTGCGGAAAATTATTACCTCAAGATGAGTGGCATGCACTGAATTCCGCGCCGCCCATTGGCCTATGCCACGAATACTGCAGCCAACAAAAAACCCGCCGGAAAATTCCGGCGGGTTCTTTATATCAAACGATCTCTAGCGATTATTCGCTGCGGTTCTTCAGAGCCGCACCGAGGATGTCGCCGAGCGAAGCGCCAGAGTCGGACGAACCGAACTGTGCGACGGCTTCCTTCTCTTCAGCGATTTCCAGAGCCTTGATCGAAAGCATGACCTTGCGGTCCTTCTTCGAGAAGTTGACGACGCGAGCGTCGAAAACCTGGCCAACTGCGAAACGCTCCGGACGCTGATCGTCACGATCGCGTGCGAGGTCGTTGCGGCGGATGAAGGAGGTGATGTCCTCGTGGTTGACGAGCTTCACTTCCACGCCACCGTCGTTAACGGCGATGACTTCGCACGAAACGACTGCGTTCTTGCGCAGGTCGCCGGACGTTGCGGCTTCACCGACAGCATCCTTGCCGAGCTGCTTGATGCCGAGCGAGATGCGTTCCTTCTCGACGTCAACATCGAGAACGACGGCCTTGACCACGTCACCCTTGTTGAACTCTTCGATGACCTGTTCGCCCGGACGGTTCCAGTCGAGATCCGACAGGTGAACCATGCCGTCGACATCGCCTTCGAGGCCGATGAACAGGCCGAATTCGGTCTTGTTCTTGACTTCGCCTTCGACTTCAGTGCCGGCCGGATGGCTGAAGGCAAATGCCTGCCACGGGTTTTCCAGCGTCTGCTTGAGGCCGAGCGAGATACGGCGCTTGGACGGATCGACTTCGAGAACGACAACGTCAACTTCCTGGCTCGTGGACAGGATCTTGCCGGGATGTACGTTCTTCTTGGTCCAGGACATTTCGGAAATGTGGATCAGGCCTTCGATGCCCGGCTCCAGCTCGACGAATGCACCGTAGTCGGTGATGTTCGTGACCGTACCGGAGATCTTCTTGCCAACCGGGTACTTGGCGGAGATGCCATCCCACGGATCGGACTCGAGCTGCTTCATGCCGAGCGAGATACGGTGGGTTTCCTGGTTGATGCGGATGATCTGAACCTTGACCTGCTGGCCAATGTTGAGGATTTCCGAAGGATGGTTGACGCGGCGCCATGCCATGTCGGTAACGTGCAGCAGGCCGTCGATGCCGCCGAGGTCAACGAACGCACCGTAATCGGTGATGTTCTTGACGACGCCGTCAACAACCTGGCCTTCTTCGAGGTTCTGAACGATTTCAGAACGCTGCTCGGCGCGGGACTCTTCGAGAACCGTGCGGCGCGAGACAACGATGTTGCCGCGACGCTTGTCCATCTTGAGGATTTCGAAGGGCTGCGGGTTGTGCATCAGCGGGGTAACGTCGCGGATCGGACGAATGTCGACCTGCGAACGCGGAAGGAAGGCAACGGCGCCGTCCAGATCGACGGTGAAACCACCCTTGACCTGGTTGAAGATAACGCCTTCGACGCGCTCGCCAGCTTCGAACTTGGCTTCGAGCTTGACCCAGCTTTCTTCGCGGCGAGCCTTCTCGCGCGACAGAACGGCTTCGCCGAGTGCGTTTTCGATGCGCTCGACGTAAACTTCGACTTCGTCGCCGACCTTCAGCGTGCCGTCCTTGGACTTCGCGCCGAATTCCTTCAACGGTACGCGGCCTTCAACCTTGAGGCCAACGTCGACGATGGCAACGTCCTTCTCGATTGCCGTTACGATACCCTTGGCAACATAGCCTTCGGCAAGATCGTTAGAGGCAAAGGATTCTTCGAGAAGCGCTGCGAAATCTTCGCGCGTGGGGGTAGATACTGACATGAAATCTCCTGATTGCATCCGCGCGAGAGCGAATACAAAAGCGCCGGTGGGCTAGCGTTGTTGATACCCGAACCCATGCCCGCCTTTTTAAAAGGCTTCCCGGCGCAAGGACATGTCTTCAGGCAATTCCGGACTAAACGCGGACCGATTCAAGCGGTTCCGCGAAAAACCTGTTTCTTCAGGGCGGCGTCGATAATCATCCGCGCGGCCTGAAACGCCGCCTCTATACTCATTTCCGACGTATCTAGCAAGTGCGCGTCTTCAGCCGGTTTCAACGGGCTGTCGGCTCGGCCCATGTCGCGCTCGTCGCGTTTCTTCACCTCGGCGAAAATGGCGTCGTAATCGGCAACGCTGCCGTTGGCGACGATTTCATCATAACGCCTGCGCGCCCGCACGTCCGGCGAAGCGGTGACGTAGAGCTTCACCGGCGCCTCCGGGCACACCACCGTGCCGATGTCGCGGCCATCCAGAACCGTGCCCGGTTCCTTTGCCGCAAACCGCTGCTGCGCTGTCACGAGCGCGCGCCTCACCGGCGTCATCACCGCAATCCTGGACGCCGCCTCGCCGATATCGTGCCTTGAAAGCACCGCGCGGTCGAGGCCGGCAAGGTCGAGTTGCAGTGCCACCTTTTCAGCGACGTTCTCGTCATCGAGCGGCAGGCCGGCGTCAAGAAGTGCCTTGGCCGTGGCTCTGTAGGTCAGCCCGGTGTCGAGATGATGGAAACCATAGGTCTCCGCAATCTTGCGTGACAAGGTCCCTTTGCCCGCCGCAGCTGGCCCATCTATGGCAATCGTAAAGGTCATGAAGCTTTCTGCCTGTGCGTCCATCATTAATACAGTAGAGTGCGTCGGCCTCCAATCTTTATGAGCAGCCTGACATACAAGTCGCATCATGGGAGGGCGGCCTCCAAAGTTTGTCTTTGACACGAAAGACCGCAACGATTAAGGGGACCGGCTAGAAATTTTACCGTCTATGCCGGTTTTACGGCGTACACACCGAAACTCATTCGACAATTTGAGGCTTAGACAGTGGCAAAAGCGGACCTTGGTACCAAGCGCACAGACCCCGATACCGGCAAGAAGTTCTACGATCTGAACCGCGACCCGGTCGTTTCTCCCTATAGCGGCAAGTCCTGGCCGCTCTCCTTCTTTGAAGAAAGCACCGCTCAGGCAAAGCTCGAGCAGGCTGAAGAAGAAGAAGTCGCGGAAGTCGATGCCGAAAACACGGAAGTCGAACTCGTATCGCTGGAAGACGCCGACGGCGACAACAGCGGCGACGATATCCCGGACCTGGGCGACGATGACGACGACGTGGAAATCGGCGACGACGACGACACCTTCCTCGAAGCCGACGAAGACGACGATGACGACGACATGTCCGGCATCATCGGCGTACCGGGCGACGACGAAGAAGCTTGATCTTATTGGATAAACCAGCCCGGCGACAAAAAAATGAAGCCGGGCTGTTTTTTGTGCTTGCACTCTTCGATTAGCCGAAGTAGTAAGCCGCCACCGAACGGAACAACAGCCGCTTCGGTTCCCGGAACCGGACGAAATGCCGGAACCCTTATGGGGCTATAGCTCAGCTGGGAGAGCGCTTGCATGGCATGCAAGAGGTCAGCGGTTCGATCCCGCTTAGCTCCACCAAACCTTCTAAAATACAAATTTCCATCGTCCAGCACGGGCTTTCGTGCGGCATTGTCTGTTCTTCGCGTTGACTATTGCAAGAGCGCCCGCACATCCTGCCCGTTGATCCGGCATTCCACCGACGGAACGCCGCCGCCTTCTTCCAGCACCCGGCATTCCAGATATTTGCCGCGCAGGCGGTTCTCAAGCGCCTTGAAGGCGTTCAGGCCGCAGGCATAACGGCGGCCGTCAGGTCCGGCGCAAACCCGGTTGCGGTCGATGTCTTCCACACCGGCGAGGCGGAACTCCTGTCCTTTGAAGGTGAAGCGATTGTTGGACGCAACGCGCAGGCGCTGATCCGCGTATATTTTCAGGGGGTATGGATCGGGCGGGGTCGGAATACGCTCATAATTCTGATGGCGGGGATCGACCCGGACCGGAGAGGTCGTCCACAGCGTTTCCGTGTTTGCGGAGAGGCCAGTCGCTGGATATGCCGCCTCGCCATTCATGAGCGAGGCGATGCGGATGCCGGCTATACCAAGCCCCGTGACCAGCACGATCTGAAACAGCAAAATGAAAACCTGCCGAACCATGTCACCGCACATCAAAACAATCGACAAGAAATAGATCGGCGTTTTTTTCAAGACAGACCGAACGCGATAAATATTACATCAATAAAATCTTGCGCGAGGTGATGTCTCGCACCGTGCCCATCGCCATGATTGGAATGCGGTCACCATCAAGGATAACCCTGCCCGTTGTCCGCAGCCAGCGAAAATCGCCGGATTTGAGTTCGATGCGGTATTGCTGATCATAGAACACGCCGTTCGTCAGCGAGTTGTAAACCGCCTTGGCCACACGCGCGCGCGAGCCGCTTTCGATCTGATCTATGAAATCCTCCACGGGAATGCCGCGGGCGGCTTTCTCTTCGGAAAATTCGCGCAGGCGAGCCGCCACAGCATCCAGATAAACCAGATTCTGCCCCACGTTCCAGGTGTAATAACCCACAAGTGTTTCTTCGAGATATATATCCTCTAACATCGGCCTTCTACATTATGGATGCTTTTGACGCGGGTCTTAACATAAAGGACGATACGCGACTAACCACAAGCACTTATTCTTTTGTCTGATCACTACGTAAAGTTATACATGCGCGTCGGCATCCGCGTTTCCCCGCCCGCTTGTTGGCGAACAGGCATTCCTGTGCCAAAGAAGGTCGATACCGACGCCATCTACCAGAGGACCCGCCGTGACCATAGGGCTTGCCCACGCCGAACTCATCGCCGTCGTCACCGCAATCACCACGGACGAGCCGCGGGTAATGACCGTGCGGGCGGGCGCGGCACTTCCATCAGGGCCGTTTGAATTCGGACACAGGACGCTTCAGAGCGGGTTGAGAGAGTGGATACACGAACAGACACATCATCCCGTCGGCTATCTCGAACAGCTCTACACCTTCGCCGACCGGGACCGCAACAATGACATTCTTGGCGGAAGAACCATATCGATCGGTTATCTCGGGCTGGTTCGCGAACAGGAGCCGCCTGGCAATGGCCGCCCTCTCTGGCATGGCTGGTACGAGTATTTTCCCTGGGAAGACCATCGGCAAGGCCGGCCGGCGGTTCTGGACACCATCATCGAAAAGCTGCGCTGCTGGGCGGATTCCGACCCTGCCTGCAAAGGCCAGCGCCATTTACGGGCCGACTTCACCTTCGGCCTTGATGGCGGCGGCTGGAACGAGGAACTGACACTTCAGCGCTACGAATTGCTCTATGAGGCCGGACTGGTCGAGGAAGCCCAGAGTGAGCCTCGGATCAATTTCGGCAGACCGATGTTTGCCGATCACCGCCGCATTCTTGCCACCGGCATCGCGCGCCTCCGGGCTAAGATCAAATACCGGCCTGTAGTTTTCGAACTGATGGCCGACGCTTTCACCCTGCTGCAATTGCAGCGCGCGGTGGAGGCGCTCGCCGGTCTGACGCTGCACAAGCAGAACTTCCGCCGGCTGATAGAACAGCAGCAGCTGGTGGAAGAAACTGGCGACATGGCGACCGAAACCGGCGGACGCCCTGCAAAGCTCTTCCGATTCCGCCAGACCGTTGTGAATGAACGCGCCCTTTCCGGAACCAAACTGCCACTCTCCCGCAATTGACATATGCTCACAATGAGAATATCTGTTTGCCGTAGATATACTCAAATAGAGTATAAATGGGAGAGTGCCGTGAACGAACAGATATCTGCCGCAAGCCTTTACGACCGCGTCAGCCGCGTCATTCCCAAGGCGGAATGGATGGGTTTTCAGGATGATGTGGAGGCGATCCTCGATCTGAAGCGCAGGCGCAACGCCGTCATCCTCGCCCATAATTACCAGACGCCGGAAATCTTCCACGGCGTTGCCGATATCGTTGGCGATAGCCTCGCCCTTGCGCGCAAGGCAATGGAAGTAGAAGCGGATGTGATCGTTCTCGCCGGCGTGCATTTCATGGCTGAGACGGCAAAGCTGCTCAATCCGGGAAAAACCGTGCTTATTCCGGATATGGCCGCCGGCTGCTCGCTCGCCGATTCCATCACGCCCGAAGACATCGCACTTCTGCGCAAGGCCTATCCCGGCGTTCCTGTCGTCACTTACGTGAACACCTCGGCGGCGGTGAAGGCGGCTTCCGACATATGCTGCACCTCCGGCAATGCCCGCCAAGTGGTGGAATCGCTCGGCGTGCCGCGCGTGCTGATGCTGCCGGACGAATATCTGGCGAAGAATGTGGCGCGGGAGACCAATGTCGAACTCATCGCATGGCGCGGCCATTGCGAGGTGCATGAGCTTTTCACCGCCAACGACATCAGGGAATTGCGCGAAAGCCATCCCGGCATTACCGTTCTCGCGCATCCCGAATGTCCGCCCGATGTCGTTGAGGCCGCAGATTTTTCCGGCTCGACCGCTGTCATGTCGGATTACGTCGGCCGGGAAAGACCGGCCCGCGTGGTGCTTTTGACGGAATGCTCGATGAGCGACAATGTCGCCGTGCATCATCCCGATGTCGAATTCATCCGCCCCTGCAACCTCTGCCCGCACATGAAGCGCATCACGCTCGGCAATATCCGCACAGCGCTTGAAGAAAACCGCCACGAGGTGACAATCGATCCAGCTGTTGCGGTCGCCGCCCGCCGCGCGGTGGAAAGGATGCTGGCGGTATGAGTGACGCTCTGTCGCAATATGCAGGCAGGACGGTCATCGTCGGCAGCGGTATTGCCGGCCTGATGGCAGCATTGACGCTCGCACCGCAACCGGTCCTGCTTCTGACCCGCGGCGCGCTCGGTGGCGAAACGTCCAGCGCCTGGGCGCAGGGCGGCATTGCTGCAAGCCTTGGCGCTGACGACAGCACTGCACTGCATCTTGCCGATACGCTCGCCGCAGGCGACGGCCTCTGTGACGCGGCTATGGCAGCGGATATCGTCTCCACCGCCCCCGCCGTCATCGATGCCCTGGAACGAGCCGGAGTTCGTTTCGATCGCGATGCACAAGGCAGGCTCGTTTTCGGGCTGGAAGCCGCCCATGGCCGCCGGCGCATCCTGCATGCCGAAGGTGACGGCTCGGGTGCGGCCATTGTGAGGGCTCTTGCAGCCGCCGTTCTCAACACGCCGTCCATCGCAGTCCTGGAAGGTGCGGAGGTGCGCCGGCTGCTGACAGAAGGCGGGGCCATAGCCGGTCTCATCTGCGCCGGGCAAAAGGGCAGCTTTGTTCTGCCGGCCACAAACGTCATTCTTGCAACCGGTGGCCTCGGCGGGCTGTATGAGGCCACCACCAATCCCACCGGCAATTTCGGACAGGGGATCATGCTCGCCGCGCGCGCCGGAGCCATCCTCACTGATATGGAATTCGTCCAGTTCCACCCAACGGCGCTTTCCTCTCCCCGGCGGCCGCTGGCTCTGGTCAGCGAGGCGGTGCGGGGCGAAGGTGCCGTTCTTCTCAATGAAAGCGGCGAACGTTTCATGGCGGCCGTTCCGGGTGCAGAACTTGCCTCCCGCGATATTGTCGCCCGCGCCATCGACCGGGAAATCCTGCGCGGCGGCAAAGTCTTTCTCGATGCCCGCAAGGCGATCGGCAGCGGTTTTTCGGCGCGTTTCCCGTCAATCGACCTGCTATGCCGCGAGGCTGGTATAGACCCCGCCCGCGAACTCGTGCCCGTCCGTCCCGCCGTGCACTACCACATGGGCGGCGTCGCCACGGATGGTAATGGCCGTAGTTCCGTGCCGGGCCTATGGGTTGCGGGCGAAACCGCCTGCACCGGTCTTCACGGGGCTAACCGGCTGGCCAGCAACTCCCTGCTGGAGGCGGCTGCCATGGGCATGCGTGCGGCAAAAGATATTGCCGCCCGACCGGCATCAAAACGGGTGACAGCTGTCACGCCATTCGCAACGCCTGTTCTTTCGGCAGCAGACCCGTCTATCGTCCGGCCCATCGTCTCCCGCCATCTCGGCATCGCCAGACATGAAGCGGGGTTGATCAGCGCGATCAGCGAACTTCTCCCACTGGCCGAACAGAACGGCCCGGCATCCGATCCCGCCATCGTCGGGCTCGCAATCGCCGTCTTCGCCGCCTTGCGAAGAGAATCGCGCGGGGCCCATTTCCGTAACGATTTCCCGGAAAAGGACGCGACCGCCACAAGGCGCAGGCTTTGCCTGTCCGATGTCATCGCCATTGCCCATGACCTCTCATCGTCCAATCTTTTTTCTTCCAGCATTGCGCGGAGCGCCTGACATGACCCTCACCCCTCTGCCACGCATTATCGTGGAGCCGCTTGTCCGCAACGCCCTTCTGGAAGACCTGGGTCTGGCGGGCGACATCACCTCTGCCGCAGTCATCCCCGCCGATCATCGCTCAGTCGTCGTCATGGCGGCGCGTGAACCAGGTGTCATCGCAGGTCTTGATGCCGCAGAACTGGCTTTCCAGTTGGTGGACCCGATAATCGTGATGAGGCGTCAGGTGCAGGATGGCGCGGCGGTCGCTCCGGGCGATATTATCGCGACAATCGAGGGTCCCTCGCGCGGTCTTTTGACGGCGGAGCGCACCGCCCTTAATTTTCTCGGCCATCTCTCAGGCATCGCGTCCGTCACCGCTACAATTGCTGCCGCCATCTCCGGCACCAGAGCCTCGGTTGCCTGCACGCGCAAAACGACGCCGGGCCTCAGGGCGCTGGAAAAATATGCCGTGCGCGCCGGCGGCGGCATGAACCACCGTTTTGCCCTTTATGATGCTGTTCTCATCAAGGACAACCACACCGCCGTTGCCGGCGGCGTGCGTGACGCTATCCGCAGCGCCAAGGCGGGTGTCGGACATCTGGTCAAGATCGAGGTGGAGGTCGATACGCTCTTGCAATTGCGCGAGGCGATGGAGGAAGGAGTCGATGCGGTTCTACTCGACAACATGCCGCCGGAACAGCTGCGCGAGGCGGTGCAGATCGTCGCCGGACGCGCCATCACCGAGGCCTCCGGACGCATCACCCCTCAAACCGCAGCAGCCATTGCAGCAACCGGCATCGATCTCATCTCCGTCGGCTGGCTGACCCACAGCGCGCCGGTTCTGGATATCGGGCTGGACTTTCAAAGCCAAAGCTGACGAAAGCAAGGAGACCGGAACAAAATCCTCGATTGGCCGTTAATTCCCTGCCTGGGGTCAAGAGGCGGGGGGATCAGTGCGCGCAAAAGCCTGTCCATATGCCTGCGGACCTCTCTCACAAAGGAAAGGCCTGTTATGGAAGACGCACAAATCGGCTGGATTGCAGCAATCATCATCGGCGGCGTAGCCGGTTGGCTTGCCGAACAGTTCATGAAAAGCAACATGGGTCTTTTCATGAACATAATTCTCGGCATCGTTGGCGCCATCGTCGCCAATTTCCTGCTTGGGCTTGTGGGCATTTCGCTCGGAGGCTGGATTGGATACCTTATCGCCGGTTTCATCGGCGCATGCATTCTCATTGCCATCGGGCGCGCATTTCGCCGATAGAGGGAGGACACAATGAGCTTTTTCGACAAGATCAAGAACGCGATTTTTGGCAAGGCAGAGGCTGCACCGCAGACTTCGGCGCCAGCTGGCGCGCCCACGACAGGCGCAAGCCCGGCCGCTCCGGCTCAGCCAGCAGCACCCGCACCGACAGCCGCTGCTCCGGCATCCACCGGCAGCGTCGATGTCGCATCCATTCTGGACGCGGCGGTCAAGCAGAACGGGCAGAAACTCGACTGGAAACATTCGATCGTCGATCTTCTGAAAGCGCTCGATCTGGACAGCAGCCTAACCGCTCGCAAGGAACTGGCAAGCGAACTCGGCTATACCGGTGATACCTCGGACTCAGCCACAATGAACATCTGGCTGCACAAGGCTGTCATCAAGAAGCTGTCTGAAAACGGCGGCAAGGTTCCGGCAGAACTTCTGCATTGAACCGGTGACCGGGAGAACCGCGATGGACGACTATTCAAACTTGCGAGAGCAGATCGGCCAGGACCTCGACACCCTGCACAGGACCGAGAATCCGAAATCGATTTTTGAGATTGCCGACGACTATCTTCTGGGAAACCCAAATCTCAAGAGAGCGCTGGTCGAATACATCATCAAGGAAGAAGCGGACAAGCGCGGCATCGCGATCCACTGAAACCGCGCGTGTCAATCGCGGCGATTTCTACAAGAAGTGCGGCATCCAGATAGGACGCCGCCCTTTTTTGCCCCGTGCCCCGAAGCGTTATTTTTCCGGCTTGGCCCCGGCCTTTCTGGCGTTTTCTTCCATCAGCTCATACCACATGGCGTTCATGACGGCGAAAATGGCGGCGAGAGGCAGGCCGAGCAGCCAGGCGAAATACCACATGTTCGATCTCCTTGTATTTGTTCGATATTAATAAGCGTGGCCGCTGTCTTCACGGATCGCCTTTTCATCCACTTTGCCCCACAGCACGCGATAGACCCATGAGGTGTAAGCGACGATGATGGGGATGAAGATGAGGGCGACGACCAGCATGATGAATAGCGTCATATGGCTCGACGATGCGTCCCAGACCGTCAGGCTCGATTTCGGATCGATCGAAGAGGGCAGGATGAAGGGAAACATCGTCAGACCGACCGTCGAGATGATGCCGAATATGGCAAGCGAACTGGAAAGCAGCGCCAGCACCTCACGCCCGCCCCTTAACAACAGGAAGGCGACGAGCGGGAAGGCAAGACCGAGCGCCGGTGCCAGCATCATCCATGGATGGGCCGCGTAATTCGCAAACCAGACGCCGCTTGCGACCTCGACCGTCTTTGACAACGGATTGGACGGACCGTCGGTCACAACTTCCGAGGTGAAGCGATACCCGTCGATACCGAGCCACAACAATACGCCACCAAGCGCAAAGAGAACTGTGGTGGCAAGTGCTGCAATACTGCCGAAACTGCGGGCACGCGCAGCGACCGGCCCTTCGGTCTTCAGCACCAGCCAGGCCGCACCATGCATCACCAGCATGCAAACAGAAACGAGGCCGCAAAGGATTGCGTAAGGGTTGAGAAGCTCGAACAAAGTCGTGCCGTCGTAAAAAATCCTGAGGTCATCGTTGAAGCGGAAGGGCACGCCCTGCAGCACATTGCCGATCGCCACACCGAAAATCAGGGCGGGAACAAAGCCACCGACAAACAGCGCCCAATCCCAGGTATTGCGCCATGTCGTACTCTCGCGCTTGGAGCGGTATTTGAACCCCACCGGCCGCAGGATCAGCGCAAACAGTGTGGCGAACATCGCCAGGTAAAAACCTGAAAACGACACCGCATAAAGCGGCGGCCACGCGGCGAAGATGGCGCCGCCGCCAAGGATGAGCCAGACCTGATTGCCTTCCCATACCGGGCCGATGGAATTGATGACGACACGCCGCTCGAGATCCGTTTTCGCAACGAAAGGCAGCAGCGCGCCCGTGCCAAGATCGAAACCGCCGGTCACGGCAAAACCGATCAGCACCACGCCAAGCAGCAGCCACCAGATGACGCGGAGGACTTCGTAGTCGATGAGTTGATGCAATATCATGATCGTTTACTCCGCAGCGACGAGTTTTTCAGGAACGAGCGGCGCTTCCGGCTCGTGATCCGGATCCGGCCCCTTGCGGATCGCCTTCAGCATCAGCCCCATTTCGACGATGAACAGCACCGTATAGATGGCGATGAAGCAGAGAAGCGTAATCAGAACCGTTGAAGCGCTGAGGCTGGAGACGGCGGCGGCCGTCGGCAGCACGCCTTCGATGATCCATGGCTGACGGCCGAATTCCGCGACCACCCAGCCCATTTCCGCAGCAATCCACGGCAGCGGAATGGCGAAGACGGCCACCTTCAGCAAGAACGGATAGTGATCCAGCCGGCGCCGTGCCGAGAGATAAAAGAAGGTCGCCGTCAACAGGATGAAGAACATGCCAAGACCGACCATGATGCGGAACGCCCAGAACAGCGTCGGCACATGCGGGATGGTATCGGCGGCGGCCTTGGCAATCTGCTCCTCCGTCGCCTGGCGCGGATCGTCGACATAACGTTTCAGCAACAGGGCGTAACCAAGCTCGTGGCCGAGTTCCGCAAAGGTGCCACGCACTTCTTCGGGCAGTTCCGCGCCCTTGCCGGTGGCACGTATCTGCATCAGCGCATCATAGGCCTTGATGCCATCGCGGATGCGGGTCTTTGCGAGTTCCACCAGATCGTTGATGCCGGGGATTTCGGTGTCCAGCGAGCGCGTGCCGATAAGGCCCATCACCCACGGAATTTTCACGGCGAAATGCGTCTCGCGGGCTTCCTGATCAGGAAAACCGATGGCGGTAAAGGGGGCGGGTGCCGGTTCCGTTTCCCACATGGCTTCGATCGAGGCGAGCTTCATCTTCTGGTGTTCGGTCGAAAGATAACCGCTTTCATCACCCAGCACGACGACCGACAGTGCAGCAGCCAGGCCGAAAGAAGCGGCAACCGTCATAGACCGTTTGGCGAGATCGACATGGCGGCCTTTCAGCACGTACCAGGCGGAAACGCCGAGCACGAAGATGGAGGCAGTGACATAACCCGCAGAAACCGTGTGCACGAACTTCGCCTGGGCGACAGGGTTCATCAGCACCGCGAAGAAATCCGTCACCTCCATGCGCATGGTCTGGGGGTTGAAGGCCGATCCCGTCGGGTTCTGCATCCAGCCATTGGCGATCAATATCCACAACGCCGAGAAGTTCGAGCCGATCGCCACGCACCATGTTGCGATGAGATGGCCGAGCTTGGACAGCTTGTCCCAGCCGAAAAAGAACAGACCGACGAAGGTGGCTTCCAGAAAGAAAGCCATCATCCCTTCGATCGCTAGCGGCGCACCGAAGATATCGCCGACATAGTGGCTGTAATAACTCCAGTTCATGCCGAACTGGAATTCCATGACGATGCCGGTGGAAACACCAAGTACGAAGTTGATGCCGAACAATGTACCCCAGAATTTCGTCATCTGCCGCCAGATAGTGCGGCCGGTCATGACATAGACCGTTTCCATGATGGCGATCACCACGGACAGTCCGATCGTCAGGGGAACGAATAGAAAGTGATATAAAGCGGTAACAGCGAATTGCAGGCGCGATAGCGCCACGATGTCGAGTTCCATGTTTTTACCCCACCTTTCAGGAAAGGCCGGCCTTCTGTTACGAAACGGCGCCGGCCCTGAAAAAATCACTCAGTCCGGACGCAATGTTTGCAGCATTACGTCGTATTCCGGGGTGCCGCTTTGACATTGATCAAGTTGGCGCCCCTCTCTCAGCACGATGATGCGATCGGCAAATTCCGCCTCACGGCGATTGTGGGTTATCATCACGACAGTCTTGCCTTCCGCCCTTGCAAACAGCCGGCCGAGCACGTCACGGGCGGTTTCCCCGTCCAGCCCTTCCGTCACCTCGTCGAGAAGCCAGAGTGGTTTGTCGCGTAGAAGGAAACGGGCAAGGGCGAGCCGTCGTGACTGACCGCCGGAGAGACCCTGCCCCGCCTCGCCAAGTCTCGTATCCAGCCCTGCGGCCAAGGTTTTGACATGCTCGCCAAGGCCTGCCGATTGCAGGGCATCCCACAGTTCACGCTCGGTCGCGGCAGGTTTTGCCAGCCTCAGATTATCAGCGATGCTGTCTCGGAAAAGCTGACTTCTCTGCGTCATGAGCGAGCAAGGCAAAGCGCTGACCCTGCCCGCCGCCGGTTGCACTTCACCAGCCAGAAGCTGGATGAGGCTGGTCTTGCCTGCACCGCTCGGCCCGATAATCGCAATCGTCTCTCCGGCGGCGATTGCAAGGTTGATATTCGTCAGGACAGGATTTTCGTTCCCATCCCGCTCCAGCCGCACACCATCAAGCTCAGCCACCAGGCCCATGGCAGGCACGCGCGGACAGTTGGCGGCTGCCTCGGCGGAAAGACGCGGCGCAATGCGTCTTGCCGAAAAAAGCGTGCGCCCGAGTTCCATTGCACCACGGCGCAGCGCCGTGAAGGGCTCCAGCGCGGCGAAACAGACAAGCAGGCCGAGGGCGGCAGTCGGCGCGGTCACAACGTCCTGCTCCGCAAGCCAGGCCATGCCGAGGAGAGCCGCACTCAAAAGAACCGCCGCTGAGATGCCGAATGAAAAACCGGCATTGGTTTCGATCCGGTTCAAGCGGTCATCGCAGGCGAGCAGATAATTGTCGGCCCGTTCAATCGCCGCAACCTGCGCGGAGAGACGGGCAGTCGTGAGCAATTCCACCTGTCCGTTGACCAAGTCCGCCGTGCGGGCACGAAGCGCTTCAAGCCCGATTGCCCGGCGACGCGCAAATTTTTCCGCCGTCAACGCCGAGCGCACTGAAATGCCAAGACCCGCCGCAATGAGGAAGAGGGCCGCCAGAACGCCCGCAAGCGGATTGAGGAGGGCAAGACCGATGCCTGTTGCGATTGCGGCGAGGATTGCGACGGCGGCGGGTACCAGCACGCGCAGATAAAGCGAATCCAGCGCGTCGATATCCGCAGTCAGCCGGTTCAGCAGGCGGGCGGGCCTCGCCTCCAGATGTTTCGCCGCCTGCGGTGCGGCAAAGCCACGAAACAGCTTTTCGCGAAGCGCTGCAAGCACGGACAGCGTCGCCTCATGGGTGGTCATGCGTTCGCCATAACGGGCAGCGGTGCGTGACAACGCCAGCAGACGGATGGCCGCCGATGGCGCAAAGACGTCGAAAGCATAGGCCGTCGCGGGGACCAGACCGGCAATCGCGGTCGCAGTAATGAACCAGCCGGAAACGCCGAGAAGGCCTATACCCGCCAGCACCGTGGTTGCTGCCAGAACCGCGCCAACGAGCAGCATGCCGCGGCGCGCCGACCAGAACAGGGAAATAACAGGTTTCAATATGGCAAAACGCGCGATCATGACTGCCCCCTCGAATGGATCGTCGTCATATCCACGACCCTGTCCATGCGCGCGGCGAGCACAGGATCATGGGTTGCGACGATCAATGTCCTGCCTTTTGCGAGTTGCAGCAGGTTTTCGGTCACGAGCGCAGCCGTCTCCCGGTCAAGATGCGCTGTCGGTTCATCGACCAGAACAAGCTGCGTCGCAGGATCTGCGAAAGCACGCGCAATGGCGAGGCGCACCGCCTCCCCGCCCGAAATACCATAGCCACCGTCTCCTATAGGCAGATGCCGGCGTGCTTTCGACAATGCATCCAGCCCGGTGCAGCGCAGCGTCTCATCGACCATGCCTTCGCTGACACCGGCGCGGCCAAAGCGAATGTTCGCCTTCAGGGAACCGGCAAAAAAGAACGGCTTCTGGCTGACCCAGCCGATTGTCTTGCGCAGTCCATCGGCAGTCGCATGACCAAGCGTTACGCCCCCGATCCCTATTGTACCGCTGTCAGCCTCGGCCAAACCGGCAATCAAGGAGAGTACAGTGGATTTACCACAACCGGAAGGCCCAAGAATCGCGACTGTCTCACCTGACTGGACCGCAAGATTTAGATTCCGAATGACAGGCGGAGCATTCGGATAGGCGAAGGAGAGATTAGCCAACTCCACCAGACCGGGCGTCGGAAAAGGGGCCATTGCGACCTCCTTACCCTCACCCACGATGGCTTTGCCAGCCCGCGTCAATGTGTCGAGCGCGCCCAGCGCCGCCTCGCCGGCTGCGCGGTCGTGCCAGACGGCGGACAACTCCCGCAGCGGTTCGAAAAAGGCAGGCGCCAGAAGCAGGATGAACAGCCCCTCGGCAAGTGTCAGCTTCTCGCCCCACGCGCCGAAATCGAGAAAACCGAGCAGATGGAAACCGATATAAACGGCGGTCATGGCAACGCCGAGGGCAGCGAAAAGCTCCAGCACCGCCGAGGACAGAAAGGCGATCCGCAGGACAGCCATCGTCCGCTTCTTGAGGTTCTCTGCGTCCGTGCGCAGGCGTCCAGCGGTCAGATCAACGGCTGCCAGTGCGCGGATCGTTTCCAGACCGCGCAGGCGATCGAGCAGGAAAGCATTCATGTTGCCGGTCTCGGCCAGCTGCTTTTCACTGGCAGCCTTCGCCTGCCAGCCGATCAGCGCCATGAAAAGCGGGATAGTGGGCATGGAAAGCAGCAGAACAAGCGCCGCAATCCAGGTAAATGGCAGGACTGCCAGCACGAAAACCAAGGGTACAATGGTAGCTTTCATCCGCGCAGGCTGGAACCTGGAGAAATATGGTACCAGCGCTTCGGCTGCCTCCGCGATGACGCTTGCCGCCTCGCCGGAGGCCGTGCGCGCCAGATCAAGCGGCGACACCTCCGCAACGGCATGAAGCGCTTGCAGCCGCCGCCGCGAAAGGGCGGCACGCGCGGCGCGAAACGACAGTCTCGCGGCAACTTTTTCCAGCCATGCCTTGATGAGACCGAGAATGAGAACAGCCACGGCCGCCGGCAGGATCGCCGTTATCGGCGCACCGTCGGCAATGTTTCCGACCGAAAATGCAAGCAAACCCGCCTGCGGCAACCAGAGCAGAGCCGGCAGGACATGCAGCAGGGCGACCGATCTTCCTACCGCGGGTGCCTTCGCGATTTCCGCCATACCGACACCCTTGTCATTGGTGGATTTACCGAAGAAGCGCCGCCGTGCCTTATCGGGAGAGACCGCCGCTGGAACTGGACAGTCTGCATCATCGCCATTGGCGGATTGCCGGATTTCTGCGGACATGCTCACGGACGATCTCCTCACCTGTCCTTCTTGGCACGGGGTCTGGCAAGAGAGACGATCTTGTCCTTGGCCTCCAGAAGCTTCGTGACCTTCGAGCCGAGTGCCAGAAGCGAAGCCAACCGCTCCGTCTCCAGCTTCTTCACATCGTCATACCAGCCGGTGAGCTGCTCGATCAGCGTTTTCATCTCATCGATGCGCTTCTGCGCATGCCGCTCCTCTTCGTTTTCCGGCTTCTCCATCAGGATTTCACGAAGCACGCTGAGTGTCGGGTCGATCTCGCGCTTCTTGCGCTCTTCGGCAAGGGTGCGCAGAATTTGCCACACATCCTCCGGCGTCGTGAAAAAATCGCGCCGGTCGCCGGGGAAATGCTTGAGAATTGCAAGGTTCCACGCCTGAAGCTCCTTCAGGCTCATCGACACATTGGAACGGGAAATGCCGAGCGACTCGACAATGTCGTCCGCGCAGAGCGGCTTCGGCGAGATGTAAAGCAAAGCATAGACCTGGCCGACCGTGCGGTTGATGCCCCAGCGGCTGCCCATCTCGCCGAAATGCAGCACGAAGGACTGAACGAGCGGAGAAAGATTGGTGGGCATTTCTTTGCTTCCTGTATTTTCAGTAATTTCTGAAATTTCGATAAAGCAAAAAATGGCAATCGGCAAATCATCTTTTTGACCTGCGTCAAAATGTGCAAATCAGAAGAGGCAGCGTCTGCCGGGGATCAGGGCTGCGCCCTCTGGCACACTTTCACAGCCCGCGATGCACGAAATGATATCGATAACATCAAAGACGTCTTGTTGTAGATGGAAGCGCGCGCATGAAAAATCGGCGGCGGATTAATCCACCGCCGATCAAGACGTCGACAAACCGGCGTGCGCAATAGGCGCTTACGAAAAAGCGATCTGCACCTTCATGGCGCGGCTGCGGTCGGAGGCAAATTCGAAGGCCGAGATGGCGTCATCGAGGTCCACCGTCTGGGTGATGAACGGCTTGACGTCGATCAGGCCTTTGCGCATCAGTTCGACGCCCGTCGCGAATTCCTCGTGGAACCGGAAAGAGCCGCGCAGATCGAGTTCCTTGGCAGTAATCGCCATCATCGGCAGGCTCATATCGCCACCAAGGCCAAGCTGGACGATGATGCCGCGCGGACGCAACGCCGTAATCCCGCCCGCAAGTGCAACGGCGGCACCGGAGCATTCATAGAGAACGTCGAAGGTTCCCTTGTTCGCGCCGTACGCCGCCAGCGCATCAGGCTCATCCTTGCTGTTTATGACGCGGTCCGCGCCAGCTTCCCGCGCCTTGGCAAGCGTGAAGTCCGAAAGATCGGTCGCGACGATTTCAGCGGCACCGGCACGGCGGGCAGACAGGATGCAGAGAATGCCGATGGGGCCGCAGCCGGTGACGAGCACGCGTTTTCCGAGCAAATCGCCGGCGCGGCGGGTAGCATGGAGTGTTACCGCCAGCGGTTCCGCCATAGCTGCCTCACCGGCACTCAAACCGTCGGCCGGAACGCATTGCAGGGCATCCGCGATGAGAACCTCGCGGAAAGCGCCCTGAATATGCGGAAACGGCATGGCGCTGCCATAAAAGCGCATGTTGAGGCACTGATTGTGCAGGCCTTCCTGGCAAAAGCGGCAGGTCCTGCACGGACGGGACGGCGAAACCGCGACCAAACCGCCAACCTTCAGCCCCTCGACGCCCTCGCCCAGCTCCTCAACAATGGCGGAGACCTCATGTCCCAGCACCATTGGTTCGCGAAGCCGTACCGCGCCGAAACCGCCGTGATTGTAATAGTGAAGATCGCTGCCGCAAATCCCGCCCCGAGCCAGACGAAGACGCACTTCTCCTGCCCCCGGCGCCTCCTCCGGCCGCTCCTCGATGCGCACATCCTTTGCCCCGTGGGCGACAATCGCTCTCATAAATATCTCCCGTTCGATATCGCGCCTTAAACGGCGCAACAAAATAATCCCTATCCCAATCATTGCCGCCGGCCGCGTCTCCGCCGCCCTGCAGCCTCCCCGCGCGCATGTTGCGTACCGGAAACAGGCGTTTAAGCCTTGACATCCACGTCTGAAAGGGATGAATGTTATCGATAACATAAACCGGCATGAAAGCAATGTCGAGAGACTGGAGGAAACAGTGGGCCTTAATTTGTTCGATCTTTCCGGCCGCCGCGCCCTGATCACCGGCTCGTCGCAGGGCATCGGCTTTGCGCTGGCGCAGGGCCTGGTGGAGGCGGGAGCCGAAGTGGTGCTGAACGGCCGCGACGAGGCAAAGCTGAAAGCAGCCGCCGCAGGCATCAAGGGTGCCAAGACGCTCGCCTTCGATGCCACCGATCATGATGCGGTGCGCAAGGCCATCGACGGTTTCGAGGCGGAAGTCGGCCCCATCGATATTCTGGTCAACAATGCCGGCATGCAGCACCGCACACCGCTGGAGGATTTTCCGGCCGACGCCTTCGAGCGCCTGTTACAGACAAACATCGCCTCGGTGTTCCACGCAGGGCAAGCCGTCGCGCGTCATATGATCAGCCGTGGACGTGGCAAGATCATCAACATCGCCAGCGTCCAGACCGCTCTTGCCCGCCCCGGTATCGCGCCGTACACCGCCACCAAGGGCGCCGTCGGCAATCTGACGAAGGGCATGGCGACGGACTGGGCGAAATATGGCCTGCAGTGCAACGCCATTGCGCCGGGCTATTTCGACACGCCGCTCAACGCGGCCCTGGTGGCAGACGAGACGTTTTCAGCATGGCTTGAAAAACGCACGCCGGCCGGCCGCTGGGGCAAGGTCGAAGAGCTTGTCGGCGCCTGCATTTTCCTGTCGTCCGATGCCTCGTCTTTCGTGAACGGACATATTCTTTACGTCGACGGCGGCATTACCGCCTCGCTTTGAAGAAGCCGTAACCACGACGCTTTGGGAGGAGACCGTGAGCACCATGACCGAGAAGAACAAAATCGCCCTCATCGGCGCTGGCGCGATGGGCGGCGCGATCGGTACGCGGCTGATCGAGACCGGCAATCACCTGACGGTTTTCGATCTGGACGCGGAAAAGGTGGCGGCTTTGACCAGACTTGGTGCGCATAGCGCCGAGACGGCGGCGCAAGCGGCTTCGCTCTCCGATGTCGTGATCCTCAGCCTCAATTCGCCGAAAATCGTCCGCGCCGCCGTTTTCGGCAAAGATGGCGTGGCGGCGGGGGCCAGGCCCGGCACGCTGATCATCGACATGTCCTCCATCGATCCGGAAGCGACAAAAGAACTGGCGGCGGATGCGGCTGAAAAAGGGCTGCGCTGGGTGGACAGCCCGCTTTCCGGCGGCGCGCCGAAGGCACTCGTCGGGCAACTGACCCTGATGGCCGGCGGCACCGAAAAGGATGTGGCCGATGCCCATCGCGTGCTGCGGCACGTGGCCAGCAACTACACCCATATGGGTCCAAGCGGCGCAGGCCAGACGACGAAGCTCATCAATCAGGTTCTTTGCGGGCTGAACTTCCTTGCCGTAGCGGAAGCAACGCAGCTTGCGCTGGATGCCGGCGTCGATGCCGCCAAAATTCCGCAGGCGCTGAAAGGCGGCCGCGCCGACAGCGCAATCCTTCAGGAATATATGCCACGTTACGTGGCGAAGGATTACCGCCGCACTGGCCGCATCGACAATATGGTCAAGGACCTGAACGGCGCGCAGGATCTGGCTCGACGCACCAACACGGCCATGCCGCTGACGGCGGTTTGCGCCGAGGTGCACCGCATGCTGACAGCGGCGGGACTTGGCGGCGAGGATCAGGCCGCCCTAATGGAATTTTTCACCGGCGCGAAACGCACCTTCACGGAATGATTTGCGCCATGGCCAGGGCAATAACACCTTAGAGGCCGAGCTGACGCGAGGTCATTAAGGTGTGCCACCGTCATGGCCATTGCGAAATGTCTCCGCAGCGAAGATGATCGGGCGAATCGGCGGCGCAATCGGCCCGACGGCCGCAGACGCTCGCATGAAGGACAATTTCCCGATGACCACTTCCGCAACAGGCACGGGGATTGCCAGCCTGACCGTTTCCGGAAACGGCTTCAGCGCCGAGATCGCTTATGAGGGCGCGACCCTTCTGAGCTGGCGGCCACGACATGCCGATGGCAATGAAAAAAACCTTGTCGACGGCTATTCGTCGCTTCAGGAATTGCAGTCGCAGAACGGCGTGAGAAACGGCATTCTCGCCCCGTTCACCAATCGCATTCCTCAGGGCCAATTTAAATTTGGCGGGGAGATGCACCGTATCGAGCCGGTGCTTGCCCACGAGGACCTCGTCTTCCACGGATTTGCCCGTGCCCTGCCCTTCGCCCTCGACCGATCTTTCGAGGAAAACGACGCGCACATTATCGTCTTTCGTGCCGAGATATTGCCGGCCGAATTCAAGGGCTATCCCTACCATCTCGCCATCGAGGTGGAATACCGGTTTGCCGGCCATGCGGTTACCATCGATATACGCGGCATCAATGGCGACGACCGGCCTTTGCCCTTTGCGGCCGGCTGGCATCCCTATTTCCGTCTGCCCGGCATATCCTCCATCGACGATCTCCTTCTCACCCTACCGTCGCAAACAGCGATCGAAACGGACGAGAATTTGATACCACTCACCGACAGTGAGACGGGCATTCTCAAACGGGACGATGCAGCGTTTCTTTCTGCCGCGCCGCTCGCAGGCCATGTGCTGGATGTCTGCTTTACCGATCTGATCCCATCCGCAAACGGGCTTTACGAGACTAGGATCGAAAACCGGAACGATGGTTCGAGCCTGACCGTTTGGCAGGAGCGCGGCCACATGCATGTCTTTACCGGCGATACGCTTGCCCGCGACAGGCGAAAATCCATCGCGCTCGAACCTGTGGAAACACCGACAAACGCCTTCAACCAGCCGCAACTTGAAGCGGACATTACCCTTCAACCGGGTGAGACCCGAAGTTTCCGCTTTGGTTTCCGTTTTGAAGCCGGGCGCTGAAAAAAGACCAAATATTGCGATCAGATATGCGTCGTCGGGAGTGAAGACGACAGCTTCACCGTCTCCATGGAGATATAGGCGGACATGTCGTAAAGCTCGACCCGCCGGAGGATCTGTTTGTAGATGGTGTCGTAATATTCGACATTTGGCAGCACGAGTTTCAGAATATAATCGAAATTGCCGGTCAGCCGGTGCACCTCGACGATCTCCGGTATGGTGCTGACGGCGGCATGGAACCGGTCCAGCCAGTCCTCCGCATGCAGGCCGGTTCTCACGAGCAGGAAAACCGTGGTCGGCAGGTTGATTTTCCGCCGGTCGAGCAGCGCCATCGTGCCGGTCACATATCCTTCCGCACGCAGACGCGTGATACGGCGGGAACAGGCGGAAAGCGATAATGACACCTCATCCGCGATATCGGCGAGAGGTGTTTCTGCATTCTCCTGGAGAATCGCAAGGATTCGGCGGTCACGGTCGTCAATCATTGCTCAAGAATGCATCAGTTAACGTAGTGGCGCAAGAAATTTGCGAGCTGAGCATAATGCACGCCCAGAATTTGCAATCTGCCTTCTAAATCCCTGAAAAAACGCATGCCGTTTTCATCGCGGCAATGGCATTCTTGTCATCAATCAAACTTTTATAAGGGAACGCCTATGAAACGGATCGGTCTGATCGGCGGCATGAGCTGGGAATCCACCGCAACCTATTATCGCATGATCAACGAGGCCGTTCGTGACAGCCGCGGTGGGCTCGTATCCGCCGATATCGTCATGCATTCGCTCGATTTTTCCGAGGTTGTCGCCCTTCAGAAGGCTAACCGCTGGGATGAGGCCGGCGCGCTTTTGGGCGCTGCGGGTGCGCGTCTTGCCAATGCGGGTGCCGATTGTGTGCTGATCTGCACCAACACCATGCACCTCGTTGCGGAAACCGTTGAAAAAATGTCGGGCGTCACTCTCATCGACATCATTGACGAAACTGCCACCGCATTGAAGGCGGATGGACGCCGCAAGCCGCTTCTGCTCGCCACACGCTACACGATGGAACATGGCTTCTACACCGACCGCATGCGCCGCCACGGCGTCGATGTGGTCGTGCCGGATGAGGAAGACAGGGCCGCCATCCACGACATCATTTTTGGCGAATTGTGCCAGGGCGAGATCAAGTCGTGCTCGCGCGAGCGCTACATGTCGGTCATCGAGAAAGCCCGTGCGCTCGGCGTCGATTCCGTCATTCTCGGCTGCACCGAAATTTCCCTGCTGATCGATCCCGATGCCCTGCCTTTGCCGGGCTACGATTCGACCGCCATTCACGCCCAGGCCGCTGTCGGCTTCGCGCTCGAAAACAAGGCCCTGAACAGAGCTGCATGAATGTGCCGCCTTTTTGCCTATTCCGGTAAACCGGTCTGGCTCGACAGTCTTCTGATCGAGCCGGAAGCATCGCTGGTCAGCCAGTCCATGGCCGCAAGGGAAGCTAAAACCGTCGTCAACGGCGACGGTTGCGGTCTTGGCTGGTATGGCGAGCGCGGAACGCCCGGCGTTTTTCGCGACACCAGACCCGCCTGGTCCGACGCCAATCTGGCCGCCCTTTGCCACCAGCTCCGCTCGGGCATGTTCATGGCCCACGTCCGCTCCGCCACATCAGGCGAAGTATCCCGTGCCAATTGCCACCCCTTTGCGCATGGTCAATATCTGTTCATGCATAACGGCCAGATCGGCGGCTACGAGCAGATCAGGCGCGACATTGATTCCCTCATACCCGATGATATTTATTCCGCCCGGCGCGGCACCGGCGACAGCGAAGCCATCTTCCTGATTGCCGCCGGCCACGGCCTTGATGCGGACCCGGTTCGGGCCATTTCCACCGCGCTGCGCCTCTGCCTGGAAAAGATGATCGCGGCGGGTGTTTCTTCCGCGTTGCGGTTCAGCGCCGTGTTGATGGATGGCGATTGCCTGCACGCCTTCCGCTGGTCAAGCGACGACAAGCCGCCAACGCTTTACTGGCGCGGGCTTGAAGAGGGCATCGCGCTAAGCTCGGAACCCTTTTCCTTCGATTGCACCCCGTGGTGTGCGGTGCCGCCAAATACCCGGGTGACGATCCGCGCTGGCGGTATGACCACTGAACCTTTTTCCCTGCCGTAAACGTCGCATTTCATGACGACCGAGGCCATTTTTTTCAGTTTGGCCGCCACCGGTGGGCGCGGCTGCGGCAGCGTCGTGTTTATTTTCATTGAATTATCTCCGCCGCGAAGGCTAGTGTGTGATCCGATAGACCGAAACAGATTTCAGGACCGGTGAACCATTTCAGAAGTGTTGCAGCCCCTCTCCCTTTCTTGAACGATGCCCTGCATCGCAAGGACCATGCAAACCCGTTCATGAATGACGGACAATGGGCAGGCAATGCCTTTGGCGATCCTCGGGACGCTGAAGAAAAAGTGTTATTTTTCATTACCCTAAGCTGTTCAAATTTCCACAAAAAATGCTGTTGCCACGCCTCCATATCGATGCATAAACTGGCGTCAGTAAAGGCAAACCGGATCGACCTCATCAGACCCTCTCCTCCCACCAAGGTGCTGACCGACCAATGATCAATAATCTAAACGCCGCCGATCTTCCCCGTCCCGCCCCGCGCAGTTCCAACCCGGAAATCATGGCAGCGGAAATCATCGAGCGCCTCACCTACCGTATCGGCAAGGACGTAAAAGTTGCCAAGCCGCATGACTGGCTGACCGCGACCATTCTCGTCGTCCGTGACCGCATCATCGACAAGTGGATGGCCTCCACCCGCAAGGCCTATGCCAACAATTCCAAGCGCGTTTATTACCTGTCGCTCGAGTTTCTGATCGGTCGCCTGATGCGCGATGCGATCTCCAATATCGGGCTGATGCACGAAATCAGGGACGCGCTTTCTTCGCTCGGCGTCGATCTCGATGTCATTGCCGGACTGGAACCGGATGCGGCACTTGGCAATGGCGGCCTTGGCCGTCTCGCTGCCTGTTTCATGGAATCGATGGCAACCGTCGATATTCCCGCCTATGGCTACGGCATCCGTTATGTGCACGGCCTTTTCCGCCAGCAGATGGCGGACGGATGGCAGGTGGAATTGCCGGAGACGTGGCTGGCGCACGGCAATCCCTGGGAATTCGAACGTCGCGAAAGCTCGTATGAAATCGGCTTTGGCGGATCGGTGGAAACCATCGGTGGATATGAGGAGCCGCAGCGCTTCGTCTGGAAACCGGCCGAACGCGTCATTGCCATGGCTTACGACACGCCTGTCGTCGGCTGGCGCGGCACCCGCGTCAACACCTTGCGCCTATGGTCGGCGCAGCCTATCGACCCCATTCTGCTTGCCGCCTTCAATGCCGGCGACCACATCGGCGCGCTGCGGGAAAGCAACAAGGCCGAAAGCCTGACGCGCGTTCTCTACCCCGCCGATGCGACCCCGGCCGGCCAGGAATTGCGTCTGCGGCAGGAGTTTTTCTTCTCCTCCGCCTCCCTGCAGGACATTCTGCGCCGTCACCTGCAGCAATATCCGGATTTCACCTCGCTGCCCGACAAGGTTTCGATCCAGCTCAACGACACGCATCCGGCCATTTCCATCTGCGAAATGATGCGCCTGCTATGCGATGTCCACGGCCTTGAATTCGACGAAGCCTGGAAGATCACGCAGGGCACCTTCTCCTACACCAACCACACGCTTTTGCCCGAAGCGCTGGAAAGCTGGCCCGTCCCGCTGCTCGAGCGGCTTTTGCCGAGGCACATGCAGATCGTCTATGCGATCAATGCCAATACGCTGGTATACGCCCGCAAGGAAAAGAAGATGCCGGATCAGCAGATCCGGTCCATCTCGCTGATCGACGAAAACGGTGAGCGGCGCGTGCGCATGGGCAATCTCGCCTTCATCGGCTCGCATTCCATCAACGGTGTCTCGGCACTTCATACCGAACTGATGAAGGAAACGGTCTTTGCCGACCTGCACAGCCTTTATCCCGAGCGCATCAACAACAAGACCAACGGCATCACCCCGCGCCGCTGGCTGATGCAGTGCAACCCCGGCCTGACCGGATTGATCCGGGAAGCGATCGGCGACGATTTCCTCGACGATGCGGAAAAGCTGACAGCGCTCGACCGCTTCGCCGACGATGCCGGTTTCCGCGAAAAATTTGCCGAAGTGAAGCGTCTGAACAAGGTGCGGCTTGCCAATACGGTGGCGCAACGCATGGGCATCCGTGTCGATCCCTCGGCCATGTTCGACATCCAGATCAAGCGCATCCATGAATATAAGCGCCAGCTTCTGAACCTTATCGAAACGGTGGCGCTTTACGACCAGATCCGTTCTCACCCGGAACTGGATTGGGTACCGCGCGTTAAGTTCTTCGCAGGCAAGGCAGCGCCGAGTTATCACAACGCGAAGCTGATCATAAAACTTGCCAACGATATTGCCCGGGTCATCAACAACGATCCGGCCGTGCGCGGGCTTCTGAAAGTGGTGTTTATTCCGAACTACAACGTCTCGCTTGCGGAAATCATGGTTCCGGCCGCCGATCTGTCCGAACAGATCTCGACGGCTGGCATGGAAGCCTCGGGCACCGGCAACATGAAGTTTGCGCTGAACGGCGCGCTCACCATCGGCACGCTGGATGGTGCGAACGTCGAAATGCTCGAACATGTCGGCGAGGATAACATCGTCATCTTCGGCATGACGGCGGAAGAGGTGTCGAAAGCGCGCGCCGAGGGCCACAACCCCCGCGCGATTATTGAACAGTCGGTGGAACTGTCGCAGGCGCTGTCATCCATCGCCTCCGGCGTATTCTCACCCGACGACCGCTCCCGCTTTGCCGGGCTGATCGACGGCATTTACAACAGCGACTGGTTCATGGTCGCGGCCGACTTCGACGCCTACGCCGAAGCGCAGCGCAAGGTGGATGCGATCTGGAGCGATCCGGAAAGCTGGTATGCGAAAACAGTCCGTAACACGGCGCGTATGGGCTGGTTCTCGTCCGACAGGACGATCCGGCAATACGCCGCCGATATCTGGAGAGCCTGATGAAAAAACCGCTCAATTCGGCCGAAGAGAAAAAGACTGGCGAAATCACGAAGGCTGAAATCGAGGCGATCAAGAGCGGTTTGCATTCCAACCCCTTTGCACTTCTCGGCGTTCACGAAACGCCGGGAGGTTTTTCTGCACGGTGTTTCATTCCGGGGGCTGAAGAAGTATCTGTCCTCACACTGGACGGATCTTTCGTCGGCGAACTGAAGCAGCTCGATCCGGAGGGTTTTTTCGAAGGCCCGGTCGATCTCACCTCGCGTCAGCCGGTGCGTTATCGCGCCTGTCGCGACGATGCGGAATGGGCAGTGACCGACCCCTACAGCTTTGGTCCGGTTCTTGGACCGATGGACGATTATTTCGTCCGCGAGGGATCGCATCTGCGACTGTTCGACAAGATGGGCGCTCATCCGCTCAAGCTTGAAGGCGTCGAAGGTTTCCACTTCGCCGTCTGGGCTCCCAATGCGCGGCGCGTCTCCGTCGTCGGCGATTTCAACAATTGGGATGGCCGACGACATGTGATGCGCTTCCGCAAGGATACCGGCATCTGGGAAATTTTCGCACCTGACGTCTATGCCGGCTGCGCCTATAAATTCGAGATTCTCGGCGCAAACGGCGAGCTTATGCCGCTGAAGGCCGACCCCTATGCACGGCGTGGTGAACTGCGGCCGAAGAACGCCTCCGTCACCGCACCAGAACTGGCGCAGAAATGGGAAGATCAGGCCCACCGGGAACATTGGGCGCAAGTGGACCAGCGCCGGCAGCCGATCAGCATTTACGAGGTGCACGCCGGTTCCTGGCGGCGTCGCGAGGACGGCACCTTCCTCAGCTGGGACGAAATGGCCACCCAGCTCATTCCCTATTGCACGGATATGGGCTTCACCCATATCGAGTTTCTGCCGATCACCGAACATCCCTACGATCCGTCCTGGGGTTACCAGACGACCGGGCTTTATGCCCCGACCGCCCGTTTCGGCGATCCGGAAGGTTTCGCCCGCTTCGTCAACGGCGCCCACAAGGTCGGCATCGGCGTGATCCTCGACTGGGTTCCTGCGCATTTTCCAACCGACGAGCACGGCCTGGGCCTGTTTGACGGGACAGCGCTTTACGAACATGCCGACCCGCGTCAGGGTTTTCATCCCGACTGGAACACGGCCATCTACAATTTCGGGCGCATCGAGGTATTGTCCTACCTCGTCAACAACGCGCTTTATTGGGCCGAAAAATTCCATCTCGATGGATTGCGCGTCGATGCCGTCGCCTCGATGCTCTATCTCGATTATTCCCGCAAGGAAGGCGAGTGGATCCCCAACGAATATGGCGGGCGCGAGAACCTGGAATCCGTCCGCTTCCTGCAGAAAATGAACTCGCTCGTCTACGGCACCCATCCGGGCGTCATGACCATTGCTGAAGAATCTACCTCCTGGCCGAAAGTGTCGCAGCCGGTTCACGAGGGCGGCCTCGGTTTCGGCTTCAAATGGAATATGGGTTTCATGCACGACACGCTGAGCTATTTCTCACGTGAGCCGGTGCACCGCAAGTTCCACCATCAGGAACTGACATTCGGCCTTCTTTATGCCTTCACCGAAAATTTCGTGCTGCCGCTTTCCCATGACGAAGTAGTGCACGGCAAGGGATCGTTGATCGCCAAGATGTCCGGCGACGACTGGCAGAAATTTGCCAATCTCCGGTCCTATTACGGCTTCATGTGGGGTTATCCCGGCAAGAAGCTGCTGTTCATGGGGCAGGAGTTCGCCCAGTGGAGCGAATGGAGCGAAAAGGGATCGCTCGACTGGAACCTTCGCCAATATCCGATGCATGAGGGTATGCGCCGCCTCGTGCGCGATCTCAACCTCACCTACCGTTCGAAAGCCGCTCTGCACGCCCGTGACTGCGAACCCGAAGGTTTCCAGTGGCTGGTGGTCGATGATCACGAAAACTCGGTCTTCGCCTGGCTGCGCTCGGCGCCCGGCGAAAAACCGGTTGCGGTTATCTGCAATCTGACCCCGGTCTACCGGGAAAACTATTATGTGCCGCTTCCTGTTGCGGGGCGGTGGCGGGAGATTCTCAACACCGATGCCGAAATTTATGGCGGCAGCGGCAAGGGAAATGGCGGACGCGTTCAGGCGGTCAATGCCGGTGGGGAGATAGGGGCGATGCTCGTCCTGCCGCCCTTGGCAACGATCATGCTCGAACCGGAAAACTGACAGACAGAACGGGAGGACAACCATGTCGGAAAAAAGAGTTCAGCCCCTGGCGCGTGATGCAATGGCCTATGTTCTCGCGGGCGGTAGAGGAAGCCGTTTGAAGGAATTGACGGACCGCCGGGCAAAACCAGCGGTTTATTTTGGCGGTAAGGCCCGCATCATCGATTTTGCACTTTCGAACGCGCTGAATTCCGGCATTCGCCGCATCGGCGTCGCCACGCAATACAAGGCTCACTCCCTCATCCGCCACCTGCAACGCGGCTGGGACTTCTTCCGTCCAGAGCGTAACGAAAGCTTTGACATTCTGCCGGCCTCGCAGCGCGTGTCCGAAACGCAATGGTACGAAGGCACCGCCGACGCCGTTTACCAGAACATCGACATTATCGAGCCCTATGCGCCCGAATATATGGTCATTCTGGCCGGCGACCATATTTACAAGATGGACTACGAATACATGCTGCAACAGCATGTCGATTCCGGCGCGGATGTAACGATCGGTTGCCTTGAAGTGCCACGCAAGGAAGCGTCGGGCTTCGGCGTGATGCATGTGAACGAAAAAGACGAGATCATCGACTTCATCGAAAAGCCGGCCGATCCGCCCGGCATTCCCGGCAATGAGAATTTCGCGCTTGCCTCGATGGGGATCTACGTCTTCCATACGAAATTCCTGATGGAAGCGCTGCGTCGCGATGCCGCCGACCCAACCTCCAGCCGCGACTTCGGCAAGGACATCATTCCCTATATTGTCCAGCACGGCAAAGCCGTCGCCCACCGTTTCGCGGACTCCTGCGTGCGTTCGGATTTCGAGCACGGACCATACTGGCGCGATGTCGGAACCATCGATGCCTATTGGCAGGCCAATATCGACCTGACGGATGTGGTGCCTGACCTCGATATCTATGACAAGTCCTGGCCGATCTGGACCTATGCGGAAATCACTCCGCCGGCGAAATTCGTGCATGACGATGAGGACCGCCGCGGTTCTGCCGTGTCGTCGGTTGTGTCAGGCGATTGCATCATTTCCGGCGCCGCCCTCAACCGTAGCCTTCTGTTCACAGGCGTGCGCGCCAATTCATACTCCCGCCTTGAGAATGCCGTAGTACTGCCGAGTGTAAAGATCGGGCGCCACGCCCAGCTCAGCAACGTCGTCATCGACCATGGAGTGGTCATTCCGGAAGGACTGATTGTAGGAGAAGACCCCGAACTGGATGCCAAACGTTTCCGGCGCACGGAAAACGGCATTTGCCTTATCACCCAATCGATGATCGACAAGCTGGACCTGTAGAGCCCATGAATGTCCTTTCGGTTTCATCCGAAATTTATCCCCTGATCAAGACCGGAGGGCTCGCCGACGTTACCGGCGCCCTCCCCATCGCGCTCGAAGCCTATGGCGTGAGAACGCGCACATTGATACCCGGATATCCGGCGGTGAAAGCCGCCGTGACGGACCCCGTCAAATGTTTTGAGTTCACCGATCTGCTTGGCGAAAAGGCCGATCTGCTCGAAGTCCAACATGAGGGGCTAGACCTTCTGATCCTTGACGCGCCCGCCTATTACGAGCGTTCCGGCGGCCCCTATCTCGGCCAGACCGGCAAGGATTATCCTGATAACTGGAAGCGCTTTGCGGCGCTCTCGCTGGCAGCGGCACGAATCGGCGCCGGTGTGCTTCCCGGCTGGCGGCCGGATATGGTGCACGCCCATGACTGGCAGGCAGCGATGACCCCGGTCTATATGCGTTATGCCGAAACGCCGGAGATTCCGAGCCTTCTCACCATCCACAACATTGCTTTTCAGGGTCAGTTCGGGGCCAACATCTTCAGCAAGCTCGAATTGCCCGCCCACGCCTTCGGCATGGAAGGCATCGAATATTATAACGATGTCAGCTTCCTCAAGGGCGGCTTGCAGACGGCAACCGCGCTCAGCACGGTCAGCCCATCCTATGCGGAAGAAATCCTGACCGCGGAATTCGGCATGGGGCTGCAAGGGGTGATCGGCAGCCGCGCCCATGTGCTGCACGGTATCGTCAACGGCATTGACGCCGATGTCTGGAACCCGGCCACCGACCATCTGATCCACGACAACTATTCCGCCACCAATCTCAAGAACCGCGCGCTGAACAAGAAGGCCGTCGCAGAACATTTCCGCATCGACCAGGATGACAGCCCGCTTTTCTGCGTCATATCCCGCCTCACCTGGCAGAAGGGCATCGATCTGATGGCGGAAGCCGTGGACGAGATCGTTTCCCTCGGCGGCCGTCTGGTTGTGCTGGGCGCCGGCGATGTGGCATTGGAAGGCGCGCTACTGGCGGCGGCATCCCGCCACCATGGCCGCGTCGGTGTCGCCATCGGTTATAATGAGCCGCTATCGCATCTGATGCAGGCGGGTTGCGATGCGATCATCATCCCCTCACGCTTCGAGCCCTGCGGCCTCACCCAGCTTTACGCGCTGCGTTATGGCTGCGTTCCCGTGGTTGCCCGAACCGGCGGCCTTGCCGATACGGTGATCGACGCCAACCATGCCGCCATCGCCAATAAATCGGCGACCGGTGTACAATTCTCACCCGTCACGCTCGACGGTCTGAAACAGGCGATCCGCCGGACCGTGCGTTATTATCACGACCCGAAACTTTGGACACAAATGCAGAAACTCGGCATGAAATCCGATGTTTCCTGGGAAAAAAGCGCTGCGCTCTACGCCGCGCTTTACAGCCAGCTTATTTCGAGAGGCCATTGAAACAATGATCAAGACCGTTCAGACGACACCCTTTCAGGATCAGAAGCCGGGCACATCCGGCCTGCGCAAGAAGGTGCCCGTCTTCGCCCAGGAAAATTATGCCGAAAACTTCATCCAGTCGATCTTCGACTCGCTTGAGGGCTTTCAGGGCCAGACGCTGGTGATCGGCGGCGATGGCCGTTATTACAACCGCGAAGTCATCCAGAAGGCGATCAAGATGGCGGCCGCCGCCGGTTTCGGCAAGGTGCTGGTCGGTCAGGGCGGCATTCTCTCCACCCCCGCCGCCTCCAATATCATCCGCAAATACAAAGCCTTCGGCGGCATCGTGCTTTCCGCCAGCCATAATCCTGGTGGCCCGACCGAAGATTTCGGCATCAAATACAATATCGGCAATGGCGGCCCAGCGCCGGAGAAGATCACCGACGCGATCTATGCCCGCTCGAAGGTCATCGACAGCTACAAGATTTCCGACGCTGCCGACGTCGATCTCGACAAGGTGGGCAGCTTCAAGGTGGATGAACTGACGGTCGACGTCATCGATCCGGTCGCCGATTATGCCGCTTTGATGGAAGAACTGTTCGATTTTGCCGCCATTCGCGCCCTGATTGCCGGCGGCTTCAAGGTTGTCGTCGATTCCATGAGTGCCGTCACCGGCCCCTATGCCGTGGAAATCATCGAAAAGCGTCTCGGCGCGCCGAAGGGCTCCGTCCGCAACGCAACGCCTCTGCCCGATTTCGGCGGCCACCATCCCGACCCCAACCTGGTGCACGCCAAGGAGCTTTATGACGATGTCATGAGCCCGGAAGGTCCCGATTTCGGCGCGGCGTCGGATGGCGACGGCGACCGCAACATGGTGGTCGGCAAGGGCATGTTTGTCACCCCGTCCGACAGCCTGGCGATCATCGCCGCCAATGCGCGGCTCGCGCCCGGTTATGCCGCCGGCATTTCCGGCATCGCCCGTTCCATGCCGACAAGTGCCGCAGCCGACCGCGTCGCCGAAAAGCTTGGGCTTGGCATGTACGAGACGCCAACCGGCTGGAAATTTTTCGGCAACCTCATGGATGCCGGCAAGGTTACAATCTGCGGTGAGGAAAGCTTCGGCACCGGCTCCAACCACGTGCGCGAAAAGGATGGCCTGTGGGCCGTGCTCTACTGGCTGAACATTGTCGCCGCCCGCAAGGAAAGCGTGAAGGACATCGTTACCAAGCACTGGGCCGAATATGGGCGCAACTATTATTCCCGCCACGATTATGAGGAAGTGGATTCGGACGCAGCAAACACTCTGGTGGCCATCCTGCGCGAAAAACTCGCAACACTTCCCGGCACCAGCTACGGCAATCTTAAGGTCGCAGCTGCTGATGATTTCGCCTATCTCGACCCGGTCGACCAGTCCGTCAGCAAGAACCAGGGTATCCGCATCCTGTTCGAAGGTGGTTCGCGCATCGTGCTGCGCCTTTCCGGCACGGGCACTGCGGGCGCAACGCTCAGACTTTACGTCGAGCGCTATGAGCCGGATGCGGCCCGTCACGGCATCGAAACGCAGGCGGCGCTTGCCGACCTTATTTCCGTTGCCGATACGATCGCCGGCATCAAGGCCCATACCGGCCGCAACGAACCGACCGTCATCACGTAAGGTTTTGCATTGCACGCACCGTTTCCGGCAACGGGCATAGCGAAAAACTTGGCAGGCGGCCATGAGGCCGCCTGAGGTTACTGACTAACCTCCCCGCCAGACTCGATATCATCATCTTCCGGAGAGAGAGACCATGCAGAAACCAGCCGTTTTCCCCAAAGGCATAACCCAGACGGAAAACGGAACGGAATTTGCGGTCTATTCCCGGCACGCCTCACAAATCGACCTTTGCCTTTTTGATGCGACGGGCGAAAAAGAGACGGCGCGTTTGCCAATGAGGCGCGATGAGAATGACATTCACCGGCTGACAGTTGCCGAGACCGGCCCCGGTGCGCGATATGGCTACCGCGCCGACGGCATTTATGCCCCCGAACATGGCTTGTGGTTCGACCCCGCAAAACTGCTGCTCGACCCCTATGCCACGGAGATAGACCGGCCATTCCGGCATGATGCCGCGCTTTTGGCCTATGGCGAAGACACGGGCGCGATCATGCCAAAGGCGATCCTGTCGCAATATGAGCAGGTCAGGCGCCAGCCGCCACGCTTTGCCGAAGGCGGGCTGATTTACGAACTCGCGGTTAAATCCTTCACCAAATTGCATCCTGCCGTGCCGGAAGAGCTGAGAGGCACGGTGGCAGCGCTGGCTCATCCTGCCATTATCGCGCATTTGAAAAAAATCGGTGTCGATGCGGTGGAGCTGATGCCGATCACCGCCTGGATCGACGAGCGCCACCTGCCGCCGCTTGGCCTTTCCAATGCATGGGGATACAATCCCGTCGGCTTCATGGCGCTCGATCCGCGCCTCTGCCCCGGCGGAGTGCGGGAGCTGCGCGACACGGTTGCAGCCCTGCACGCGCAAGGCATTGGCGTCATTCTCGATCTGGTCTTCAACCATACGGGTGAAAGCGACAGCGAAGGCTCCATCCTGTCTTTGCGCGGACTGGACAATCTCACCGCTTTCCGTCACCCGGAAGGAAAGCCGGGCGTGCTGGTCAATGACACCGGCACCGGCAACACGGTGGCCTGCGATCATCCCTATGTGCGCCAGCTCATTATCGATTCCCTGAGGCATTTCGTTCTCAATGCCGGTATCGATGGCTTCCGTTTCGATCTCGCGCCCATATTGGGACGAACGGCTAGTGGCTTCGACATGGCCAGCGAAACGCTTGCCGCCATGCACTCTGACCCGGTACTATACGACCGCGTGCTGATCGCCGAACCATGGGATATCGGCCCCGGCGGCTATCAGCTCGGCAATTTTCCGGAGAGCTTTCTGGAATGGAACGACCGCGCCCGCGACGACATGCGCCGGTTCTGGCGCGGCGATGCGGGAACGACCGGGGCGCTGGCCAATGCGCTTTCCGGCTCTTCGCCGATCTTTTCCCGCCATGGACGTTCGAAAAGCCGCAGCGTCAATTTCCTTGCCGCCCATGACGGTTTCACCCTGTTCGATCTCGTCAGCCACGAACACAAGCACAATGAGAAAAACGGCGAGAACAATCGCGACGGGCATAATGAAAATCATTCTTGGAACAATGGTTTGGAGGGATTGACGGACGATCCTGCCGTCGTGGCCGCCCGCCACGCGGATGTGAAAGCGCTGCTTTCCACGCTCTTCGTCAGTCGCGGCACGTTGATGCTGACCGCCGGCGATGAGGGTGGCCGCAGCCAGTATGGCAATAACAATGCCTATTGCCAGGACAACGAGATAACGTGGGTCGACTGGTCGTCGCTCTCCCAGGAGCTGACTGACCACACCGCATTTCTTGCCGCACTTCGCAAACGCTTCGGCGTGTTTTCGCAAACCGAGTTTTTCTCCGGCAACGGCGATGTGGCATGGCTTGCCCCCGGCGGAGAACCGATGACGGTCGCGGAATGGGAAAGGCCGGACATGCCGGCTTTCGCCATGGTGCTTGCCACGCCGGACCACGAGACCGAAAACGACGCGGAGCTTGCCGTGCTCATCAACCGCAGCCATGAGATCGTGCCCTTCACCCTGCCGGGCGACGACTGGCAAGCGATGGGCACGGATTTCGGCAATCCGGCCTTCCTGCCTGCCCGCTCGGTGGTGTTTTATCTGCGCGGTTGATCGCTTGGCCCCGGCACCTTTATAAGTTCCGAAAGGCAATCGAGAAGAGGTAACATGGCAAAGGAAATAGCGCTGGCGGAAATGAAAAATTTCGTCGGCACGGAGCTGGGCGTTTCCGACTGGATCACCGTCGACCAGACAATGATCGACGCCTTCGCAAAAGCGACGCTGGACGAACAGTTCATCCACACCGACCCGGAACGCGCCAAGGCGGAAAGCCCCTTTGGCGGCACCATCGCGCATGGGTTCCTGACGCTCTCGCTGCTTTCGGCTCTGAATTACGATGCCCTGCCCCGCATTCGCGAAACGACCATGGGCATCAACTACGGCTTTGACGCCGTCCGCTTCGTCACGCCGGTCAAAAGCGGAGCACGGGTGCGTGGCCGTTTCACTTTGGCTGAGGCGCGGTTTCGCGGCGCCGCCATGCTGGTGACGACCTATGATGTTACGGTGGAGATAGAAAACGAGAAAAAACCGGCGCTCACTGCCCGCTGGACAACCATCACCCAGTTCAACCCCGAGGACAGGCCGCAAGACGCCTGATGGCGAAGTAAATCCCAATTTGAGATCGGAGTGTCTGTGAGATTCGCATATTTGATAGAACCTCCGTTCAACTACAGGAACGAATGCGGCGATGTGACCGGGTGCGATGTGGAGTTGGCGCGAGTCATTCTAGCCATGATCGGTATTCATGACATTGAATTCATCGAAGCCGAATTCTCGCAATTGTTGCCTGGGCTGAACGAAAACCTTTGGGATATGACTACTGGCCTCTTCGATACCGCTGAACGCAGAAAGATCGTGACGTTCAGCCATCCCATCTGGGCGTTGCCTGATGGACTGTTGGTGAGGAAGGGCAACCTCAGAGATCTGGACGGATACGCATCGGCAGCAAAAAATCCGGAATGTACGCTGGTCGCGATCCGTGATCAGATCCAACATCGCGCAATTATGGAAGCGGGCGTGCCCGATGACCGCATTCTCATTTGCGAGACCTACGACGAGGCCGCTCAGGCCGTATTGGATGGGCGTGCCGACGCCTATGCCAGCGTGGCCATGGCCCATCTCGGTTTTATGCAGCAAAATCCAGAGCTCGATTTGGAAGTTGTCTCCGTTTTACCGAAAGAGAGACCAGCAGCCTCAGGCGCATTTGCTTTCCGCCAATCCGACCGGGAACTCCAGAGCGCGGTCGATGCGGCGCTCCTTTGTTATATCGGATCAGACGAGCACCGTGTGCTGATGCGCAATTTTGGTTTTGATGATCAAGCCCTCGTCAACCGCGAGGCCAGTCTGGCAAAGTAACGCCAGACTGCGCAAAGGAGACGGCCCAATGCATGATGAAGCCGTAAGAGACGCGTTTCTCGCACAGGCAAGAGCCTGCGACAGCCTCGGTTCGCCCTTTACCGCACGGCTTTGCCGCGCGGTGGCGGCGCGGCTGGATCGCCAGACGGACGTTGGCGAGATGATTTTGTCCTGGCCTGGCGATGTTGGCCCGTCCGGCGATTCCGTCCCACTGCGGCTTGCCGGTGCCCTGCATGCGCTTGTCATCGAGGACAAGATCACTCCTCTTGTCGATATAGCACCCGAAGACGAGAATGCGCTCTGGCAGGCTTGCGCAAGTGCCTTGCGCTTCCATTCGGGCTTCATCCTCGAAAGACTGAAATCGCCGCCGCAGACCAACGAAGTCCGCCGTTCCGCTGTGCTGCTGCCGGGTTTTCTTTCCATTGCGGAGCTTTTTGGCAAGCCGATGGTCCTTTCAGAGGTCGGCGCCAGCGCCGGTCTGAACCTGCAATTTGACCGCTACCAGTATCGTCTTGGCGATCTTGCCTGGGGCAGGCAATCCGAAGTGTCCATGTCGCCGGAATGGCGCGGAGACACCCCGCCCGACAAGCGGATAGAGGTCATCGAGCGCGCCGGCTGCGATCTTAACCCACTCGATCCGTCGTCTGCCGAGGACCGGTTGCGGCTGATGTCATATGTCTGGGCCGATCAGACCGACAGGCTGGAGCGCACGGCGGCCGCCCTGCGTATTGCGGTGGAGAACGGCTTGCACGTTGAAAAGGCTGACGCAATTGACTGGCTGCAACGCCGCCTTGCCGCGCAACATTCGGGCGCTGCCCATGTGGTCTACCATTCTGTCGCCTGGCAATATCTTCCCGATGCGCTGAAAGAGGCCGGCGAAACGCTGATCGCCGAGGCTGGAAGCCGTGCCACCCCTGAGGCTCCGCTTGCCCGCCTGCAGATGGAGGCAGATACGACGCCGGGAAGCGCCGCAATCACCCTGCAAATCTGGCCGACCGGTAAGAAACAGGAAATCGGCCGCGCCGATTTCCATGGGCGATGGGTGGAATGGCAGGGGTGGAAAAGCTAGACCGCCACATCCTGCGCCGCTTCCTGCAACAGGCCGCCGACATATTCGGCGAAGGAGCGCCAGCACTCTACCCGGAACGTATCGTCAGCCACGCGCAGCAGCACCACTTCCGCCTTGCCGAAAACCGTTCGCGAGCAGGCGCCGATCGGGAACTGTGCGATAGACAGATCCTGCGGGCAACCGGCGTTCAGGGCTACCTCCGCGCCGGGGCCGGAAACGATGACAGCCGTGTTGCGGTGGGAAACGTCGGTCGCCGAAAACAGGCCGGGAACGGTGGCGAGCGCCGCCATCAGGTCGCTTTCGCCCTGATCGATCACCAGCCATTCGTCCGGACCAAGCCAGAGAGCGGAGCGCAAACCCGATGTGACAGAGCTTTTCGGGCTGTTGGGCAATAACAGGCCGAGTGCATCCGAGAGGGCCGGCAGTGCGCTTTCCCTTGCGCGCAGCGACAGCCGCGACGCCGAGGCGGCGGGCTTCAGCGAGACGAAGGGCGAACCACCGTGGAAATCCTCGAGTACGGATTTGCGTTTTGCGTGAAGTGTGTCAGCCATTGAGACGGGCTCCTTCCTTGTCGAGGAAGACCATGTCGGTCACTTCGACGGCAATTGTTTTATCGGCAAGCGGGATGTAGAGCGTTTCGCCTATGCGCGCCCTGCCATCCGCCACCAGCGCAAAGGCGATGGAGTGGCCGAGATTTTCCGACCAGTAGGCGGAAGTGACATGGCCGAGCATGGTCATGGGTTTCGGCTGGTTTGGATCAGCAACGATCTGGCCACCCTCTTCGGGAACAGTCAGCCGGTCCTTCGTCTTGAGGCCCACAAGCTGCTTTCGACCGGAGCGCATGAGATCCGGGCGTTTCAGACCGCGAATACCGACGAAATCCGTCTTCTTCTTGGAAACGGCCCAGGCAAGCCCGGCATCGTCAGGCGTCACGGTGCCGTCGGTATCCTGTCCGACGATGATGTAACCCTTTTCGGCACGCAGGATGTGCATGGTCTCGGTGCCATAAAGGCATCCGCCCACCGCTTCGGCCCGTTCACGGATCGCGGTCCAGACGGCAGCGCCGTAATCGGCCGGAACGTTGATTTCGAAACCAAGCTCACCCGTGAATGATACACGGAAGAGACGCGTGGGCACACCGCAGAAGGTGCCTTCCGCGACCGCCATATGCGGGAAGGCTTCGGGCGAAATATCGATACCCTCGACGAAAGGCGCGATCACCTCGCGCGCTTTCGGTCCCTGCACCGCAATCACCGCCCATTGTTCGGTCGCCGATGTCAGCCAGACATTCAGCTCGGGGAATTCGGTCTGGAGATAATCCTCCATGTGCTGGAGAACGCGCGGTGCGCCGCCCGTCGTCGTCGTCACATGGAAACGGTCCTCGGAAAGACGACCGACAACACCGTCATCGTAAACGAAACCGTCCTCGCGCGTCATGATGCCATAGCGGCAACGGCCGGGTTTCAGTGTGTCCCAGGCATTTGTGTAGATGAGGTTCAGGAACTTAGCCGCATCGGGGCCGACCACCTCGATCTTGCCGAGCGTGGAGGCATCGAACACGCCGACGCTTGTCCGCACCGTCTTGCATTCGCGGTTGAGCGCCTCGTGCATATCCTCACCGCCGCGCGGGAAGAACCATGCGCGCTTCCAGTTGCCGACATCCTCGAAAAGGGCGCCTGCCGCAGCCTCTTCGTCATGCATCGGCGTCTTTCGGGTCGGGTCGAACAGCGCACCGCGCGAATGGTTGATGAGCGTGCCGAAGGTGACCGGCGTATAGGGTTGGCGGAAAGTGGTGAGACCGACCTTCGGCAGATCCCGCCCAAGCGCTTCCGAGGCAATGGCAAGGCCATGCATGTTGGACATCTTGCCCTGATCGGACGCCATGCCATTGGTGGTGAAGCGCTTGATATGCTCGACCGAATGCATGCCTTCACGCACGGCCAGGCGAATATCCTTGGCGCAGACATCGTGCTGGAAATCGATGAAGGCCTTGACGCCGGTGCCTTCGCCTGCCCCTTCCGCAGCGCCGATCATGCCGCCGGTCCAGGCGCGCGCATTCTCACCGGAGAATTCCGCTGCACCGCCACCTGCGGCAGCAGCCTCGGCGATCAATGCGGCGAGATCGTCCGTGCCGTTGCAGGCGCCGACTGACACACAATTCTGCACATGGATGTCAGGCAGGAACCGCTGGTTTGCCGCGTCAAACTTCAGCTTGCCGCGCGATTGCGAGAAGAGATGCACCGAAGGCGTCCAGCCCGCCGAAACGACGAGCGCGTCGATGGCGATCTTGCGCTTGTTAGAGCCGCCATTGCGGCCAACGCTCATGGAAGAAACGCGCAGCCGCCCTGACGTATCGTAAACACTGTGACCCGCCAGTACCTCGATGCCCAGCGCCCGCGCCTCGTCCAGCAGCCGCCGATCGGGGTTCTCGCGGCAATCCACGATAGCGGCGATCTTCACACCCGCTTTCTTGAGATCGAATGCCGTCTCATAGGCAGAATCATGGGCTGTGTAGACACCGACATTATTGCCGACGGTCACGCCGTAATGGTTGAGATAGATGCGCGCAGCAGAAGCCAGCATGATGCCGGGACGATCATTATTGGCAAAGACCATGTGCCGCTCGATCGCGCCTGCCGCCAGAACGACCTTCTTGGAGCGGACCTGCCACAGTCTTTCACGTGGCTGGTGTTTGGCCGGCGTGGCGAGGTGATCGGTCACACGCTCGGCCAGCGCCACGAAATTGTGGTTGTAATAACCGAACGCTGTCGTGCGGGTCAGAACACGCACATTGGGCAGCGATTTCAGTTCAGTCAAAACTTTTTGCGCCCAGTCATATCCGGACAGGCCGTCGATGACCGCACCGGTATCAAAACGCAGCGCGCCGCCAACTTCGGCATTCTCATCAACCAGAATGACGCTGGCGCCAGTTTTTGCAGCGGTGAGCGCCGCTGTCAGCCCGGCCACACCGCCACCGGCCACCAGCACGTCGCAATGGGCATAGCGGCCGGAATAATGATCCGCATCCGGCTCGGTCGGCGCCTTGCCGAGACCGGCTGCGCGACGGATGATCGGTTCATAAATCTTGTGCCACGCGGCCTTCGGCCACATGAACGTCTTATAGTAGAAACCAGCCGCAAACATCGGCGACAGGAAATCGTTGATCGCACTGATATCGAAGGACAGCGACGGAAAGCGGTTCTGCGAGGCGATGATGGCGCCGTCGAATACATCCTGCACCGTGGCGCGCACATTCGGCTGCTTGCGCAGGCTGTCACGCGACACGTCGATCAGCGCATTCGGCTCCTCCGGGCCGGCGGAAAGGAAACCGCGCGGCCGGTGATATTTGAACGAACGGCCAATCAGATGCACGCCATTCGCCAGAAGTGCGGATGCAACGGTGTCGCCTTCCAGCGCCTGATAGATCTTGCCGTCGAAGGTGAAGCGTGCCGTTCTGGCAGGTGTCAGGCGACCGGCGCCCTTGATACGATAATCGCCGCTCATTGCGCAGCTCCCTTTTGGGCGGAAAGAACCGCGTCGGCATCCGGTTTCGGCTCGCCTGCCTTGTAGGTCATCAGGAATTTGTCGCTGACGGAATCGCGCGCGGCGTTGAAAAAGCGGCCGCAACCGTGAATGTGGCGCCAGCGCTCGAAAACGAGACCTTTGTCATTGTCGCGAATGAAGAAATATTCGGCAAAGGCCTCGTCCGAAATATCGGCAATGTTTTCCGGCCGGGCGATATGGGCTTCGCCCGCCCAGCGAAATTCGAGTTCGGAACGGTCTTCCCGGCAATAAGGGCAATGGATCAGAAGCATCGTGGCTCCACCTTCAAAGAGAACTTTCCGGAAGCATGCTTCCGGCGGGTTGGTCACACAGCCGCTTTCCCATCGCAACGAAGGGGGAAAGCCGCTTCAAGAGCTGCTCGAAATTATCGAATGGTTTCAGCGCCGAGGCCCGACCCATATTGATGATGGCAACCGCCATCATGTCGGTGTCGATCGCGAAGGGCTCGTCCTGCGCACCATTTTCCTTCTCGCCGACGAAATAGACCAGCTTGTCCGCGAGACTCGGCGCGCAGAGCAAAAGGCCTTTTTCCGCCACGAAAGGCCAGTCGCGTTCACCCTGCATTCTCTGGATTTTCTGGCTACGAAAATCCCCCATCTCGGGGATGAGATTGCCCGCCGGCACGACCGCCGCCGCAACACCCATGTTTGCCGAAAGCATAACCGCCGCCAGCATCAGTGCGCCACGGCGGCGGCAGCGGCCTCGTCGATGAGGCGTCCGGTGCGGAAACGATCGAGCGTCAGCCCCGCCGCCAGACGGTGCGGTTCGCCGCGCGCGATGAGATGCGCAAACAGATTGGCCGAGCCCGGCGTCGCCTTGAAACCGCCCGTGCCCCAGCCGCAATTGACAAAGAGATTTGGCACCGGCGTCACACTCTGAATGGCGGAGCGATCGGGTGTGTTGTCGGTAATGCCGCCCCATTGGCGCATCATCTTGACGCGGCGGAAAATCGGGAACAGCTCGCAGATGGCGTCAAGCGTATGCGTGATGATCTGCAGGCCGCCAGTCTGGGAGTAGGAATTATACTGGTCGGTGCCAGCACCGATGACCAGCTCGCCCTTGTCCGACTGGGAGATATAGGCATGCACCGTATTGGACATGACGACACAGGGGAAGATCGGCTTCAGCGGCTCTGATACCAGCGCCTGTAACGGGTTGGAATGCAGAGGCACACGCACATCCGCCATTTTCATCAGAACGGAGGAGTGGCCGGCGGCGGAAACGCCGATTTTCTTTGCGCCAATGAAACCGCGATTGGTCTCGACGCCCGTGACCGCGCCATCAGGTCCGCGCCTGATGGCCGTGACTTCGCAATTCTGGATAATGTGCACGCCGCGATCGGAAGCCGCACGCGCATATCCCCAGGCCACCGCATCGTGACGCGCCGTGCCGCCGCGCCGCTGGAGGGCAGCACCGTTGATCGGATAACGCGCATTGCCGGAAATCTCGAGTGGCGGGCAATAGGCCTTGGCTTGTTCCGGCGTCAGCCATTCATTGTCGATGCCATAGAGACGGTTGGCATTGATATGGCGCTTGAAGGACTGCTGGTCGTGAATATTGTGCGACAGCATCATAACGCCGCGCGCCGAATACATGACGTTGTAATTGAGATCCTGGCTCAGGCCTTCCCATAATTTCAGGGAATGCTCGTAGATATCCATGCTCTCTTCATAGAGATAATTGGAGCGGATGATGGTGGTGTTGCGGCCGGTATTGCCACCGCCTAGCCAGCCCTTTTCCAGCACCGCTATATTGGTAATGCCGTGTTCCTTGGCAAGATAATAGGCGGCCCCAAGACCGTGGCCGCCGCCACCGATGATGATGACGTCATATTCCTTGCGCGGCTCGGGCGACGCCCATTGCGCATCCCACCCCTTATGACCCCGCAACGCCTCGCGCGCCACGGCAAAAACGGAATATTTGCGCATTCGCAGTCTGCTCCTCAAGAACCGGCCAGAAGCCGAAAGCATAGCTCCGGCACATATTATACACATGGCAAATCGGCATCGGAGGCAATATCCATTTTGCGACGCCGCAATGCTTTTGTTTCGACATTGCAGGCAGAATGCCGGGATAGCTGGATTTTGGCTGTTGAATATGCGGTACCGTATGGACTTGCTGCAAATGTTCTGATATTGCACGTCACCAATCGCTAGGCTCGACGGCCGAACGAACGATTTTATTTGCGTGCGAATGCCTTTATTCTCACAGCAAGACAACCAAACAAAAGGAACGGGTTTCACGTGCAGGTACTAGTCCGCGACAATAACGTTGATCAGGCGCTTCGCGCTCTCAAGAAAAAGATGCAGCGCGAAGGCATTTTCCGTGAAATGAAAATGCGCGATTATTACGAAAAGCCTTCCCAGAAGCGCGCCCGCGAAAAGGCTGAAGCTGTTCGTCGCGTTCGCAAGCTGGCACGCAAGCGCGCACAGCGCGAAGGTCTGGTTGCAGCTCCGCGCGCAGGCCGTTAATAGGCCGTCTTTTGGACGTTTTTGAATGCTTGTTGGGCGGGGGCGATCAATTCGCCGCCGCTCTTTGTGTTTGTGGCCGGAGAATGATCTTGAGACCGGCCTGCGAGGGAACCCCCACCGAATGACCGCTGTTGATGCCTGTGTTGTGAAAAACTCCGATGCCTCCACGCGCCGGGTGCTCCTGAAAAACAACAAGAGATTCCGTGTTTCCCTTGTCGTCTGTACCGTCCTTGCCGGTCTTTCCGGCTGCGCTACGTCCAACCAGACTGACGATGTCTTCAGGATCGACCGTGCCCAGGGCTCGCAGGAAAACATTGCCTCGCTCACCTCGGTCATCAACGCCAATCCTCAGGATCCGGAAGGCTATAACGTCCGTGGCTCCGCTTACGGCCGCGCCGGCGATTCGCGCCGCGCTATCGAGGATTTCAACAAGGCGCTGCAACTGAACCCGCGCTTTTATCAGGCCTATGCCAACCGCGCGCTCGTGTATCGCAATTCCGGCCAGCAGCAGCAGGCCTTGCAGGATTACAACGCCGCTTTACAGATCAATGCGAGCTATGACGTAGCCCTGATCGGCCGTGGCAATCTTTACCGCCAGTCCGGCCGCGTCAACGAAGCTTTCAACGACTTCTCCCGCGCCATCGAACTCGAAACCACCGATGGCCGCGCGTGGCACAATCGTGGCCTGATCTACCAGCTGCGCAACCAGCATGCCCAGGCCATCGAGGACTTCTCCAAGGCCATCTCGCTGTCCTCAACCTCGCCGGAACCCTATAACGGCCGTGGCCTTTCCTATGTCGCGCTGAACGACGACGAAAACGCTTTCGCCGATTTCAACCACGCCATTTCGCTTGATGGCAACGTCGCAGAATCATGGGCCAACCAGGCACTGGTCTATGAGCGCCGCGGCGAGATGGCGAAAGCCGCAAAGTCCTATTCACATGCGGCACGGCTTGATCCGAAATATAAGCCCGCGCTCGACGGCGTTGCCCGCACGCGCGGTGCCGGCGCATCCTGATCAAAAACAGATACGAACAGAAAAGCCGGCGGTGCGACACCTGCCGGCTTTTTTATGGGAAACTTTTAAAGCCTCAATGGCTGTCGCGGCGCGCCTCGGGCGTGGCATCCCCCGCCCACAACTCCGCCTGCACCGCATTTTGAAACTCCATGACCTCGCGCCGCATGGCGGCGTCCTCATAGCCGAGGCCCGTCAGATAGGCGGCCAGTTCACGGCACTCCCTGCGCCAGAAATCATTCGCCTCCACACCATGCAGCCGGTCGAGCATGGTTGCGCACCGTTTTACGTTGGCAATACGGTTCTTTGCCGGAAAGGCGATTACTTCCGAATTCGTCGTCACGCGGGCACCTTGCTCTTCGAGGAATCAATACCGACTTTTTAAAGGCTGGATGGTTAACGAAGTCTGCTACGCAGGAGAGAAGGCCGCTAACGCCTTGCAGGGACGGGTTCTGCAGCCTGTCAGACGCAAGAATCTGCGGTGCCAGAGGACACCGATTCGGGCAAATCGCCGATTACCAAGGAATTTACCAATCAAGATTACCGAAATTTCATGCCGTGGGAGATAGAAGAAGTATATGTGTGTTGAAACAACACCGGTCTCATCGTATATTCTTGCAAAGAAAAAAAATGCCGCAGCGCAGCCAAAAACGGAGAAATCGTTCTCGGGAGGAGAGCACCATGTATGCACCTCGTGTATTTTTCAGCATGATTGGTGCATTGCTTGCCTTTGCGGTCGCTACATATTTCATCCAGGGGTCGTTCTATACGGCATTCATCCAGACCCTCATCTGCGCCGTCATTCTGCAAACCGGTTATTTTATTGCACTTCTGGTTCTGGTCGCCCGGGAGAAACGCCGGATGCGCGAAACCTTCGCGCTTGATCGCAGCGCCGAGATCATGACGCCGGACACGGTAAGCAGCGCCCCGCCACATGGCGCGAAACTGACCGATATGTGACCTCTCACGCACATTCTTTTATTGCGCCGCAAAAAAATCACTTGCATCCACACCCCTGACACTTTCTGCTGACCAAATCCTGACGGTTCGTCACAGCAGAAGGACAACACATGGTGAGCGGTTCACAGCCCATTTGCGTCATCATCGCTGCGAAAAATGCATCTGATACGATAGATATCGCCATCCGCTCCGCCCTTGTGGAGCCGGAGGTCGCCGAAGTCATGGTGATCGACGATGGCTCCACCGATACGACCAGCGATGTCGCACATGCGGCGGATGACGGTACCGGCCGTTTGCGGGTCGTGCGATTCGACGTCAATCGTGGCCCTTCGGCCGCCCGCAACCATGCGATCTCGATTTCATCCGCACCGCTCATCAGCATTCTCGATGCGGACGACTTTTTTTTCAAAGGCCGTTTTGCCGCCATGCTGGAAAATGACGACTGGGATCTGGTGGCCGACAATATCGCCTTCATCCAGCAATCGGTTCCGGGCGCGTCGTCCATGCAGCCGGCCCGCTTCGAACCACAGGCCCGGTTTCTGTCGCTGACGGAGTTCGTGGAAGGCAATATTTCCAGACCCGGCGTGGAACGCGGGGAAACCGGCTTTCTGAAACCGGTGATCCGCCGCGCCTTTCTGGACAAACATGCGTTGCGGTACGACGAGCGTCTGCGTCTCGGCGAAGACTACGAACTTTATACCCGCGCGCTTGCCGCCGGTGCCCGTTACAAGGTCATCCGTCATTGCGGTTACGGGGCGATTGTCCGCGGCAATTCGTTGAGCGGCCGTCACAGCACGGAAGATCTTCGCCGTTTATACGAAGCGGACAGGGACATTCTCACCAGCTGCAAGCTGTCGGCCAGCGAGACGGCGATCCTGCTCGAGCACGAAAAACACATCCGCGCGAAATTCGAGCTTCGCCATTTTCTCGATGCGAAAAAGCAGAAAGGGATGGGCGGCGCGTTGAGCCACGCTCTTGCGCGCCTGCCTGCCCTGCCGGCCATCACGCGCGGCATCTGGACCGACAAGACCGCCCGTTTTCGCAAACCGGCGCCGGTTCGGGATATTCGTTATCTGCTGGACGGTACGCCGGTTTCCTGAGGGAAAACCTCCAGCGGCGAGGATGATAGCAAGTTCGATATTCTCTCATTCGTCATGCCGGACTAGATCCGGCATCCAGTCATGGCGCGTCTGCGCCATGAAGAGAGTCTTTTGCGATCAAGGACTTGAGCGCGCTGGACCCCGGACCCAGGCCGGGGTGACTGTGTCCGAAATTGCTGAGGCAACCCGCCCTCAGAGATAATCGCGTTTGACCGTTTCCAGAACAGCGGAAAAACGCTCCTTGCGTTCCTCCAGCCTGCCATCCGGGCTGAGACGCGGTTCGGCACGGCTTGCCTGCCAGAGCGCCAGCGTGGAAGGTGCTGCCAGCACTTGCTTGGCCAGTTTGCGCAGCGACAGGGATTGGCTTGCCTGCGGCCGCACCAGCACATCGCCCTCATGCGCCGGACCGGATCCAGCCTCGGCAATGACGGGGGCTGGCGGCGGCGGGAAGCTCATACCCCAGAAACGCGACCCCTTTTTCGCCGCCTCGGCGCGGGTGGAAACTGGCACGTAACGCGGCTGATACTCCACACCGACCGTGCCTGCCCAATCGCTCCACTTGAAACTGTTGATCGAGGGAGATGTGCTCACCGCCACCCATGGCACGCGGAACGCATCGGCAAGAATGGCGCCATGCATGGATTCGGCCACGATAAATTCAGATTGGGCGATGGCGCGGATGACCGACATCGCCTCGCCGCGCGGGTCGAGATAGGTTAGTCCCGCCGGTTCGCAAACCGTTTCCCACATGCCGAATTCCGCCGATTCCCAATGGGGAACGAAGGTTTTCTTGTAGAGTTTCTGCAGGCCTTTGAACTCCGGCATCTCGGTCACCATCACGGCGGGATCGACAATGCCCTTTTCGGGAGAAAGTCCCAATTTGGCTGCGGTTTTTTCGCCGCGCACGCAGCGAATGTCCCAAAATCCGGTGCTTGTATCCGGCACCGCGCCGTAGCCATAACCGCTGCCGATCACAAGCTTGCGCTGCTTTGCGGGCAACAATGTATCATTGAGAACCGTGCCGACACCGACGAGCATCACATCGTCATGCACGTCCCGCAGCCCGGGCAGCAGAAAGTCCCACAGCCACAGATTGAGATCGTCGCCAAAATTTCCGTGATGCGATTCCCAGTGGTAAGGTTTCATGAAGTCACTCCTGGGTGAAAAACATATAAATTCTTGCAGGCAAGAATTCGATCATCTTGTCCGCACTATTTTGCCTGCGCCGAGCTCAAAAGCCGCTCGCAGGAGTGCCGGATCGCGCATCGCCCACTTCAGCAGCAGTCCGAATTCGGGCACCTTGCGCCGTTTCAGATTGCCCGCCTGGCTCCAGAGCGCCTGTTTGCGCGCCGTATTTTTATAGGAAGCGATCGAGGCCACATCGTCCGGCCGCCGCGAAAATCGCCCCTCCAGCGTATCGAGCGCAACCCAGGTATTGAACTGCTGGCGCAGGAATTCCGGCGAGGTATTGTCGATGCTGTGGAAGATATTGACGCCCATTCCGCGCATGGCACCGGCATCGTCACACAGAAGCGTGCGCTTGGATGCGAGGATGGAATCGCAGAAAAACAGCACATCTTCCGCCGCAAGCCGGAGCGCCGGATCGAAGCGTATCTTTTCAAAAAGCGGGCGGCCGATCACCATGCAGGAGAGATGCAAGAAGCTCCAGTTGCGCAGCATCACGCTCGCCAGATCCGGCAGCTCGATCACCAGAGGCCGCTCGGAAAGCCTTGCGGCGCCCTCGTTCTTCTCCAGCTCGGAAATGGCGAAATGATAATAAAATTCGTCACTTGCCTGCATGGATGCCCAATAGCACTCACCGCCAAATGTCTTCAGCGCGAAGGCCGCATTCTGGAGATGATCGGGCGTCCAGATGTCGTCCGAGTCAAGAAATGCGACGTAATCGCTGCCAGCAGGAACGTGGTCGAGACCGGTATTGCGCGCACCACCCGGCCCGCCATTGGCCTGCTTAATGACGAGAATCCGCTCTTTCTGCGCTTGCGAAAGTTCTGCAAGCTCATTGTCTATCGGATATGGCGATTCGTCATCGACGATGACAAGATCGAAATCCTGGTAAGTCTGCGCAAAAACCGATGCGAGCGCACGTCCAAGAATTCCGTGCTGCTTTTGGTAATAGGGAATGACGACAGTAAATCTTGCCATTGTTTCGCCCCTTGCGTTGATCAAGAAGTGTCGGGCCCGATCCTAAAAGCGGCCCCGATGGTATCGGCAACTCCCCACCGGCGTTCCTCCCCGCCGGCCTCCAGAAACAGGATGCTTGTATGCCCCCAGCTCCAAATGTAAAGACCATCACCACGAATGTCGGCTGGAGCGTCTTGTCTAAGACAGGGACATTCGGGCTTAAATTTGTCACCGTTCCCATTCTTGCACGACTGCTGACACCGGAAGAATTTGGTGTGGTTGCAGTCGGCTTAACGGTTGTACAATTCCTGACCATGATAGCCGGAGCGGGGCTGACCTCGGCGCTGATCGTCGAGAAAGAAGAGGATATGGATACAATCCATACCGTTTTCTGGGCAAATCTGGCGATTTCCTGCACCATGGCCGCTGCGCTCTACATTTTCGCGGAGTTCTTCGGTGGGCTTCTGGGTGCGGTGGAAAGTGCCTATCTGCTGCGTATCATGGCCTTTCTCATTCCGTTGCAACTTGCGGGTGATGTCGCCTATTCACTGCTTGCCCGGCGCATGAACTTCAGCCAGGATGCGCTGTGGAGCATGGCGTCTGAAAGCATCGCGGCGGTTGTCGCCGTGGCTATGGCGCTTCTCGGCTTCGGCGTCTGGGCGCTCATCATCCAGCTTTTCGCCGCCGCACTCATCAGGCTTGTCGGGCTATATGCCGTTTCCCGCTATTGCCCGCGTTTCGTCATGAAACCGCGCCGTCTGGTGCCGCTTCTCGGTTTCAGCTCCGGCCTGATGGGATCGGAAATCGCCAATTTCGTCACCTTCCAGTCGCCGATGGTGGTGATCGCCCGGCATCTCGGCCTTGCCGATGCGGGCGCCTATTCCGCCTCCAACCGTTTTGCCAGCATTCCCAATCAGGTCGTGCTGTCGGCCGTCATGGGCGTGCTGTTTCCCGCCTTCAGCCGTATGATGGACGATCCGCAGCGCCGGCGTGATGCCCTGATGTTCAGCACGCAGGTTCTGACCGTCCTGCTTGCGCCGATGATGTTCGGCCTCTGGGCGGTGGCCGAACCGGCCATGCTGGTGATTTTCGGGCAGAACTGGGCTTATGCCTGGCCGGTTCTCGGTCTCCTTGCCCTCTCGAAAGCCATTCTGACCCCATGCAGCACCTTTATCCCCTATCTCAAGGGTGCCGGCTATGGGCGTGTTCTGTTCTGGTCGGCCACGATCCGTGCCATCGTCACCACGGTTGCCGTCTGGGCTGCAGCCGTCTACGGCAGCCTGATCGACGCGATGATTTGGCTCTGCATCGTCAATGCGGTGACGCTGGTTGCCTACTCATGGGCGGTGTTCAAGGCAAGCGATACACCCTTTCTTAGCGGCCTCTATGTCAGCAGCAGACCGATGATTGCAGCGCTGGTCATGGCCGTTTCGGTGCGTTACCTGCTTCACATCCTTGCCGAACGCATCCCTAGCGCAACGCTTCAGGTCCTCGTTGGCGCCGCAGTCGGCGGTATCATCTATGCGGTGCTGATTTTGTTGACGGAACGCGCCCTGCTTGGAAAAATCCACGGGATGGTCAAATCGCGGCGAATGCGTGAAAACGCAACCCAAGGTTAGCGGCTCGTCACTGAAAGCGCCTCATTTCGGCCGTTAACAGGTCTCACCCGTCACGGATATGTGTTCCGTGACGGCATGGCAAAACCATTTTTTTGCGATGCAATATCGCTTACAATGATAATAACGCTTCCTCTGGCGATTTTTAGCGACGACTTAAATCTAGAAAAAATTAAATATTTTCAGTTGCTTAATTTTTTTAAGTCGCACGGAATGCCGGAACGCCAGACAATCACCCGCAATATCTAAGCTTGTGTTTTTCCCGCGTCGCCACATTTTACCCTAAAGTCGAAACCAGACTTACGAGTGCGGGCTTAAGTTCGCTCTGGTTGCAACGCGGCGTGGGTGGACGCCGCCCAATAGGGGTGACTGATGTGACTGTCGATCAGAACCTATCCTCCCGTATCAATTTGATGCGTATATTGCTGATCTCTGGAATCGTGTTCGTCCATGTGCCGCACGATGCCGAAACCAGCCCTTTTCTTGGCCTTTACGGCTTCTTCGACTGGCTGCGTGTTTTTCTGGGCGACGCCCTGTTTCGCATCGGTGTGCCCTGTCTCAGCGCGATATCCGGCTATCTGCTGTTTCGTCGCGGCATGAGCGGGTTCGATTATCCGGCGACGATCCGTTCGAAGTCGAAAACGGTACTGCTGCCCTTCCTGCTGTGGAATGGCGCGTTGTTTGCCGCAATTTTGCTTATCCAGCTGTTTGACGTTGGTGTGGGTTATTTCCCGGACCTCTGGAACGCCAGCCCGCGTGAAATCATCAGCCATGGCACGGCGCTCGAAGAACTGCCGGTAAACGTGCCGCTTTATTTCCTGCGTGACCTGTTCGTCTGCATCCTGCTGTCGCCGGTGCTTGCATTTCTCATGCGCCGCTTTGCGCTGCCAACCCTCGCTATCCTGCTCTTCATAACCGCCATGCCTGATCTGACGATCTTCATCGTCCAGAAGAAATCGATCCTGTTCAGCTTCTCGCTGGGCATCGCACTTGCGCTGCACCGCGTCGATGTCAAGGCACTCGATCCCTACGCCTTCCCGATCATGGCGCTGACCTTTGTCGCTGCGGCCATGCTGGCAACAGGCCTCTATTTCACCGGCCCGGAGTTCACCTTCTGGCTGAACATGTCGCGCAATTTGCTCGCTGTTTTTGGCGCGCTCGGTTTCTGGGCGTCGTCGGCGCTTTTGATCCGGAGCAGGCTCGGCAAGCGGCTTTCCGAGACCGGAAGCCTCAGCTTCTGGATATTCTGCGCTCACTATCCGTTGCTCGTCATCATGTGGATGGTCTGGAACAAGGGCGGACCCGATTTCTACCCCGCCTTCTATGTCATCGCCACGCTGTCCGCCTTTGTCATTCTGGTGGTGAGCAATGCACAAACCCGCAAATACCTGCCGGCCGTCTATGCCGTGCTGACCGGAAGCCGGAACGGCAAACGCAAGACAACGTCCGAATTCGCTGCAAAACGGGCCTCCATGATCGGCCCGCCCACATCCGAAACACTTTATTCGCAACGACAGAGGTGAACCAATGACAACATTTGTCACCCGCGTTCAGACACGCATTCTTCTCGCCGCCGCCCTGCTGGCGACACCCTTCACGACACCGAGCCAGGCACAAGAAGGCAACGGTGCATCCTTCATCGAGAATTTCGATCAGATGGACCGGTCGTTCTGGTACGTCTCCGACGGCTGGAACAACGGTGCGCATCAGAACTGCACCTGGTCGAAGAAACTGGCCACGGTGGAAAACGGCCAGCTGACGCTTGGTTTTGAGGAAGCAAAGTCCGGCGACCGCAACTTCGCCTGCGGTGAAATCCAGACCAAGGGGCGTTATCGCTACGGCACCTATGAAGCACGGATGAAAGCCGCTACCGGCTCCGGGTTGAACTCCGCCTTTTTCACCTATATCGGCCCGACCGACAAAAAGCCCCATGATGAAATCGACTTCGAGGTTTTGGGCAAGAATACGGGCAAGGTGCAGCTGAACCAGTATATTTCCGCCAAGGGCGGCAATGAGAAACTGGTGCCGGTAGAAGGCGGAGCTGATGCTGGCTTCAACGATTACGCCTTCGTGTGGGAGCCTCAGCGCCTGCGTTACTACGTCAACGGCAAGCTCGTTCACGAAGTCACGGATGAGACCAAGATTCCGCAGAATGCCCAGAAGATTTTCTTCAGCCTGTGGGGAACCGACACGTTGAAGGACTGGATGGGTGCCTTTTCCTATTCCGGCGCAACACAGATGATTGTTGACCGCTTCGCCTTCACGGCGCTCGGCGACAAATGCCAGTTTCCCGAATCCATCGCCTGCGCCCTTAACTGATTGCCTTTTTAAACCTGAGCCTCGGCGTCCTTGACGCATGAAACCAACCGGAACCCATGCATGATCCATGTTCTTTATCTCGCGCATGATCTGTCGGACCCCGCCATTCGCCGGCGGGTGTTGACCTTGGTTGCGGGCGGCGCGCGGGTCACGCTGGCGGGCTTCCGGCGCGGACAGAACCGGCTTGCAGAGATCGAGGGCGTGGTGCCGGTCATTCTCGGAGAAACCGCCGATGGGCAGTTTCTTCAGCGCATGGCAGCCGTCGCCAAAGCCAGCCTCTCGCTCGGCAAAACATTACGCGGCACCCCCACGCCCGACGTCATTCTTGCCAGAAACCTGGAAATGCTGGCTCTCGCAAAACGGGCCATGTCGCTTTACGACCGCCAGCCGGCACTGGTTTACGAATGTCTCGACATTCACCGCCTGCTTCTCAATGAGGGCAAGCCGGGGCAGCTTCTCAATGCGGCCCAGCGCTATTTCGCCCGGGATGCCAAGCTGCTGATGACGAGTTCTCCAGCTTTCGTCGAGCATTATTTCAAACCCGTTTCCGGCCTGAACCTTCCCGTGCTGTTGCAGGAAAACAGGGTGCTGGCGCTTGATGCCGCTGTAGCAGCCACCCCACAACCGCGCCCGCCTGCCTCCGGCGAACCGTGGAAAATCGGCTGGTTTGGGGCGCTTCGATGCCGCAAATCGCTCGAAATACTCGCCGATTTTGCAAGGCGCATGGATGGCAAGGTCGAGATCATCCTGCGCGGCCGGCCGGCCTATTCGGAATTTGCGGATTTCGATGGTTTCGTGGCTGCCGCGCCGCATGTGCATTTCCACGGGGCCTACAAGAACCCTGAAGATCTGGCCACCATCTATAATGAAGTGCAGTTCACCTGGGCGATCGACTTCTTCGAGGAAGGCCAGAATTCAAGCTGGCTGCTGCCCAATCGGCTCTATGAGGGATGCCTTTACGGCACCCTGCCGATTGCACTTGCAGGCACGGAAACGGCTCGTTTCATCGAAAAGCGCAATATCGGTTTTGTTCTGCAAAATGCCGGCGCAGATGATCTGGCCGCTCTTTTCAACACTATGACTCCACAAACGTATACGGACGCCTTCGACGCCCTCTCGGCACTCGATAAGAAACAATGGCTGACCGACCGCGACGATTGCCGTCAGCTGGTCCAGCAATTGTCCTCTCTTACAAAATCCGCTTCCGGCCATGCCCGTGAAGCTGCGTTTTCACCCGTGTAGTGCGTAGGGGGCAAATCATGGAAGGTCTTGGTCATTCCGGCATCAAAACTCTGATCGTCATTCCCTGCCTCAACGAGGCAAAGACGATCGAGGCCTTGCTGCGAAAATTCACCGGCGCGATGGACGGACGTATTTTCCGCATCGTTGTTGCCGATGGCGGCAGCACGGACGGCACGCGCGACATCGTTTCCGCCTTCGCCGTAACGGATGACCGCGTTACGCTCCTTCCCAATCCCAAGCGCATCCAGAGCGCCGGTATAAACCTGGCCGTATCCACTTTCGGCGAGGATTTCGACTACCTCATCCGCATCGACGCCCATGGCGATTATCCGGATGATTATTGCCAGCGGCTAATCGAGGACGCGGATCGCACCGGCGCGGATTCCGTCGTGGTCGCCATGGATACGGTCGGGCACGGCCTGTTCCAGAAAGCGACGGCGATTGCGCAGAATTCCAAACTCGGCAATGGCGGCTCCAAGCACCGCGAAGGCGCCAAGGGACACTGGATCGACCATGGCCACCACGCGCTGATGCGGATCGCCGCCTTCGACGCGGTCGGTGGTTACGATGAAAGCTTCAGCCACAACGAGGATGCCGAACTGGATTTCCGGCTGCGCAAATCCGGTTTCCGTATATGGATGACCGACAAGACCCGCATGACCTATTATCCGCGCGCCAGCGTCATGCCTCTGTTCAAGCAATATCTCGCCTATGGCCGTGGCCGGGCAAAGAACCTGCTGAAACATCGCTCGATCCCGAAGATCCGCCAGATGATTCCGCTGGCTGTCCTGCCGGTCTTCGTGCTTGCCCTGCTGTCGCTTGTGCATTGGGCAGCACTTATTCCGCTCGGCCTCTGGATCGCCGCATGTGTGGGTTATGGCTTGTGGATGGCAATAGGTCAGAAAAACCCATACGGCCCGCTCGCCGCCTTTTCCGCAATGGTGATGCATCTGGCGTGGTCCACCGGCTTCTGGCTGGAACTCCTGAAATTCCGGGGAAAAAAGGCTGTCTCATGACCGACCTCATCGTCACCGAACCACACAATTCAAAGACCGTCGATATCGGCATCTGTACCTACAGACGTCCGGCGCTGGTCGCCACACTTCTGTCACTGTTCGAACTGGAAGTGCCCGAAGGCGTGACAGTTCGCCTGATCGTTGCCGACAATGATGAGGAACCGAGTGCCAAGGCAAGTGTGGATCGGCTGCGTGAAACTTCGCCTTTCGAGATCGCCTATGTCCATTGCCCGAAATCGAATATCTCGATTGCCCGCAACGCCTGCCTCTCTGAATGCCGGGCAGACTATCTGGCCTTTATCGACGATGATGAGACCGCCCCGCCGCACTGGCTGGCCGCACTTCTGGAAAAGGCAGGCGAAACCGGCGCGGATGTCGTTCTTGGCCCAGTGACGGCGGTTTACCGTGAGAATGCGCCGGGCTGGATGAAACGTGGCGATTTTCACTCGACCGTGCCCGTCTGGGTGAATGGCGAGATCATCACCGGCTACACCTGCAACACGCTTCTCAAGATGGACGCCCCATCGGTAAAGGACCGGCGTTTTGCGCTGGCGCTCGGCCAGAGCGGCGGTGAGGACACGCATTTCTTCTCGCATCTCCATGCTTCGGGCGGTCGCATCGTCTTTGCGCAAAAGGCCGTGCTCTCCGAGCCGGTGCCGGAAAACCGCGCCCGTTTCATGTGGCTTGCCAAACGTCGCTTCCGCTCCGGCCAGACCCATGGCCGTGTGCTTGCCGAAAAGAAACCCGGCGCAAGACGCGTGATGCAGGTGCTGAAGGCAGGATCGAAAGTTCTCTATTGCGCCGTCTTTGCCGCCCTGAACGGTTTCAACGCCGTGCGCCGCAACCGCTATGCCCTGCGCGGCGCCTTGCATCTCGGCTCGGTAAGCGGCGCCTTCGGAGTGCGCGAAATCCGCCAATACGGCGCGGTGGAGGCAACCTGATGGAGAACCTTAACCCTCAGCCCGATATCAGCTTCGTCATTGCCGCCTATAATGCCGCCGAGACGATCGAAGCCGCCATTCAAAGTGCGCTTGACCAGCAGGGCGTGACGCTGGAGGTGATCGTCGTGGATGACCGCTCCGCCGACGAGACGATCTCGCTCGTCGAGGCCATTGCGGCCAACGATCCGCGTGTCCGGCTGCTTGCCCTTGAACAGAACCTCGGACCGGGAGGCGCGCGCAATGCCGGTATCGACGCAGCAACCGGACGCTTTATCGCCGTTCTCGATTCGGACGACGTCATCCGCCCCGACCGTTCCGCCTGCATGATGTGCCGGGCAGATGCGGCGAATGCAGTGATCGCTGTAGACAATCTCGATGTCGCTTATACGGACGGCAGGCCGATGGAAACGATGTTCTCGGAAGAGTTTCTGGAGGAAAGACCCGTCCTTACCCTTGAGGACTTCATTTCCTCCAACATCCTTTTCCGCTCCACCTTCAACTTCGGCTACATGAAGCCGATGTTCCGGCGCGATTTCCTAAATAGCGAGGGATTGCGTTTTCGCGAGGACATCCGCATCGGCGAGGATTACATCCTGCTTGCCTCGGCGCTTGCCGCCGGCGGCCTCTGCGTCATCGAGCCGAAACCGGGCTACATCTATAATAGTCGCGAAGGTTCGATCTCGCGCGTCCTCGAAATCCACCACGTCGAAGGAATGATGCGGGCGGACCAGGAGTTTCTGAGCCACTACGCGCTGTTGCCCGCCGCCATGGATGCGCAGCAGGCCAGAAGCCGTAGCCTGCAACTGGCCCGTAACTTCCTGACATTGGTGGAAGACATCAAGCGCCGCTCGATTATCGGCGCGCTGAAGACAACGATCAGAGATCCCGCCGTGCTGGGCCATTTGAGAATGCCCATTGCCGTGCGGCTGAAGAGGTTGCGGAACGCGATGTTTGCGCCCGCGGCAAATACTGGGGTGAAAAGGCAGATTTCGTAAAATTTGTGAGCGGACAAATCTGTGCGCGAAAAATCTGCAAGCGGACTGGGGACAGATCAAACCTTGATGAAGGAGAACGCGATGGACCTGAACAAAACTGTCAGAAAAGCCGTCATTCCCGTAGCCGGCAACGGCACGCGGTTTTTGCCCGCCACCAAGGCGATGCCGAAGGAAATGCTCACGATCGTCGACCGGCCGGTCGTGCAATATGCCGTCGATGAGGCAATGCAGGCCGGCATCGAGCACATTATTTTCGTAACCAGCCGCAACAAGACCGCCATCGAAGACTATTTCGACAGCGCGCCCGAGCTTATCAACACGCTCACCCGCTCCGGCAAGACGGTGCAGGTGCTGCAGCTTGAAAAGATGCTGCCAGTCGCAGGCACAGTCAGCTACACGCGCCAGCAGGTGCCGCTCGGCCTCGGCCACGCGGTTTGGTGCGCGCGCGAACTGGTGGGCAAGGAGCCTTTTGCGCTGCTTTTGCCTGATATGGTTTCCTATGGCGCACGCGGCTGCATTGCCGGGTTGATGGAACTCTACGACGAAGTCGGCGGCAATATCCTCGGTGTTGAGGAATGCCTGCCGGAAGAAGTGTCATCCTACGGCGTCGTTGGTGTCGGCCAGAAGGTCAATCACGGCTTTGCGGTGACCGAAATGGTCGAGAAGCCGGAACCATCCAGGGCGCCTTCGAATTATTATCTAAACGGCCGTTATATTCTGCAGCCGGAAATCTTCGACATTCTCGCCAAACAGGAGCGTGGCGCGGGCAACGAAATCCAGCTGACTGACGGCATGAAGCGGCTCGCTGAGAAGCAGGCCTTCCATGCGCAGAAGTATAGCGGTCGCACATTCGACTGCGGCAGCAAGCAGGGCTTCATCGCCGCCAATGTCGCTTTCTCGCTGATGCGTGCCGACATGGAGGCGCAGGTTCTCGCTTCCGTCAAGGAACTCGTCGCAAACCATGAAAGCCGCGTTCAGGCGGCCTGACTTTAATCGTGCTGCCGGGGAGGCGGTCGGCACATCAATAACGGGGGGCGGGAAGCCGAGCGTTGCTCGGCTTCCCGCGTACCATTTTTAATTCACAAGGTAGGTCCATGCACCACAAGACCTTTAAATCCAGCATCGGTTTTCCGGATCCCGGCAAGGATGCCGACACATTTATTGACCTCGATCGCCTCTGGGCAGCCGTGGTGCGCCGCGCCAATGTCATTGCCGCCTCGGTCATCGCCGCTGTGGTTCTGGCCGGCCTTTATCTGGTGCTTGCAACCCCCGTTTACACCGCGATGACTCAGGTGCTTCTGGATGAAAGCCTTTCCCGTTACGCGGAAGAGGAATCGCCGGTACCTGCCGCCCAGATCGTCGACAACCGTATCGCCAGTGCTGTGGAAATTCTGAAATCCAAGGAAATGGCGCTGACCGTGGTCGACAAGGCCAAGCTCGACGAGAACGACACCATCGTCAATCCGTCGCTGTCGCCGGTCGATCTCGTGAAATCTTCCGTGCGCGGTATCGTCGATCTCATCCTGCCCGGAGATCCGCCGGCCTCCGAAGCGGCAATCCGCGCCGGACGCCGCGAAAAGGCAGCCGCCGTGCTGCAACAATCGCTGATCGTAGAGCGTGTCGGCCGCAGTTCGGTCATCGCCATTTCCACCCGTTCGACGGATCGGCAGCTTGCCGCGCTCATCGCCAAGACCTATGCGCAGGCCTATCTGACCGAACAGCTGAACGCCAATTTCGACGCCAGCGAGCGCGCTTCCGTGTGGCTTCAGGAGCGCATGAGCGACCTGAACCAGCGTGCGCAGGCCGCCCAGCTTGCCGTCGAAAAATTCAAGACGGACAATAATATCGTTTCTTCGCGCGGCGAGCTCATGTCGGAAGGCCAGTTGGCCGATCTCAACGGCCAGCTGATTGCCGCGCAGGCGGATGTCGCGACGGCTGCTGCACGTTATGGCCAGTACAAATCCATCATCGACCGGGGACCGGATGCAGCCGTTGACAATGCAGTCGTTTCCGCGCGGGATGCCGATAACTCGGTCATTCAGGACCTTCGCAAGCGCTACATCACGATCTCTGACCGATTGCAGGGCGTCGTCCAGCAATTCGGCGCCGACCACCCTCAGGCGGTAGCGCTGGAGAGTGAGAAGAAAGAGATTGCAAGGCAGATCTTCCAGGAACTGCAGCAGGTTACGGGCAGCCTGAAGAACGAATACGACGTCTCCAATTCCCGTGTGCAATCGCTTCGCGACAATATCGACCGCGTGGCGGGCCGCAATTCGCAGGCCAATATCACCATGGTGCAATTGCGTGAGCTGGAGCAGCGGGCAACCGCTCTGCGCACACTTTACCAGTCCTACCTCGGCCGCTTCGAAGAAGCATCCCAGAAACAGTCGCTGCCGATCGCCAAGGCCCGCATCATCTCCGAAGCGGGTCTGCCGACAGCTCCGTCCAGCCCGAAAAAGACGATGACCATGGCGCTTTCCGTCATTCTCGGCCTTATGCTGGGCGGCGGCATCGCAGCGCTTCTTGAGTTCCGGGATCGCTTTTTCCACACCGGCAACGATGTGCGCGACAATCTGCGCATGCGTTTTCTGGGCTACCTGCCCTTTATCGGGGAACGGGGTGCAGAAACCGCAAAGTCGGGTACCCCTGCCGCCACCCCCGGCAGCGAGAGCACGACCATCGATGAAAACGGTCAGGTCTCGTTCCAGAAAATGCTGCGCCTTGCCGTCGACAGCCCGCGCTCAAGCTTTGCCGAGACGCTGCGCAACGTGAAGCTGACGGCTGATGTCGTTATCCAGGAACGACAGTGCCGGGTAATCGGCGTCATCTCGTGCCTGCCGAACGAGGGTAAATCGGTCGTGGCGCTCAATCTCGCCGGTCTGATCGCCTCCACCGGCAAGCGCACGCTTGTGGTGGATGCCGACATCCGCAACCCTGGCCTTAGCCGCATGCTGACAACGCGGCAATCCGCCGGTCTGGTGGAGGTCGTGCTTGACGAGATACCGTGGACGCAGGCGGTAAAGGTCGATACCCGCACGAAAATGGGCATCCTTCCGGTTTCCACAAGCAACCAGTTTGCCCATTCAAGCGAGCTTCTTGCCTCCTCCGGCATGCGCAAATTCATCGAATCGGCGCGTGAGGCCTGCGACTACATCATTGTCGACCTTGCACCCGTCGTTCCCGTCATCGACGCAAAAGCCTTCGCACCGCAGGTCGATGGTTTCGTCTTCGTGACGGAATGGGGCAAGACGCCGATCCAGATGGTGCAGAACCTGATGGCCAACGAACCACAGATTGCCAACAAGACGTTGGGTATCGTGCTCAACAAGACCGATATGACGGAATTGCAGCGTTATGCAGGCCCCGGTGGTTCTGAGCATTATCACGAGACATTCGCGGCCTATTACGGCGACGCCAAACCGCCGGTGAAGGAAAACGCCTGAATGGTGTAGCGGCCCGGTGCAAACCGGGCCGCTTTTTTTTGCAGCTCAAATTTTGCCATCCAGCCTATGGCGTTGCCCGCAAAATTACGCATTGATGGCGACCAACCAATCGCCAGCAAGCAGGACCAGTTTCATGCCATCACCCATCGCCCTTGTTTCGCGGATGAATGCGCAAGCGGAGGCCATATGGAAGCAAGAGCTTCGCGACGCCATGCCGGAAGAGGAAATCCTCTCCTTTTCCGAATTGAGCGGGGAGCAGAAACGCGCGGTGGACTTCGCCATCGTCGCCAATCCCGATCCAGTCGACATTGCCGCCTTGCCGGGTCTTTCGTGGATTCACAGCCTGTGGGCAGGTGTCGAACGGCTCGTGCTGGAACTGGGAGACAAGGCGCCGCCGATCGTCAGGCTGAAAGACCCGGAGCTTTCACGCGTGATGGCGGAAGCCGTGCTGGCATGGACCTATTACCTGCAACGCGACATGCCGGCCTATCGCGAAAACCAGCAAAAAGCCCTCTGGCAGGAACTCGATTATCGGCATCCGGGCGAGATGACCATCGGCCTCCTCGGCCTCGGCGCGCTTGGAACGGCTGCGGCGCAACGCCTGCTTCATGCAGGCTTCAACGTTTCCGGCTGGAGCCGCTCGGCCAAGGCAATCGAGGGAGTGGCAACGCTGACGGGCGATGACGGGCTGGAGGACTTGCTGGAAAAAAGCGACATTCTCGTCTGTCTGGTGCCGCTGACCGATGCGACGCGCGGCCTTCTGAATGCCGACCGTCTCGGCGCCATGAAAAAGGGAGCCGCACTCATCAATTTTGCCCGCGGAGCCGTCGTCGTCGCCGATGACCTGATCGCGGCGCTTGATTCCGGCCAGCTTTCGCATGCGGTTCTCGATGTCTTCGAACAGGAGCCGCTACCTCCCGCCTCCGCATTCTGGCAGCACCCGAAAGTGACCGTCCTGCCACATATTTCCGCGCCGACAAGCCGGGAAAGTTCCGCGAAAATAGTGGCAGGCAATGTCAAGACATGGCGTGAAACAGGCACGCTACCGGAAACGGTCGATATGACGCGCGGTTATTGAGACACGATGGCGGGCGGTTTATTCGCCCGCCATCGTGTTTGCCGTATGGGCCAGTTCGACAGCTGAGACGATCTGCTGTTCGTCATAGGGCTTGGTCAAAAGCACTGCCGTTTCCGGCGCGCCGTTCGGCAGTTGGTTGTCTCCCGTGGCAAACACAATGGCTAGTCCTGGTTTCCGGCGCAATGCCTCAACCGCCAGCTCGCCGCCCTTCATGTCCGGCAGGCCTATGTCGGTAACGAGAACATCGATCTCTTCCGTCTCGATCGCCTTTAGCGCCTGCACAGCATTTCCGGCCTCGACGACGGCAAAGCCGTTATCGGCCAGCATCTCGGTCGAATTCATCCGGATCAACTCGTCATCCTCAACAAGAAGCACGCAAACCGATCTGGTCTCGTCTCCGACGACCTGCGCGGGTTCGGGGGTTTTGGAATGACGCGGTGATGATACCGGCCTCGTCTTGGCGAGAGAAACCTGCTTGCGATTGGCGATGACATGGCGGATGCGCCGCGCCAGCGCTTCGCGCGTGTAAGGCTTGGAGAGCAGTTCCACCCCGGAATCCAGCTTGCCGCCATGCACGATGGAGTTTTCCGTATAACCGGATGTGAAGAGAACGGCGAGATTAGGCAACCTTTCCTGCGCCCGGCGCGCCATTTCCCGGCTTTTCAAAGGTCCCGGCATCACCACATCGGTGAAGATGACGTCAATCGGAATGCCGCTTTCGACCACCGTCAAACCAGCCTGCGCATCGCGGGCAGTGAGCACGCGGTAACCGAGATCGCTCAGTGTCTCGACGACGGTGCTGCGCACCTCCTCGTCATCCTCCACCACAAGGATCGTTTCCGTGCCACCCTCGACGGGGCCAGTCGGTATCACCACTTCCCTGTCCTCGTCGGCGGCGGAACGCGGTAGATACATCTTCACCGTCGTGCCCTGCCCCACCTCGCTATAGATGTTGACATGGCCACTGGACTGTTTTGCAAAACCGTAGACCATCGAAAGGCCGAGACCGGTGCCCTTGCCTTCCGGTTTCGTCGAAAAGAACGGCTCGAACACCTTTTCCAGAATGTCCGGCGACATGCCCGATCCGGTATCGGTAACAGCCAGCATGACATATTGCCCCGGCGAGACTTCCGAATGCTTGCGCGCGTAATCGCGATCGAGAACCGCATTGCCGACCTCGATTGTCAGCTTGCCGTGCCCTTCCATGGCATCACGCGCATTGATCGCCAGATTAAGGAGAGCGTTTTCCACCTGGTTGGGGTCGGCATAGGTATTCCACAGGCCGCCGGAGGTGATGACCTCAACCTCGATCGCCTCACCAAGCGAACGGCGCAGGAGATCGTCCATGCCGGTAACGAAGCGGGAGATGTTGATAACGCGCGGTTCCAGCGCCTGACGGCGGCCAAAGGCCAGAAGCTGGCTTGCAAGCTTGGCACCGCGATGAACGCCGGCCAGCGCATTTTCCAGCCGCCGTTCGGCACGCTCGTTGCCAATCACGTCCTTTGACAGCAATTGCAGATTGCCCGCGATTACCTGAAGAAGATTGTTGAAATCATGCGCGACGCCACCGGTCAACTGGCCGATGGATTCCATTTTCTGCGCCTGCTGCAACGCTCTTTCGGTCTGGCGGCGCTCGGCGATTTCCGTCTCGACCCGCGCTTCCAGCCCTTCATTCAATTGGCGAAGCTGCTCTTCCGCTCTTATGCGGTGGCGAATCTCGCGTTCCAGATTGCTGGCATGTTCTTTAAGCGTGTTCTCGGCCAGCCGCTGTTCGGTGATATCCGTGTGGACACCCACCCATTCCGCAATATCACCGGAATTGTCGAAAATCGGAACGCCACGGATCGCAAATGTGCGGTAGACGCCGTCATGGCGGCGAACGCGATGCTCCCAAATATAGGTCGCCCGCGCGGAAACGGCTTTTGTCCAGCTTTCCAGCGAATGGTCCCTGTCTTCGGGATGAACCGCTTCGACCCAGCCGAACCCCTGATACTCGTCGAAGCTCTGCCCGGTAAGTGCACCCCACGCAGGCTGCTCACCCAGCATCATGCCGTCGGCGGTATTGGTCCAAAGCACGCCGTGGACCGCATCAACAGCGGCGCGGAAACGGTTATTGCTAAGCACGATTTCGTGCTCGGAACGTTTCCGGTCCTCGATATCGATGATCAGCACATAAATGCCGTCAACCGAGCCATCGGCGATATAGCGGGGAACATAACGGATTTCGGCGGCTCGCTTGCTGCCATCCGGTCTGCTGATCACCGTATCCGAAACGATCTTTTCGCCGCCGAGCGCACGATCGAGATAGGCCCTGCGCGAACTGAAGAACGCGTCTCCAACAATTTCCGGAACGCTGCGGCCGATCACCTCCTCGGCGCTGCGGCCGAACCACTCCAGATAACCGTCATTGGCGAATTTATAGACATAGTCGCGATCGACATATCCCACCAGGATCGGCAGGGCATTGGTAAGCCGGCTCAGCTCCTTGCGGCTCTGCTCCAGCGCCTCCACGGCCTTCACCTTTTCGGTGTTTTCAAGCACCGTGCACAGGACGCCGTCCACCGCGCCGCCATCATTGTAGATCGGCGTATAGAACAGATCGAAGATCACCTCTTCCGGCTGACCGTGCCGCATCAGCGTCATCGGCTGGTCGCGATAAGCCATGACCTCGCCACGAAAGCCAGCCTCCAGAATGCGGCTGTTCCAGTCCCAGATCTCGGGCCAGATACCTGGCACCGTTCCGCCCAGCGCCCGCGGGTGATAATTGCCGGCAATTTCCGCATAGCCGTCATTGTAGATCATCACATGATCCGCACCCCACATCAGCACCTGCGGAATGGGAGAGTTGACGACGGAATTGGCCTTCTGCCTCAAATTCTGCGGCCAGTCGCTAATCGGACCGAGCGATGTCTTCGACCAGTCGAAGCCACGCACAAGCTCACCCGTTTCACCGCCGCCGATCGGCCATACCGGGGCAGCACGAAGATTGGTCATTCAATATCACCACAAAAAAGAGACGAAATTTTCCGTAGTACAGAACGGAATAAATGTCCAAGAAAACAGAAACTTCTGCTTGTTGTTCACGGCTTTTCAGAAGCGCGACCGGCAAGACTGGGGAATTCGCACGCCGCAAATTTCGCAGAAGCACCCCACAAGCGTGATGATTGATTGACGATTGCCATCCTCAATACGCCAAAAACTGCCGCAAACGGAACGGCAACAAAGTAATTATTAACGCTCAATGCGGGTGCTGGCGGTCGCGGTGCCGTCAGCGCCCGGGTCTTCGCACACCGCGACCAGAGGGAACAAAAATGAAAATACTTTTGGGTGCCACAATTCTTTCCGCCGGCTTCGCCCTTACAGGCGGTGCAGCCTTTGCTGCGGACTGTGGAAACGTCACGATCGCCAGCATGAACTGGCAATCCGCTGAAGTCGCCGCCAATCTCGACAAGATCATTCTGGAAAAGGGTTACGGTTGCAGCGCTGAAATCGTCACAGGCGACACCGTACCGACATTGACCTCCATGGCCGAAAAGGGCCAGCCTGATATCGCGCCGGAGGCCTGGGTCAGCCTGCAGCCGGAAATCGTCAAACAGGGACTTGAGGGCGGCAAGGTCGTGGCGGCCGCCAAGATCCTGTCGGACGGCGCTGTGCAGGGATGGTGGATCCCGAAATATGTCGCCGATGCAAACCCCGATCTCAAGACCATTCCTGATCTCTTCAAGCATCCCGAGCTCTTCCCCTCGCCTGAAGACAAGGCAAAGGGCGCCGTCTTCAACGGCCCGCAGGGCTGGGGCGGCACCGTCGTCACCGCCCAGCTTTTCAAGGCTTTTGGTGGTGAAAAGGCTGGCTTCACCCTGGTGGACACCGGTTCTGCCGCAGGTCTCGACGGCTCGGTCGCCAAGGCTTACGAAGCGAAACAGCCGTGGGTAGGCTATTACTGGGCTCCGACCTCGCTGCTCGGCAAATATGAGATGGTGAAGCTCGGCTTCGGCACGGAATATGACTCTGCCGAATGGAAGCGCTGCACCTCGGTTGCCGATTGCGCGGACCCGAAGCCCAATGCATGGCAGGTTGACGACGTGCAGACGCTGGTCAGCAAGACCTTTGCCGACCGCGCCGGCCCGGCCATGGACTATCTGAACAAACGCGCCTGGACCAACGACACCGTCAACAAGCTGATCGCCTGGATGACCGACAATCAGGCAACCGGCGAAGATGGTGCGAAACACTTCCTGAAGGAAAACGAGGCTCTGTGGACGGGCTGGGTTTCCCCCGACGTCGCGCAAAAGGTCAAGGCTGCCCTCTAAAAGGGCGGCACGACATATGTGGTCGACAGCTTGGCCCGCCAATGGCGGCGCCCGGCCGTTTTTAAGTTCCGGAGCGCGGCGGATATTGCCCGCCGGCCCCGGTTCGTCGTGGAGAACAGGATATGGATTGGCTTTTCAAATTTCCGACCATGAATGATGATGCCCTGCGTGCGCTGAAGAAAGTGATCGACGAGGGGTTTCGGGGTTTCACCAGAGCCTATGGCGGCACGATAGAGGGGCTGTTCACACCGCTCCAGAGCTTCCTCATCTGGGCGGAAAGGCTTTTGATCGGCACCCCTTGGCCGGTCGTTATTCTTATTGTCGGCGTACTCGCCTGGTTTGCCAGCCGCAGCGCCACCATTGTTGGACTATGTTGCGGTATTCTCTTTGCCATCGGCTGGTTCGGCATGTGGGAAGACACGATGAAGACGATCTCGATGATCTTCGTCTGCGCCGTGCTCTCGATCGTGATCGGTTTGCCGATTGGCATCGCCATGGCGCGGTCCAACCGCCTGCAGAGTATCGTGAACCCCGTTCTCGACGTCATGCAGACGATGCCGAGTTTCGTCTATCTCATTCCCGTCGTCATGCTGCTCGGCATCGGCCGGGTCCCGGGCGTCATCGCCGTGGTGATCTACGCCATTCCTCCGATGATCCGGCTTACCAATCTCGGCATCCGCATGGTTGACCGGGACGTGCTGGAAGCGGCAGACGCTTACGGTTCCTCGAAGCGCCAGAAGCTTTTCAAGGTGCAGCTACCGCTTGCACTCCCCACCATCATGGCAGGCATCAACCAGACAATCATGATGGCGCTCGCCATGGTCGTCATCGCCTCCATGATAGGTGTTCAGGGCCTTGGCCAGCCAGTTCTGAAGGCCATCGCCAACCAGTATTTCACGCTCGGTGTGTTCAACGGCCTGGCAATCGTCGGCATCGCCATCATCTTCGACCGCATCAGCCAGGCCTACGGCCTTCGCCTGCAAAAACACCGGGAAGTGGCGCATGGCTAGTCAATCGATCGAAATCCGCAGCCTTTACAAGATTTTCGGCTCCAAGGCGGAGAACTACATCGACGCCGTGAAGGGCGGCATGTCCAAGGCGGAACTGAACGCCAAGCACGGCCATGTGCTCGGCCTCAGCGACATCAACATCACCATGCCGGGCGGGCAGATCACCGTGATCATGGGCCTTTCCGGCTCGGGAAAATCGACGCTGATCCGCCACGTCAACCGCCTGATCGACCCCACAGCGGGAGAAATCCTTTATGGCGGAACGGATGTCTGTCGCCTCAACGAAGCGGAACTTCTGGAATTCCGCCGCCACAAGACGGCGATGGTATTCCAGAAATTCGGCCTGCTGCCGCACCGCAACGTGCTGCAAAACGTCGTCTATGGCCTTGAGGTGCAGGGCGTCGACAAGGGCGAGCGGGAAGAAAAAGCCGACGTCTGGATCAAGCGGGTGGGGCTGGAAGGCTTTTCGAGCCATTATCCGAACCAGCTTTCAGGCGGCATGCAGCAGCGCGTGGGTCTCGCCCGCGCGCTGACCAACAACGCCGAAATCCTGCTGATGGACGAGGCCTATTCGGCACTTGATCCACTCATCCGCGTCGACATGCAGACAGTGCTGCTGGAATTGCAGAAAGAGCTGAAGAAGACCGTCGTCTTCATCACCCACGATCTGGATGAGGCCCTTCGGCTGGGAGACAAGATCGCCATTCTGCGCGACGGCGAGATCATCCAGCAGGGTACGGCCGCCGAAATTGTCATGAGTCCGGCAGACAGCTATATCGAAGCCTTCGTGGAAGAGGTCAATCGTGGCCGGGTCATTCGTCTCGGCGCCATCGTCCAGCCGGAGTTTACCGGCCAGTCGCGTCTTCAGCTCGATGCGGACATGACCGTCGAGGAAGGCTTGCGCGCGCTCGTCAGGGAGGATGTCGGCAGTGCCGTCATCATCGGCGAAAACGGCAAGTCACTCGGCTCCGTCACCACGGATGCCATCATGCGCTGCCTCGTCAGGACCACGCCAAGCGCGGAAAAAAAACTGGCCGAGGCCGGTTAGGCCAAGCCGTCGAGCCATTTGGTCATGCCCTTGGCGGCGGCCTTGCCAGTGGCAAAACAGGCGGTCAGCAGATAACCGCCGGTCGGCGCCTCCCAGTCCAGCATTTCCCCGGCAGCAAAAATGCCGGGGAGTTTTTTCAGCATGTAGTTCTCATCGATACCTTGCCAGTCAACGCCCCCAGCCGATGAAATCGCCTCGGCAATCGGTCTCGTCCGTGCAAGCGGTATCTCCGCATGTTTGATTCTTGCGGCGACCAGATCATCCGGCATCGCCGAGATATCGTGAAAGATTTCCCGCAGAAGTCCGACCTTGACGGCGGAGAGGCCCACGGCCTTCCGCAACCGGTTTGCAAAACTCTCCTTGCGGCCAAGCTTTGCCAGATCCCGGCCAAGGCGCTCCACGGTACGTCCCGGCGCCAGATCGACAGCGAGTGTCGCCTTTCCCGTGTGTTCCAGCTGGTCGCGAAGTGCGGCGGAATGGGCATAGATGACGCTGCCCTCAATGCCGTGCTGCGTCACCACGAACTCACCCTGAAGCGCTCCGGCCGGGGAAATGGTGGTGACGGATTTCAACGCCTCACCGGCAAAACGCTGCCGGAAGACATCGCTCCAATCGACATCAAAGCCACAATTGGCGGGGCGGAAAGGGTTAAGCTCCACGCCTTCAGCCGCGAGTGCCGGCACCCATGCCGCATCCGAACCCAGACGCGGCCAGCTTGCGCCGCCGAGCGCCAGAAGAACGGCATCGGCCTTCATGAAGACATCGCCCTCCGGTGTCGCGAAAACCAGCCCGTCTGCGGAAAAACCCATCCAGCGATGCCGCGTCTTGATGATAACGCCGTGTGCCTCCAGCCGGGCAAGCCATGCCCGCAACAGCGGCGAGGCCTTCATGACCGTCGGAAACACCCGACCTGACGTGCCGACGAAGGTCTCCTGCCCCAGACCTTGCGCCCAGTGACGCAGCGCGCCGGGCGTGAAATCATCGAGGGCGGCGCGCAGCTTTTGCTCCGCGTCGCCAAAACGGTGGAGGAAAATGTCGTAGTCTTCGGCATGGGTGATGTTGAGACCGGATTTTCCGGCCATCAGCAATTTGCGCGCGACGGTCGGCATGGCCTCGAACACCGTTACGGCATGGCCAGCCGCAGACAGCACTTCGGCCGCCATCAGGCCCGCTGGCCCGCCGCCGACAATCGCGACCTGCCTTGCCTTCTTCAAAACCCGCTCCATCGCATCTTCGCCATTGTGGCCTTATACCGATTTCCGCGCGCGAATATATGCGATATTGAAGCGCGCATGTTCACGCTCGACCGACCCGTCACCTTTTCGCAGGATATCAAGAAAAGCCGCTTCATTGCCTTTGCAGCACCTGTCACTGGCGAGGAGGATGCGAAAAGCTTCCTTGCGGCGCATTCTGACTTCGACGCAAACCACAATTGCTGGGCATGGCGAACCGGCCAGACCTATCGTTTCAGTGACGACGGCGAGCCTTCCGGCACGGCGGGAAAGCCAATCCTTCAGGCTATCGACGGTCAGGCCCTGGACAATGTCGCGGTCCTCGTCATCCGCTGGTTCGGCGGCATTCTGCTCGGCAGCGGCGGCCTCATGCGCGCCTATGGCGGCACGGCGGCGGCCTGCCTTCGGCTTGGCGAGACGTCACCGGTCATCGCCTATGTCAGCGCGACCTTGAGCTGCCCGTTCTCCGATCTGGCCCTGGTAAAATCGCGCCTCGCCGCCACGCAAAACCTGCGAGTGGAAAAGGAGGACTTCACCGGCACCGGCGCGGATATGCAGCTTTCGGTTCCCGTAGAGGAAGCCGAGCGTCTGACACGGCTCATCAGCGATCTGACCAGTGGCCGCGTCAATCTTCATATTCCGGACTAATCATATTGCGCGGTGGGCATCTGGCCCCATGCCCGATTTGTGCTAAGGAAGCGCAATGTCATCTGAGCTTTCCAACCCCGTCTATAATCCGCCGCTCGAACCGTGGCTCACTATCGTGCACCGGGATGACGATCTACTGGTGCTGGACAAGCCGAGCGGACTTCTTTCGGTGCCGGGACGCGATCCCGCGCTCTCCGACAGTCTTTTGACGCGCGTGCAGAAACAGTTTCCAAAAGCACTGATGATCAACCGGCTGGACAAGGATACATCAGGCATCGTGTTGATGTCCCTGAACCGCAAGGCGCACGCGACCGTCGCCGCCCAGTTCGAGAACCGCCAGACCCGCAAATCCTATGTTGCCGTCGTCTGGGGTGAAGTCGAGGGTGAAGAGGGCAAGGTGGACCTGCCACTTGCGATCGACCCCGAGAACAAGCCCCGCCACCGGGTGGACCACGACCATGGCAAGCCGGCGCAAAGCCTTTGGCGCGTGCTGGAAAGATTGCCGCTTCCCGCCACGAGGCTCGCACTTGCCCCTCTCACCGGCCGCACCCATCAATTGCGGGTGCATATGAAGGCTCTCGGCCACCCTATCCTTGGCGATGAATTTTATGCAGAAGGTGAAGCGCTCGCCGCCGCGCCGCGTCTTATGCTGCATGCCGAGGCGGTGGGCTTTCGTCACCCGGATGGCCGCGACGTCACCTATACCGTGCCCTGCCCCTTCTGAGGCCTGCGATGAAAGAACAAGACGAAAGCTTCGTGGTGGATTTTGTTGGCGGTGCGGTCGGTCACCGTTTCCGCTCCGGCGAGGGGCGCGGACAGGCTCTGCCGAAGGCCGCGGGCTTCACCAAAGGCCGCACGCCAAAAATCGTCGATGCTACGGCAGGGCTCGGGCGCGATGCCTTTCTGTTGGCGTCACTCGGAGCCGAAGTTACGCTGATAGAGCGTTCACCCGGTATGCACGCCCACCTTGCTGACGGCATTCGCCGCGCATTGGAGGCGGGTGGAGCCTATGCCGAGGCTGCCTCCCGCATGACGCTGCTGCAGGGCGATTCCCGGCTTCTGCTGAAAGAACTTTCACCGGAGGTGGTGATCGTTGACCCAATGCATCCGCCGCGCCACAACACGGCGCTGGTGAAAAAGGAGATGCGGGTGCTGCGGGAACTGGTGGGATCCGATCCCGATCAGGTAGAGCTTATGGAGGCTGCGCTTGAACATGCGACGAAGCGGGTGGTTCTAAAATGGCCTCTGCGCGCCGAACCTATGCCCGGCATTCGCAAGCCTTCGCACCAGATAACGGGAAAGAACACCCGATATGATGTTTTCATGATTTTCGGAAAATCTCTCGATCCGGAGGAATGATCAGCGGAAATTCGGCTTGCGCTGAGCGTTCATTAAAAGCTCGTGCCGGGATGCGAATTCTCCGAACAGCCTTCTCAACCGTGTCTCCTCGGCCTTGTCCAGCCGGTAACGGCGGCAAAACTCCGCAACATTGAGAATTGGCTTGGCTCTGTTCCCGTCTATGTTCTTGTTGTCGATGATCTGCATGGCGGCGCCCTCCGTGTAACCAGGGGGAAAACGTAGGCGTGGGCTTGCGGTTCCCTGTAAGTTTACATGGATGAAAAAAGAGGATGCCGCCCGTACACGGCCTCATCAAGTTTTCTTGAAACTATCGCAAGAAACGAATTCCTCCCCAAATGGTTCTCTGCCCGATGCAGACAAAGGAAGGGAGACCCATGTTCCGCAACAACCGATTTCTGAGTTCGACGATGCTATTCGCGCTGCTGGCCGTACCACTTGCCGGCGGCGCCCACGCACAGACCGCCCCGGCAGTCGAGACGAAACGGCCCAATGCGCCGGATCAGAAACCGGCTTTCGAGGGTCAGACCCGTGCGCCGCAAGCCGCCACTCAGCCGGATGTCGAAAAAACCGTCATTGCCGAGGGCCTACCGCATATCTGGTCGATGGAATTCCTGCCCGATGGCCGCATGATCGTAGCGGCCAAGGAAGGCGCAATGCACATCGTCGCAGACGGGAAAGCCAGCCCTGCCATCGCGGGCGTGCCGGAGGTGGCGTCCGACGGACAGGGCGGTCTGCTCGACATCGCGCTGGCTCCCGATTTCGAAACCTCCCGTAAAATCTTCTTCTCTTTTTCCGAGCCACGGGATGGCGGCAACGGCACCTCCGTCGCATCGGCCAAGTTGACCGAAGAGGGTGGAGCAGCAAAACTGGAAGACGTCTCGGTGATCTTCCGCCAGATGCCGACCTATGATGGTGATAAGCATTTCGGCTCCCGCCTGGTCTTCGGCCAGAACAACGAGCTCTACGTCACCGTCGGTGAACGTTCAGACGCAACGCCGCGTGTGCAGGCGCAGGACCTGTCGAGCGGGCTTGGCAAGGTCTTCCGCATTGATGCCGAAGGCAAGGCCTTCGAGGGCAACCCCTTCGCCGGCCAGCAGAACGCCCTCCCCGAGATATGGAGCTATGGCCACCGTAACCTCCAGTCGGCAGCACTGGATGGGCAGGGCAGGCTCTGGACAGTGGAACATGGCCCGAAAGGCGGCGATGAGATGAACCTGCCGAAGGCGGGCCTCAATTATGGCTGGCCGGTCATCACCTACGGTGTCGAATATAGCGGTCGGTCCGTTGGCGAAGGTGCCACCGCCAAGGAAGGCATGGAACAGCCGGTTTATTATTGGGACCCCGTCATCGGCCCGTCCGGCATGGCCTTTTACGACGCCGACCAGATTTCCGAGTGGAAGGGAGCCTTCATCGTAGGCGGTTTGGTGAGCCAGGGCCTCGTCATCCTGCACATTGACGGCGACAAGGTTGCGACGGAAAGCCGATTGCCGCTGGAAGCGCGCATTCGTGATGTGAAAGTGGGTCCGGATGGGGCCGTCTATGCCGTGACCGAAGAGCGCGGCGGCGGCAACTCGCAAATTTTGCGGATCGCCAAGGCCGGCTGAGAAAGTCATGACCGGAACAGCAGGCCGCCGGAACGAAGGCGGCCTGTTTCTCGTTTCCTGCAACCTTAAACCTGCCGGAAAAAACGATGCCACAACCGCCCACCCGCCTTCTTGCCAAAATCGGACTCGCCTATGTCAACGATCAGGAGCCGGGCATAGCCCGAGAAAGGCGCGGGCGCGGTTTCTGTTACCGGTTGCCGGGCGGCGAACTTCTGTCCGATAACGTGGAGTTGAAGCGCATCAAATCGCTCGGCGTCCCGCCTGCCTACAAAGATGTCTGGATATGCATCGACCCATCCGGGCATTTGCAGGCAACGGGCTTCGATGCGCGCGGGCGAAAGCAATATCGTTACCATCCCGACTGGCACGCATTGCGCGGTGAGACGAAGTTCTTTCAGCTGAAAAGCTTCGGCAAGGCGCTGCCCGCCATCCGGCGACGCGCGATGGCTGACATTGCAAAACAGGATCACGGTCAGGACATGACACTGGCGGCCCTGACGCTGCTTCTCGATGCCGCCTATCTGCGCGTCGGCAACCGTTCTTATCTTGAAACCAACGGTACCTATGGCGCAACCACATTGCTCAAGCGCCACGTGTCCTTCGGCGAGACAATCGAATTGCGCTTTGCAGCCAAGGGCGGGCAGAAGGTGAAGCGGCAATTGCGCCACCCGCGCCTTCAAAAAATCCTCGAGGAAATCGCCGATCTGCCCGGCAAGGAGCTGTTTGTCTGGCAGGACAGTGAAAACCGGGTTCACTCCGTCGATTCAAGCGATCTCAACGCCTATCTTTCCCGCGTCGGCGGACAAGGCATTTCTGCCAAGACTTTCCGTACCTGGGGCGGAACGCTTGCGGCCTTCTGTCATGCGATGGAACATGTGGCTGCGGGTGAAAAACCCAGCATCAAGGGTATGTGTCAGGCAGCGGCGACGGAACTGTCCAACACACCCGCCATTTGCCGCAAGAGCTACGTACATCCTGCCGTTCTCGATATAGCGACGGAGGAGAAGGCGCAGAAGAAGCTTGGCCGTATTCTGAAGGTGGGCGCAAAGCCGGTCTCGGGCCTCAGGGCCGATGAAAGACGTCTGCTTGCCTTCCTGCCGTGATAATCAGCGGCCAGTCGCCCATTCGCCCAGTTCCCGCTCGGCCCTTTCGAGCGCGCTGTAATTCAACAGCTTGCGCAGGAAAGCGACGGTGACGGCGCGGGTTCGAAGATTATAACGACCTTCCGCCTCGTCATCACCGGCCGCCTGATGGACGTTCAGCTTTTCGTAGAGGCTTTGCAGCCGGTTCTGCACGCTGCGCAACGAAAGGTTACGGCGGCGAGCAATCGCCTTGTCCGTCAGGCCCAGCGCAACATCAACAAGGATTTCATATTCGGAATCGGTGAAGCCATGCGCCTTGCCGAGGCTTTTTTCCTGTAGGCCGCGCACTTCCCTGTCGATCACGCATTGCGCCTCGATGAAGATGCTGCGCAACGCCAGCCGCAACCGATCGTCGGATGCTGATTTCAGCACGTAGCCATAGGCAGCACCTTCGGGCACGATGCGGGAAACGCCGCGCACATAGGCCTCGTCGGAATAGTTGGACCAGAACAGGATGCGGGTGTCCGGCCGCTCCTTCCAGATGGTGCGCGCCGCCTCTATGCCGTTGCGCTCGTTCATCTGCAAATCCATGACGATATGGGCGGCGCGGTTTTCCCGCGCCAGCTTTTCGCCGGTTCTGCCGTTTGCCGCCTCCAGCACCTTGTCGCATTCCGGCAGGGCGGCTCTCACCGCCTCGTTCAGATAGGCGCGGTGTAGCGCATCGTCCTCAACGATCAGCACATCCATGTCATATTTCCTCCCGCCGGTCGAAAGCGCCTTCAGGCAACGTCACGGTAATGCGGGTTCCAGCGTCTTTGCCATTGCCACCAATATCGAATCTGGCTGAAATCAGCCGTGCCCGCGTCTTCATGTTGCCGATGCCTAGTCCACCAGAGACAGCCCCCTCGCCACGGCCGCTACCGTCATCGCTCACGGTCACCCGCAGCCCGCCATCCGTCAACGACAGTGTCACCGCAATCGTTTCCGGCTGCGCGTGACGGATGGCATTGTTGACCGCCTCCTGCACGATGCGGAACAGCGAGATGGCAACGGTCTTGTCGAGTGTTTCCACAAGCCCGTCCGTCTCGTCCGTAACCGACCAGTCGATAGAAGAGCCGCTGTCGCGCACGGAGCGATCCACATAGGTCTCGATGGCCTGCACGACGCCGAACAATTGCAGGATGGAGGGTTTCGCCTCCTCAATGATCTCGCGCAGATCCTGCATGCAGTGCTGCAGGCTGCGCACCACCGGTTCCAGCATCTCGCCCGACACGTCCGGTGCGTGGCTCATCCGCTCGATGCGCCGTGCAAGCCGCGTCAGGTCCGCCAGCGTCTGGTCGTGCAAATCCATGCCGATCCGCTGTCGCTCGGCCTCCAGCGCTTCGGTCAATTGCAGGGCACCCAGCCGCAACCCCTCCTCGCGGGCATTGGCGCGCGCCTCCTCGATCGCAGACCGTTTGGCCTGTTCGGCGGCGCGGATGGCGTAAAAATAGGGCGCCAGCAAATCCGCAACCGCGCGGGCATTGGCGACATCCTCCATCGTATAGGCATCCGACTGGTGCGAGGAGCAACTGAGCGCGCCGATAATGTCGCCATGCACCTTCATCGGCACGTGCAGGCGGCTATGCAGATCAAGCTCGATGATCGGGCTGGAAAATGCACCTTCGAAATGGAAGCGCGGATCGGCGCAGGCATCACCGCTCAAAAGATATTCCACCTCGCCCGAGAGCACGGAACGGATCGGACTGCCGGACAGAAGGGCGGGCGGCTGGCGGCTCCAGGCGCTTGCCAGACCGCTTTCATAGGCGATGTGAAATTTGTCATCCAGCTGCTTGATGCAGACATCCATGTGGACGTGAGGAATGATATGGGTGATTTCGGTGGCGACCGCCTGAATGATGGCGTTGAATTCGAGCTGCCCGGCGAGCAGCCGCGAAATGCCCATGTAGTGATGGAAAAGAGCGCTTTTCGGCGTATCCAGCATGTGCGGACACCCTCCCAAGCGCCTGCCTTGTCAACTTGTGGCGGCGCGACCTGCCCCGTTTCGGCTATTCTGCGCCCGGCGGTGGCGTTTCGTCCTGCGGGTTCCCGCATCCTTTCTGCGGAAACCCGCAGGAAGATTGCCGTTATCCGCCTGTACAAGCCAAACCTTCTTGGTCATTCTCGCTTTTACTGGGGAAAGGAGCTCCAGTGCAAAGGAATTCCGCCTGCCGCCGAGGAGATTTGCGGGAAAGCGGGTTCCGAGCTCAAAAAGGGCAAGCCACCAGGGAGGAAAATCAATGGCTTTCAGAAAGATGCTTCTGGCATCGGCCGCTGTCGCATGCGCAGCTTTGCCGATCACCGCTCACGCCGACACCTCGGCTAAAAAAATCGCGCTTTCGAACAATTACGCGGGCAATTCCTGGCGTCAGGCAATGCTGACGAGCTGGGACAAGATCACCAAGCAGGCGGTTGCAGACAAGCAGGTCGCTGCCGCTGACGCCTTCACGACAGCCGAAAATCAGGCGACCGAACAGGCGGCGCAGATCCAGAACCTCATTCTTCAGGGTTACGACGCCATCGTCATCAACGCCGCCTCGCCCACCGCTCTTAACGGTGCCGTGAAGGAAGCCTGCGACGCCGGCATTACCGTCGTCTCGTTCGATGGCATCGTCACCGAGCCTTGCGCCTGGCGCATCGCCGTAGACTTCAAGGCCATGGGCGCAAGCCAGATCGACTATCTCGCCAAGGCGATGCCGAAGGGTGGCAACCTGCTCGAAATCCGCGGCCTCGCGGGCGTTTCGGTGGACGATGAAATCCATGCCGGCATCGTCGACGCCGTCGCCAAGAACCCGCAGTTCAAGATTGTCGGTTCGGTCAATGGCGACTGGGCGCAGGACGTCGCACAGCGCGCCGTCGCCGGAATTCTGCCTAGCCTTCCCGAAGTTGCGGCAGTCGTGACGCAGGGCGGCGACGGTTACGGCGCGGCACAGGCTTTCGCCGCCGCCAAGCGCCCGACACCCACCATCGTCATGGGCAACCGCGAAGACGAGTTGCAATGGTGGAAGCAGCAGAAGGATGCCAGCGGCTACGAGACCATGTCGGTCTCCATCGCCCCCGGCGTTTCCACGCTCGCTTTCTGGGTGGCGCAGCAAATCCTCGACGGCAAGGATGTCAAAAAGGATTTGACCGTACCTTTCCTGCGCATCGATCAGGGCAATCTTGAGGAAAACCTCAAGAACACCCAGAAGGGCGGCGTCGCGAATGTGGAATATTCACAGGAAGACGCCCAGAAGGCCATCGCCTCCGCCAAATAGGCCGGACAATTTCCGGACGGAAGCGATTGCGGCGCTCCCTGAACGGGCGCCGCAACTGCTACCTATATTATCCAAGTTTCAGATCACTGGCGTGAATGCTCATGAATGACATCATCGAGGCGGAAGAAGTCGTTGCCGCGCGCGGCGTGAAGGTCGTGTTCGGCGCGGTAAGAGCGCTTGATGGGGCCGATCTCGTCATCCGTTCGGGCGAATGCCTGGGGCTCGTCGGCCATAACGGTGCGGGAAAATCCACCATCGTCAACGTCATCAATGGCGGGCTGACGCCGCATGAGGGGTCCATTTCCTATCGCGGCGAACAAGGCCGTCAAGGCATCGCGGCAGCACGCGCCAGCGGCGTTCGCTGCGTGTTTCAGGAATTGTCGCTCTGCCCGAACCTGACGATCAGCGAAAACGTCCGCATCATGCATGCCGCGATGAACGGGCGGAACTGGCGCGGACGTGCGCTCACCATGATCCAGCATACGCTGGACGAGATTTTTCCCGGCCACGGTATCGATTGCGAATTGACGATCGCGGAACTCTCCATCGCCGAGCGGCAGATGGTAGAAATCGCCATCAATTTCTGTCGAACCCCGGATGCGCCGAGACTGGTGATCCTCGATGAACCGACTTCCTCGCTCGATGCCGGTCTTGCGGAACAATTGATGGATTATGTTCGCAGTTTCGTGCGCACCGGCGGCTCCGTGCTGCTGATCTCGCATATTCTCGGCGAGATTCTGTCGACAGCAACCCGCATCGTGGTGATGAAGGACGGCCGAGTGGTCGCTGATCGGGCAGCGGGCGAGTTCACGACGCGCACGCTGGTGGAAGCCATGGGCAGCGTCGTCAAGGAACAGGACAGGCAAAAGGGCGAAAACCGCAAGGCGGGAGAGAAGGTGCTTTCGATGCCGGCGCGCCGGGGCGAAGGCCTCGCCTTCGAGGCTTTCCGCGGTGAGATCATCGGCCTTGCCGGTCTCGGCGGCCACGGCCAGACCGAAGCGCTGCTCGATCTATACCTTGCCCGCAACAGCAGCTGGCTGCCTGCGCGCAAGACCGACATCGCCTTTGTGGCGGGTGATCGCAGTCTGAACGGCACCTTCCCGCTGTGGAGCATCCTCAAAAACCTTTCCATCGCCTCGCTGCGGGATATTTCATCCGCCGGCATGGTGGACAGGGGCAAGGAAACCGAGCTTGGCGCGCAGTGGAAAAAGCGCATCGAAATTCGCACGCCCGACATGGGCAACAAAATCCTTTCGCTCTCCGGCGGCAACCAGCAGAAGGTGCTTTTCGCCCGTGCGCTCGCCACCACGGCCAGCACCGTGCTGATGGACGACCCGATGCGCGGCGTCGATATCGGCACCAAACAGGAGGTCTACGATATCTTGAGAACCGAAGCCTCCCACGGCCGCACCTTCATCTGGTACTCCACCGAGATGGATGAAATCCGCCTTTGCGACCGGGTCTATGTTTTCCGCGACGGCGCCATTCAGGCGGAGCTGGTGGGAGAGGACATCACCGAACAGAATGTGCTGGCCGCTTCCTTTTCCGGAGAGGACCACGCATGAAACTCTCCGCCAGTGCCCTTCGTCTCATCATTCCCGCCGCCTCGCTCGCCTTCCTGCTCGCCGCCGTCTTTTACATGCAGCCGCGCGCCATGAGCTATAACGGACTCAACTTGCTGTTCAATCTGGCGGTGCCGATTGCACTTGCCACCATTGCGCAGATGCTGATCATGTCCGTCAACGATCTCGATCTGTCGATGGGTACCTTCGTCAGTTTCTGCGCCTGCGTCACCGCCACCTTCCTGCAAACGACGCCACTGCTCGGTATCGCGATCTTCGCCGGTGCGATTGCGGTTTATGCGATGCTGGGCGCCATCATCCACATCCGCGCCCTGCCCTCAATCGTCGTCACGCTTGGCATGAGCTTTGTCTGGGGCGGCCTTGCCGTCCTCATCCTCCCCTCACCCGGCGGCCAGGCGCCAGCCTTCATCCGGGCGCTGATGACGGCAAAACCGCCGCTCGTGCCAATTGCCATCGTTGCCAGCATCGTGATTGCGGTCGTTGCCCACTACATCGTCATGCGCTCCTCCTTCGGCGTGCTGATGCGCGGCGTCGGCGGTAACTTCCGCTCCGTCGAGCGCTCCGGCTGGTCGGTCATCGGCATACGTGCTGCCACCTTCGCGCTGGCCGGTTTCTTCGCGGTGTTGTCGGGCATAGCGCTCGTCGGGCTGACGACATCGGCAGATGCCAATATCGCGCTTCGCTACACGCTGCTGTCGATTGCCGGCGTTATTCTGGGCGGCGGCGAATTCGTCGGCGGTCGGGTCTCGCCCATCGGTGCTGTCATCGGCGCGCTGACGCTCACCCTTGCCGGCTCGTTCCTGTCCTTCATGCGCATTTCGCCGGACTGGCAGATCGGCGCGCAAGGGGCGATCCTCATCATCGTGCTGGCGCTCCGCATCCTGCTCAACCGTCTCGAAAAGCGGGAGAAAAACCAATGAACGGGCTTTCGTCTCTCTCGAAAAAACCATGGATATGGTCGTTCGCCGCAACGGCTGCAGTCTGGATCGTTACCGTCATGTTCACCGGCGGCGCCAGCTCCTTCGGCCTGTCGCACGCAGCCCTGACCTTCGCGGCCTTTTCCGTGATCGTCGGTATCGGCCAGATGTTCGTCATCACGCTCGGGCCGGGTAATATCGACCTCTGCGTTCCCGCCACGATGACGCTATCAGGCACGCTGGCGCTCAAATTCATGGATGTGTCCGATGGTCTCATCCTGCCGGGATTGCTGATCGCCATCCTGATCGGCATCGCCATCGGCATCGGCAACTATACGTTGATCAAGCTTCTGCGCATCCCACCGATCATCGCGACGCTTTCGATGAGCTTCATCGTGCAGTCCATCGCCATCTGGTCCAACCGCGGCCTGCGGATCAAGCCGCCGGAAACACTGGCCACCTTTGCCACGTCGAGCTCTCTCGGCATTCCGAATGTTGCCCTCGTCGCCCTTGTCCTCTCGGTCATCGCCTGGCTGCTGCTCGACCGCACCTTTTACGGACGCTGGATTTCCGCCATCGGCCAGAGCACTTTCGCCGCCCGCATGACCGGCATTCCGGTGGATGGAGCACGCTTCGTCACCTATGTGCTCTGCGCGGTACTGGCGGCGATCGCGGGTTATCTACTCGCCAGCTTCTCCGGCGGCGCAGCACTCAACATGGGATCGGAATATCTGCTGATGTCCATCGCCGTGGTGGTGATCGGCGGCACGGCGGTTGCGGGCGGCGATTCCAACGTACCCGGTATCTGGGGCGCTTCGCTGTTCATGTTCCTGGTGGTCTCGATGCTGAACACCTATGGTTTCGGCGCGGGCATCCGCCTCATCCTCACCGGCCTCATCATCATTTCCGTCATTCTTCTGGCAAGCGGCCCCAAGGCCACACGCTGAACCCCGAACGAAAAGCCCTCAAGCGGACCACGCTCATGACCACAGACAACGCCTCCCCTTACGAAATTCACGATGAACGCTTCCGCCTTCTGATTGTCGGCAATGCGGAACTGGAAGAGCTTTATTCCGGCTGCCGCTGGGCGGAAGGCCCGGTGTGGTTTTCCGATCTGAGCTGCCTGGTGTTCAGCGACATTCCCAATGAGCGCATGTTGCGCTGGGTGCCGGATGGCGGGATTTCGGTATTCCGCCAACCCTCCAACTTCACCAATGGCAATACGCGCGACCGGCAGGGACGGCTGGTTTCCTGCGAACATGGCGGCCGTCGCGTCACCCGAACCGAAGTCGACGGCTCGATCACCGTTCTTGCCGACAGCTACGGCGGCAAGCGGCTGAACTCGCCTAATGACGTGGTGGTGAAATCCGATGGCAGCGTCTGGTTCACCGACCCCACTTACGGCATTCTTTCCGATTATGAGGGCTACAAGGCGGAACCCGAACAGAAGACGCGCAATGTTTACCGGCTCGATCCCGCAACCGGTGAAATCAAGATCGCCATCGATGACTTCGTGCAGCCGAACGGCCTTGCTTTCTCGCCTGATGAAACCAAGCTCTATGTCGCAGACAGTTCCTACAGCCATGATGTATCCCGCCCACGCCATATCCGCGTTTTCGATGTCGTGGACGGCGTGAAGCTCACAAACGGCCGGGAATTCTGCAATCTCGACAATGGCTTGCCTGATGGATTCCGTCTGGATACAGCGGGCAATCTCTGGACCAGTGCCGGCGATGGCGTCCACTGCTTCTCGCCTGACGGTACGCTGCTTGGCAAGATCAAGGTGCCGCAGACCGTCGCAAACCTCACCTTCGGCGGCCCGAAGAAAAACCGCCTGTTCATCACCGCAACGAAATCGCTCTATTCGGTCTACGTCGCCGCAACCGGCGCGCAGACGCCGTGAGACGCTGAAAAACCAGAGGGCGTGTAGCAGACGGGAACTGGCAAGACGGCTTCGCTGCGCTATAAAAGCGGGATGAACGATGATTCCAGCCCCTTCCTGACCGACGACATGGCACTGGATGGCGAAACGCAGGCCATCGAACCCACCAGCCGCATGCTGTCATGGGCGCGCAATTCCGCTCTCTACCGGCTGGAACAGCGCATGATGACGGAAAAGCAGCTGCGCGATGCGATCACCCGCAAGGCGCGGGAAAAATTCGAGGATATCAGCCCCGCTCAGATAAAGGCGCTTGGCGAATTCGCCGTGACCTTCGCCTATGGCATAAAGGCGCTCGACGATACGGCTTATGCAGAAATTGCCGTGCGAAGTGGCCAGCGCAGCGGCAAGTCGAAGCGCGGGCTTGCGCAAAAACTTCAGATCAAGGGCATTGATCGGGAAACGGCCGCAGTCGCACTGCAGGAAACCAACGATCTGGTGGCGGCCGTCATCTTTGCGCGCAAGCGCGCCTTCGGCCCCTTTCGCCGTGTCGAGCTTGATGAAAAACGCAAGTCGAAGGAATTTTCCGCATTCGCCCGCAACGGCTTCGGCTTCGAAATCGGCGCGAAGGTGATGGCGATGACGGTGGAAGAGGCAGAAGAGATCGTTTCGGAAGCACCGCTTTAAGGGTTATTGCGGCATCGGATGCGTTTTCAGATAGGCGATCAGATCGGCAATATCCGTTTCGCTCCACAGCCCGAAAAAGCGCATCGAGGTTCCAGGGATCGCCTTTTTTGGGCTCGAGATAAAACTTTGCAGCTCCTCCTCCGTCCACACCCGACCCGCGGCACCGGCATCCTTCAGCGCCTGCGAATAATGGCCGTAATCAGCTACGGAGGCTATCGGCCTGCCCACCACGCCCATCAGATGCGGTCCCATGCGGGTGCGCGGCGCATCGATGGTGTGGCAGGTGGAACAGCGGCTGAAAACTTTTTCCCCGTGCACCGCATCGCCTTCGGCCAATGCCGGCGCAGCAATGCAGAGGAAAAAAGCCATTGAAGCCGGAAGCGTTCTGAATGCCGAGATCATCATGCCCCGCATAATACAACGCCCTCTCCGTCTGACAACGAAGAGGGCGTTTTTTGACATGCGACAGAATGCCCGGCGTTATAAGCCGGGCAGTACGTCGATGATCAGTTCATCGCAGTGAGCGTCACGGATGTACCGGTTGCGGCGAGGTTGAGGCCAACCTGACCCGTCACGCTGACCGTCTGAAGCTGGATGGAGCCCGAGGTGCCGCCAACGAGGATGTTGGTGCCAACGCCGAGGCCAACGGTTACTTCAGCCGTGGCGCCCTGATAAAGGCCACCGAGCGAACCACGGTGGTAACCCGCTGTCGGGGCGAAAACGGCCCAGACCAGACGGCCCTGCGTGGTGAAGCCAAGGTCAACGCCCATCTTGCGGATGGCGCCGGTGTAATGATCGGTGCGACGCGCGCCCATGGTGGACTGGAAGGTGCAATCCAGTTCCTTGGCCGAGCCGATTACGTAACCGACGCCACCGCCGATATCGCAGGTGAGGTAACCGATCTTGACGCCATTGCGTTCGTCCTGCTCCTGCGGAGCCGGCTCATATCTTGCAAGGTCGGCAGCGAGTGCGGACACGGTTCCACCGAGACCCATCGTCAATGCGGCAAAAGTTACGGCAACAGCCTTTTTCATCTGATTTTCTCCTGTTTTATTCCTACCCGCAGCAGCCCTTCTTGCCCTCTCCGGATATTGAATTCCGCACTGTTAACGTTTGTTCCCCGAAATCGATCCAAAACAACTGAATTGGGTGCAAGGAAAGCAAAACGGTTAACAATGTCTACTGGCGGTAGGATGCCATTAAGACATTGTTAGGGCGGGAAACGCCTGTCGAATTCCTGTTAAAGGCGAGTACTTCAGGGCGTTGTTTTGCTGCAACGATGTCAAAGCGGCAGTGCTACGGGAAAGCCGGTCGCAGCATGGGTCATGACATCCATACGGACGCCATAGATACGCTCCAGCGTTTCCGGCGTCATGATTTCTTTCGGCGTTCCCCTTGCGATAAGCCTACCGGAATGCAGTGCGACGATCTCATCGCAGAACCGCGCCGCCATGTTGACATCGTGCAGCACCACGATGACGCCGAGACCCTTTTCCCGCGACAGTCTTTGCACCAGCGAGAGAACCTCGAGCTGGTGTGCCATGTCGAGCGCCGATATGGGTTCGTCGAGAAGCAGGCTTTCGGCGTTCTGGGCAACCAGCATGGCCAGCCACACGCGCTGGCGCTCCCCGCCGGAAAGCGTGTCCACCAGCCGGTCCCTGAAGGCCACGGTGTCGGTCAGCTCGATAGCCTCGTCCACCCTCTCCTGATCCGCCTTGGTGAATTGGCCGAGCGCGCCGTGCCAGGGGTAACGGCCAAGCGCCACCAGTTCCTTGGCCAGCATGCCGGAGGCAGCAGGCGTATATTGCGGAAGATAGGCGAGCTTTCGCGCAAATTCGCGGTTGCCCCAGCTCCCTAGCGGCTGCCCCTCGAACGACACCTTGCCCGCCGTCGGCTCCTGCATGCGCGCGAGTATCTTGAGCAGCGTCGATTTTCCCGAACCGTTATGGCCGATAAGACCGATGGTCTTGCCGGTCGCAAAGCTTGCAGTCAGCGGATGCAGCAATGTCCTCCCCGGAACCTCCATCGTTACCGCTTCCAGAGAGAAAAGCGGGATATCGTCGTAATCCACGGCAGGTGCGGCCTGACCCATTGTTCTCATCTCCGTAAATCGTTCAGAAAAATCATCATCGCCTGCCTGAAAGCCAGATCAGATAGGGCGCACCGGCCAGAGCCGCAAAAAGCCCAAGCGGCAACTCGTAAGGAAAGGTCACGGTTCTTGCCCCGAGATCAGAAAGCGCCATCAGCACCGCACCGAACAGGAACGATGCAAACAGGTGGTCGCGCGGTGTGGTGAAACCGGCCCGAAGCGCAATGTGCGGTGCCATCAACCCGACGAAGCTCAGCGGACCGACCAGCAGTGAGGCCGCACCGGTGGCAATGCCGGCCACGGCGATGACTGCAATACGCGCCGTAGCGAGCGGCAGACCTAGTGAGAGCGGCACATCCCGGCCAAGCGGCAGGATCACCAGCCAGCGCGTCACCGACAGGGCAGCGGCCAGGAGCACGACGGAAAGCACCGCAAGAAAGATCGCCGAAGCTGATGTCGCCGTCGAACCCGAGCCGCTGAGCCAGGAGAGAATTTGCCAGGCCCGCTGATCACCAATGGCAAGCAGTGCCGAAAGTACCGCCGAGCAGAGCGAACTGATGGCAATGCCGGCGAGCAGTATTTTTTCAGGCGCCAGATGCCGGCGCACCGAAAAGAACAGAACAAGCATCATGACGGCTGCCGAGCCGAGGCCGGCGCCGCAAAATAGTTCGAACAGCCCGGCGGCCGGAAAGAGCGTGATGGCGGCGGCAAAACCAAGACCCGCGCCACCGCTGACGCCGATCACCTCCGGGCTTGCCATGGGATTTCCGGTCAGCCGCTGCAGAAGCGCGCCCGCCATCGCCAATAAACCACCGGCAGCACAAGCCGCCATCAACCGCGGCCAACGAAAGGGCAGAAGGCTTTGCAGGTCGCCAGCTTTCAGCACCGCCCAGCCCTCCGGCCCCTTGCCGATGGCGAGGGCTGCAAAAACCAGCCCGGCCATGATGACAAGCACCGGCAGCAGGGAGGCAAGCCTGCGTCTGATCGCGAGATCGCCGCCCTCATTGCGATGGATATTCGTAGGCGGGATTTTCGGCAGCAGCCAAAGCAGCAAAGGCCCGCCGATGAGAGCCGTGACCGCACCCGTCGGAAACACTTCCGCTGTCGTACTCGCCAGAAGCTGCACGAGACCGTCGCAGAACCAGAGCAGCAGACCGCCCAGAAGTGGTGAAACGAACAGCACGGAGGATGCACGTCGCACACCCAGCGCACGGGTAAGCGCAGGTGCTGCAAGTCCGATAAAACTGACGAGACCGACGGCGGCGGCGACGAATGCCGCCAGCATCACGGCGACGGCAGCCACCGCCAGCCTGATCGAAAAGAGCGATACGCCGAGCGATCGCGCACTGGAATCGCCGAGACCCAGAACCGTCAATGGCCTTATCAGCAGCCCGGTGAGAACGAGACCAGCGAGAAGTTGGGCGGCAAGCACAAACGCATTCGACCAGTCCTGCTGGCTGAGCGAACCGCCATTCCAGACCACAAGCGACATCAGATATTCGCCTCGTGCAAGCGTCAGCGCGGCGGCAACGGAAGCGGCGGTGATGCCGACCAGCAGTCCGGACACCACCATGGTGACGGGCTCGAAGGACCGCCGCCAGCCGAGAAGAAACACCACGGAGGCCGCAGCAGTACCGCCGGCGAGCGCCACCCATGCGCGGTTGCCATCCAGCACCGAGGGGAAGAAAAGAGTCGCGATGACGATTGCCAGCTGGGCGCCGGCAGAGATGCCAAGGGTGGAGGGGTCGGCAATCGGATTGCGCAGCAATTTCTGGAAAAGCGCACCCGACAATCCCAGCATCGCCCCCGCCAGAATGGCAACCGCCACACGCGGCATCAGGCTGAAGGCGAAAATGACCTGATCCATCGACATGGACGCAGCATCGAACGGCAGGCCGGGCCAAGCGCCGAGGGGTAACCGCAGCAATCCGGCATGCAGGGAAAGCCCGCAGGCCAGAAGAAAGACGAGGCCGAAGAAAAGCTGGAGAGGCCGTGCCGTCACAATGCCTCTCCGTGGGTTGCCAGAGCCTCGGTCAAAAGCCGCGCAAAACGCATGGCTGCGGTGATACCGCCATAGGGGCTGACATTACCGAGGGTGACCACCCGGTTTTCCCGCACGGCCGGAAGCGCACGCCAGATGGCACTGTTGCGCAGAGTTTCCCGCGCCTCCACCGGAATATCGGAGACGATGACGATGCGCGCATCGGATGAGGCGGCGAGGTTTTCAAGCGGCACCGGGGCCGCGAAGGTGAATTGCGACCGATCCACCCAGGCATTGGTCAGCCCCAGACGGCCAAGAACATCCCCGAACATGCTATCCGCACCAAAGGCACGAAAATGCCGGGCGTCGCCTATGTTGATGACATAGGTCGGCCGTGCGGAAAACCCGGCAAGACGGGCCCGCATGGCGTGCAGTGCCGCTTCCGTTTCACCCAGAACCTTGCGCGCCTCTTCGGCCCGCCCGAGCTTTTCACCAAGCGCGGTGACCGCCGCCAGCGCCTTTTCGAAAGGCGGCTCACCCTTCACGTAAAAGGGCAGTGAAAAGACGGGGGCGATCGCTTCCAGCCTGCCGGTATAACGTGTGTAGAAAGGCGAAATCAGAATGAGCTCCGACCGGGTGAGCTGCAGAAGCTCGAAATTCGGAGCGCCGCGCAGGCCGAGATCGGCGACGGTTTCAGGGATATCAGGCTCGACCGCGCCGGACCGGAACTGGATGAGTTCGGTCGCCGCCACCGGCATGACGCCGAGCGCCACAGATGTTTCCAGCATGGCCCAGTCGATGGCGGCGATGCGCGGCGTCACTGCTGCCCGCGCCTTGCCCGCAAGAGCCGAGGCGGCGAGCAGGCTTAAAAATTCCCGCCGCCCCCAGAGGGGGGAAATCCATCGATCCTTACGCGTCATGCCCCTGCTGCTTCACTTTAATATGGCGTTACCAACGGTAGGTCAGCTTGCCCATAACGGTTCTGCCGTCACCGTAATAGCATCCGAAAGTGGAGCAACTAGAAATATATTCTTTATCAGTCAAGTTTTGCACCAGAAGCGAGGCGCGGTAGCCGTTCTTCTCGTAATGCACGCCGAGATCGAGCAGGGCGAGGCCCTTCATTTCGAAGGCATTGGCCGCATCGCCATAACGTTTTCCGACATAACGGACACCGCCGCCGATGCCGAAACCTTCAAGCGCCGTATCTTCCGGGAAGGTGTAGTCGAGCCAGAGGCTGGCGGCGTGCCGGGGCGTACTATCCAGCTCCTTGCCGTTGTTCACACGGCCGGAGACCTCGCTGTCCATGTAGGTATAGGCCGCCCGCAGGTCGAGCCCGTCTGCAAGGCTTGCGACGCCTTCCAGTTCGAGGCCTCTCACATGCGCCTCGTCCATCTGCTGCGTCACCCCGCCCACCGTCGTCGTGACGTTCTTCTGTTTCAGATCGTAGATCGCCGCGGAAAAGAAACCGTCAAAGCCCTCGGGCTGATATTTGATGCCCGCTTCCCATTGTTCGCCCGTGGTCGGTTTCGGCGCATCACCGACAGCCGGCTGCGGCACGGGCTCGAAGGAGGTCGCGTAGCTGACATACGGCGCGATGCCGCCATCGAAGAGATAGCTGACCCCGACACGGCCCGTCAGCTTATGGTCGTCCTTGTCGAGAGTGCGGTAGGTCGTTCCGTTGAACGTCGTGCCGCCGGTGCTTGCCCAATCCTGCCGCAGACCGGCGGTGACCCGCCAGTTCTCAAAGGCCATCTCGTCCTGCGCATAAAGACCGATCTGGGAAATATCCGTCTTCACATCGGCATAAAGCGTGCGCGAGGTGAGACTAATTGGCCCGCCATAAACAGGATTGACGGGATTGAGCGGCGTTGCGGCCCAGAATTCGGTTTTGACGTTATTGTCGAAATAGCGGTAATCCAGCCCGACAAGCAGGGTGTGGTCGACTGGTCCCGTGGAGAACTCCGCCTGCAGGCTGTTGTCGATGTTGAAGGTGTTCAGCAATTCATCCTGGAACGTCGCATTGCGGCGGATGAGATTGCCGATCATGCCGCCGCTGGTCGAAGACATGCCGAGCGCGCGGTAGGACCAGTCGAAATTGGAATAACGCGCATTCTGCCGGAAGGTGAAGGTCTCGTCGAAACGGTGCTCGAACTCATAGCCGATATTAGTGAACTTGCGGCTTGAGGTATCGAAAGAGGGATCGCCGACATAAAAGCTGCGGTCCAGCATATTGCCTGGTCTCAGATAGGTCAGCGCCGGCGGCAGGCCAGACGGCGAACTCGGATTGTCGTGCTGATAGGAGGCGAGAACCGTCAGTTTCGTATCCTCGTCGGGCTGCCATGTCAGCGCCGGGGCGATGAAATAACGATCGTTCTGCAGATTGTCCGTCTGAAGATGGGCGTTGCGGGCAAGGCCGGTCAGGCGATAGGCAAAACTGTCGCTATCCGCGACCGGCCCACCAATATCGAACATCGATTGGTAATAATCGAAGCTGCCGATCTGCGCTCCGACTTCGCCGAAACGCTCGAAAGTCGGCCGCTTGCTGATGAGATTGATGAGGCCACCGGGATTACCCTGACCGTAAAGCACCGAGGCCGGCCCGCGAATGACTTCCACCCGCTCCAGACCGTAGACCTCATAAGACGGCGCACCGGCCGTGCGCATCAGCCGCAGACTGTTGAGGAACTGCAGCTGGTTACCCTGAAAGCCGCGAATGCGCGGCGCATCGAAACGTGGATCCGCCCCAAACGGCTGCGCGACGACGCCAGGCACATAATTCAGCACCTCGCTGAGATTACGGACATTCTGCGCATCCATTTGATCCCTGGTGATGACGGAAACCGATTGCGGCGTCTCGATCAGGGATCGCCCCGTCTTGGTGGCGCTGGCGCTGGTTTTTGCCACATAGCCCTTCACCGGCGCCTTGGAGTCCTGATTTTTCGCGCCGTCCACGGTGATGGTCTGCAGCACCGTCGTTCCGGCTTCCTGCGCAAGGGCAACGCCGGAGGTCACGAACGCCACATAGGCGATGGCAGCGCAACCGCCCGCCAGAATGGAAATGTGTTTAGATTTTCCCTGCACGCCAAGACCCTTCATCAACCGCGCCGCCATGAGACGGTTATTTTTCTGGAGAATTTAAGTCATCTTATTACGCAAGGAGCGGATTGTGATCCAATAAGTGAAACTGGATTTTTTCAGAACTACTGATTATGAAAATTCTTACGGATAATAGCTTGGAATTATTCAAATCCGTCAGGAAAGGCAGTGATGATGGGCAGGAAACCGGCAAACCGGGCGGACGCGTTCGAGCTGCGGCACCTGCGCTATTTCACCACGCTGGTGGATGAGCGCAATTTCGAGCGCGCCGCCGCCCGCCTCGGCATTGCCCAGCCGGGTCTGAGCCAGCAGATCATGGCGCTCGAGCAGATCGTCGGCATGCCGTTGCTTGACCGGACACGGCGATCGGTGAAGCTCACCACGCCTGGCCAGCTTCTTTATGAGGATGCCCGCAAAATTCTCGCCAATGCCGAGGCGACACTTGCGGCGCTTAAACGCGTCGATCGCGGCGAGACGGGCCGCATCTCCATCGGTTATGTCGCTTCGGCCGCCTATTCCGGCCTGATGATCCAGTCCATCGCCAGTTTCCGCGCCTCTCATCCCGATGTGGAACTGCAACTGATCGAGATGGAGATGCGGCTGCAACTCGCCAAGATCGCCGACGGAAATCTGGATTTTGCCTTCATCCGCCCGCCTGCGCCCGTTCCGGAAGGTGTCACAACCCATGTGGTTCTGCGCGAACCGCTGGTGGCCGCACTTCCTGAAAACCATCCCCTGGCCTTTGCGCTGCAGGTCGACCTCAAGAACCTTGCCGACGAGACCTTCATCACACCGCGGCAGCCGCCGGATGTCGGCTTTCATTACAATACGATAGAAGCCTGCAACGAGGCCGGGTTCCAGCCAACGATAAGCCCGGAAGGCCGGGATTACACCACCATTACCAGCATGGTGGCGATCGGCCTCGGTGTGGCGCTGGTGCCGCGCTCGCTCGATTGTCTGCGGTTGCCCGGCGTGCGCTACGTGCCGCTTGCAGCAAGCGCCACGACTTCCGACCTCGCCATCGCCCACCGGAAAACGGAAGCCTCTCCCGCCGTCAGGGCCTTCATTCTCCATACCCGCAATTGACGCGACCGCACCCGCCCATGCGCTGAATATCCACGACCCGGCTGCCGATCCCGTGGACGAAAAACCCGTCATCGTCCGTTTCCGCGGCATCGGTGGCAACAGGCCAAGCGACGCAACCACATGAGATTACGGAAAGAATGGCGCTCTTTTCGGCAAACCGGAAGCAAGGCCTAAATCCCGTCCGGATATTTTCTGTTCCCGCTTTTCCCCGCAGCCGCGGCGCACCGTATAATCGCGGCAGATTTCGATTTACGGGAGACAGCAATGGCTGAGACTTACGAACACCACGCCGCAGGCCTCGAATCCCCGGCATCCCATGCTTTCGAGGTTGTTCCTGATGATACGAACCCGCTTCCTTCCCCCACGCGCGCCATCTATGTGGGCAATGGTGGTCATCTCTGCCTGACCCTGCTTTCTGGCGCGACGGTGACCTTCCAGAACCTGCCCGCAGGCAGCCTGCTGCCGGTCAGGGCCACCCGCATATTTGCAACCCGCACCACCGCCACAGGCATTCTGGGGCTCAATTGAGCGCTCCATCGCCGGCTGATCTCCTCGATCTGAAACGCAGCCCTCGCCAGAAGCCCACCAAGGAGTGTGACACTTTCATGACAAGCTTTCAGGTTGATGTCAGCAAAATGAAGCATCCGCCATTGATCGGCCCATGCGGCAGCTTGGACAGCGGCGTTCCCGCCCCTTTTTCGTTGCCGCCGGCCTATCGGAAATCTGGTGGATCTGGCAGTGGCTCTTTTTACCGCGAAAGCGACGGGAACAATAACGTATCGTCCGGAAATAGGCAGCGTGCCGCTCTGTCTGCTGACGGGAGCCTATCTGCTGTTTTTTACAAACCAGACGTTCTGGTCGAAGGTTCACACCTATCTTTCCGCCTATCCGGTCGCCATCGTTGGGCTTTATGTCGCCATAGCGGCGCTTTTCGGCGCGCTCATCACCATTTTTTCCGCCAAATATCTCATCAAGCCGTTTCTTATCTTGCTGGTATTCGCGGCCGCGGCGGCTTCATGGTTCATGGACCGCTACGGCATCATCATCGACAGCGACATGATCCGCAACGCCGTGGAGACCACGCGGGTGGAAGCGGGCAATCTGATGACACCTGGCCTTTTCTGGCATCTGACCATCTATGGGCTGGTGCCGTCGCTCGTCATCGCCGCCGTCCGGGTTCGGCATCGGCCGATCATCGACAAGCTGCTGTGGAACACCGTCAGCATCCTGATCTGCCTCACCGTTGCCGGCATCATCAGCTTTGCGAATTCCAAAACATTCACCACCGCCGTGCGCCAGCACAAGGATATCGTCAAAAGCGTCAATCCCTTGTCGCCGATCATATCCACCATTCACTATCTGACGCAGGCGGAAAAGGAAGCTGACATACAGGTGAGCCCGATCGGCAAGGATGCGAAAATCCTGCCGGCGCTGGGTGGCATCCACAAGCCACGTATCACCGTCATCGTGGCTGGTGAGACCGCGCGCGCCGCGAACTTTTCCCTGAACGGCTATGGGCGCGACACAAACCCGGAACTGGCAAAGCGCGACGTGATCTATTTCCCTAATACAACCAGCTGCGGCACTGCGACGGCGATTTCCATTCCCTGCATGTTCTCGAAATTCCCGCGTTCTGAGTATAGCCACAACAAGGCGCTCGCCAACGAGAACGTCATGGATGTTCTTGTCCATGCCGGTGTCGGTGCAACCTGGCTGGACAACAACACCGGCAGCAAGAACGTGGCCGACCGCATTCCCTTTTTCGACCTGCCTTCCACCAACGACACCCGCTTCTGCACCGGCGGAGAATGCCGCGACGATATCTTCTTCGACAAGCTCGACGCATGGCTCGACAACGTCAAGAAGGACAGTGTCATCGTGTTGCACCAGATGGGCAGCCATGGGCCGACCTACTATCTGCGTTACACCGACGAATTCCGGAAGTTCACCCCGGACTGTCGAACCGCTGAGCTTGGCAATTGCACGGACGCGCAAATCGTGAATTCCTATGACAACACGCTTCTCTACACCGATCATTTCCTGTCGACCGTGATCGACAAGCTGAAGGCACGCTCCAACACGCTGGCAACGGGGATGATCTACGCCTCGGACCATGGTGAATCGCTTGGCGAGAACGGCGTCTATCTTCACGGCGCACCCTATCTGCTGGCACCCGACCAGCAGACCCATGTGCCGTTTCTCGTCTGGTTCGATGATGATTTCGCCAAATCAATGGGGCTGGATCGCGCATGCCTTGCAAAAGGCGCAGCAAAGGGCGGGCGCTCGCACGACAATTATTTCCACAGTATCCTTGGAATGATGAACGTCTCCACCTCCGTCTACGATTCCGCGCAGGACGTGTTCGGCGGCTGCACCCAGCGCCAGAATAGCTGAACATACAGTGCTTGACGCTTATCCCGTGAAAGCGATACGCAAGACGACGCGATAAAGGAGCTGTCTTGCGGGTTCTGCTTGTTGAAGACGATCATGTGCTGGGAGAGGCGCTGCGAGACCATGTCGCCGCGGCAGGCCACGCCGTCGACTGGTTTAAGTTGCTCGACGACGCCACGGCGGCGACGCTGACCATGGCCTACGGGCTCATCCTGCTCGACATGCGGCTGCCGGATGGCGATGGCATCACCCTTTTGCAATCACTGCGCAACCGCGATGACTCGACGCCGGTGATCATTCTGACGGCGCACGACCAGGTGTCCGACCGGATTGCCGGACTGAATGCCGGTGCGGACGACTATCTGGTCAAGCCCTTCGATCTCAACGAGCTTTCGGCACGCATGCTGGCGGTCTCGCGGCGGTACGAGGGGCGCTCCGCCCCCGTCATTCGCCTGCCCGGCATCGAAATCAACCAGGTGGCGCGCAATATCGTCGTTGACGGAACAGCGCAAACGCTCAGCGCCAGAGAATGGGCCGTGCTGGAAAAGCTGGTCGAGCATCCCGGTGCGGTCGTCTCTAAATCTCAACTGCACGACACGCTCTATGAATTCGGCGCGGAAATAGAAAGCAATACGGTCGAGGTCTATATCAGCCGGCTGCGCAAGAAGATCGGCCATGACCGCGTCGAGACCGTGCGCGGCGTCGGCTACACCATCAGGTAGACAGAAATGGCCAGACCAACCAGCATGACCCGCAAGCTCGTCACGGCGCTGACGAGCGTTGTCGCCATATCCTGGTTTATCGCCTGCGGGTTGGGCGTCATGGTGATGCAGGACGAGTTCGCTGAAATTTTCGACGCTGGCGTTGAGGAAACAGCCGAAAGACTGCTGCCACTGCTGGTGGACGATCTCAGGGAAAACAACACGGGTCCCGCCTCGCAAAAACTCAACCAGTCTGCACATGCGGCGGAATATCTGACCTATCAGGTTCGCGACCGGGAAGGACAGGTCGTCCTTCATTCGCATGACAGTTCGACCGAACCTTTCGAGGTCTCTCTCGACCCAGGTTTTTCTGAAACGGCGACCCAGCGCATCTACACGGTGGCGACACCGGACGGGAATTACTTCCTTCAGGTCGCAGATGCCTTCGCAAACCGGCGTGAGGCAATCGAGGAAGCCGGCACTGCAATTTTGCTGCCCGTTCTCATTCTTATCCCCGCCAGCATCTTTGCCGTTATCTTTGTGGTGCGCAAAACCCTGCAACCGATACAGACCTTGCGCGACGAGATCGGGAAAAAAGACGGCGGCAATCTCGCGCCGCTGGAAACCCTGCCGTTTCCGGCTGAACTTCACCCGATTGCCCGCTCGGTCAATCTGCTGCTGAGGCGGCTGCGATCGACAATCGAAGCGGAAAGGGAGTTTACCGCCAACAGCGCCCATGAATTGCGCACGCCGATTGCCGGCGCGCTGGCGCAGGCGCAGCGGCTGCACGCCGATATTCCGCCTGAACTTGCACCGCGCGTGGAAAATATCGAGAAAGCCCTGATGCATCTCGGCCATCTCGCCGAAAAACTGCTGCAGATGTCGCGCGCGGAAGCAAGGATCGGGGTAACAGACACGGCGACCGACCTCATCCCCATTCTCGAGCTCATCATCGACGATATGAGCAGAACGGCGATCGGCACGTCGCGCATCCGCTTCACCAATCGCTGCGAAGGCGGCCTGAACTGCAAGCTGGGCACGGATGCCTTCGGCATCATCATCCGCAACCTTCTCGAAAACGCCCTGATCCACAGTCCGCCGGAAAGCCCGGTGCACATACTGGCCGAAGAGAACGGCACGATCCGCGTCGTCAATTCCGGCGCGGCGATCGACAAAGCGCTTCTTCCCAAACTGACGACGCGCTTTGTCCGAGGCCCGTCCAAGGCTGATGGCACCGGGCTTGGCCTCGCTATCGTCAGAAGCCTGATGGAACAGATTGGCGGCGAACTCGTGCTATCCTCCCCTGCACCCGGCAGACAGGACGGTTTTGAGGCCCGCATCGTGCTTCCGGTCGAAGACGCCTGAATCCGCTGAAAACAAAAGCCCCGCCAGGGGGCGGGGCTTTCGCTGGTATAATTGTGGCCGCTCAATCCTCGTGAATATGACTATGGTCGCGCGTATCGCGCATCTTCACATAAACTACCAGCGACAGCGCAATCATGATCGTAACGTACCAGAAGAACCAGTTTTCGTGGCCGATCTGCTTGAACTTCAAGGCTACGAATTCTGCCGTTCCACCGAAAATCGTGTTCGCCAGCGCGTAGGGCAGAGCCACACCAAGCGCCCGGATGTGGGCGGGGAACATTTCCGCCTTCACCACCGCATTGATGGAAGTGTAGCCGGTGACGATCAACAGGCCGACCAGAACGAGAGCGAAAGCCATGATCGGGTCGGTTGTCGTCGCCAGCGTCGTGAAGATGAGATAGGTGAACAGCGTTCCAAGAATGCCGAAGCCGACCATCAGCGGCTTGCGACCCACCTTGTCCGACAGCGCACCGGCAATCGGCTGGCACAGCATGAAGACGAAGAGGGCTGCCGTGGTGATTTCGGTCGCGCTTTCCTTGCTGAAGCCGGAGGTATTGACGAGGAATTTCTGCAGATAGGTCGTGTAGGCGTAAAAGGCGAGCGTGCCGCCTGATGTCAGCGCCATGACCATCATCGCTTCCCGCGGATAGTGCTTGAACAGCGCCCATCCGCTCGATTTCGGCTTGTCCGCGTTGCCCGCCTTGGCATTTTCAAAGGACTGCGTCTCGGCAAGGCCGCGACGGATGTAAAACACCGCAATTGCAAGAACGCCACCGATGAAGAAGGGAATGCGCCAGCCCCAAGCGCCGAGCTGCTCGGGTGTCAGAACCCGCTGCAGAACCAGCAACACCGCCAGCGCCAGAAGCTGGCCGGAAATCAGCGTCACATACTGGAAACTGGAGAAAAAGCCGCGACGGTTCTTGCCGGCCATTTCGCTGAGATAGGTCGCGCTGGCGCCATATTCACCGCCGACGCTGATGCCCTGCAGCAGGCGGGCAAACACCAGAATGGCAGGCGCTGCAATGCCGATCGTCTCGTGGCCGGGTGTAATTGCGATCAACAGCGAGCCGAGGCACATCAAGGTAACGGACAAGGTCAGGCCGGCCTTGCGGCCCTTGCGGTCGGCATAGGTTCCCATGAACCACGCACCGATGGGCCGCATCAGAAATCCGACGGCAAAAACGGCGGCCGCGCTCAGCAATTCAGCGGTCTGGTTTCCGGAAGGGAAAAACACCGGCGCGAAATAAAGGGTGAAGGCCGAATAAACGTACCAGTCGTACCATTCGACGAGGTTGCCCGCCGATCCGCCGATAATGGATTTCAAACGGGTTTTCTGATCCGGTGCCGTAGCGGGACCATTTGCCATAATATTCACGGTAAACTCCAATTCATCTCGCCTGGAGGTGGAAGGGCGAACGGAAGGTGTGATAATTTGTCGCTCTCGGAGGGGGTATATACCCGCCATATTGCAATGCGCAAGTTTACGCCGCATCGCAGCATGGCAATGGCAGCGTCTACTCGCCATCTTCCGCGCCGGACCATTCTAATCCGCCTTGTCACCCGGCCGTGCTCAAACTAAAAAATATCAATGATTTACGATACATCGGACATCCATATCGAAAAGCTTCTAATCCCCGCCGCGCGCGCGGGTGAAGCGCTGGCACGACTGGACGAGAGGATAAGCCGGTCGCCGATGAAACACGGCTTCATCGAAAGGCAGGACTTTACCGACGCGATTTCCTCCATGTGGGTGGATGGCGAACTCGTCCATATGGAAGATCTGGTCCTGCATGACGCCCATATGGATGTGCGGGCGCCAACCCATGAAATGACGGCGGCGCACCGGATCGTCCGCTCAAGGCGGCTGATTTTTTCAAACGCGCCAGGCTGGGCCTTCACTGCACCAGGCCTTTCCCGTCTGCGCGGAAGAATGGGAATTGCCGCCGACGAGACGGCATTTACCCCGGAAACGGTGGATCATTCCGGCAACGAAGAGTCTGATGCAGAAGGCGAAACACCGCTGGACGGGGCCTTTTCCGAGCTGGACGCACTTCTGGCGCGAAGCGCCGCGACCTTGGACGCGATCACCGCCGGCACCACCCTTGCGCCGGTGACACATCGGGAAGAGGCCCATCCGATGATCAACGATCCCGACTGGGACGAGGAGGAAAGGCTGAAGGAATGGCGGCAGGTCCTTGGCCAGACGGAGGAGCTGCCCCCAATCCTGCGCACCGCGATCCTGCTGGATGCCTGGAATATGATCGAGGTTCTGCAACGCAGCCCCTGGCTCGGCAGGCTCATGGCCGCCGCTTTTCTGCGCGACGGGGCTGTCTCTCCCGACCACCTGCCGGCGCTCAGCGCTGGTCTTCGTGCCGTCCCGCGCGAGCGCCGGCACGCCAGAAACCAGACGCAACGCCTAGTCGCCCTTCTCGACAGCTTTTACGAGGCGGCGCTGGCCAGCATGAAGGAACATGACAGGCTGACCCACGCCAGAGAACGCATGATGCGCAAGCTGGCCGGCCGACGCTCGTCTTCGCGTCTTCCAGACCTGGTGGAGCTTGTCGTCTCCCGGCCGGTGGTTTCGGCGGCCATGATCGTCAGGGAACTCGGCACCACGCCGCAGGGCGCGATAGGGCTCGCCAATCAACTGGAGTTGAGGGAGGTTACGGGCCGCGGCCGCTTCCGTGCCTGGGGCATGCTGTAGCACAAGCCGCCAGTCTTCATCCGCCTAAACCCCGGAAAAATAGTATTTTTCTCAACCCCTTGTTCGTGCGATGAATCCCGCAGGAATCCTGCGATCACGAATCTTAACAAAATTTAACTATTGCGTAGGTGGATGAAGCGGCTATGTTCTCGCTGCGTTGCAACACGATTTTTCTCCGGTAACGCGGTCGCATTCGGCTCCGGCAACCTTTCTTTGCCATCCGCATTAAAGTGTCCACCATGAGGGAGATGCAAAAAATGACAATTTCAGTCTCACAACTCGATTCCGATCAGGAAACAGATGCTCCTTTCGCCCGAAAAGTCCTGATGGCGCGCAATCTCGCCGGATATACGGTCGATCAGCTTGCCATCACCTGCGGCCTGACAGCCAATGAAATCCGCGCCCTGGAAGACGGCTCAGACAGCGATCCTCTGCGCATCAGGCGCGTTGCCGCCGCCCTGCATATTCCAGTCGAAACCGTTATCTGATCGTTCACAACGATCCGAACCAAATCTCAGCGCCGCCGGGGACGATGTTCACGCAACATCCGGGCGGCGCGCGTAACGGTTTGAACGCTACAAGTCTCTCCGGAACATTTTCCGCTCCGCTCTCTTAACATTTCCGTTATCCGGCACCACATGATGTCCGCACGGGACATGTTCGCCATGTGGCCCGCCTGCGCGAGAGCACCAATAATTTCCGGAATCCTGCCATGACACTCAGCCTTAAAACCGAAGAACGGGTTTCTTCAGCATTGGATGAATTGTGGCCAACGGAGAAAACGGAAATTCTCGACTGGCTCGTCACCGGCACGAAGGACGAGCGCTTTATCGATGAGATATTCTTCGAGCTGTGTAGCAGGTTGCGCGAGAGTGGAATTTCCATAGCGCGGGGCGCACTTGCCTTCCGCATTCGTCACCCGCAATGGCTTGGCGCGCGCATCCTGTGGAAGGCCGGCATATCGTCGGCCGAGATCACCACCTATGGCTATGGGGCGGAGAGCTCGCCCGAATATCTGAACAGTCCCATCAACGACATCCATCAGGGCGCAACCGAAATCCGCCACCGCCTGACCGGAGACGAAATCGAGCCATCCGCTTATCCGATCTATGAGCAATTGCGCGCCGACGGGCTGACGGATTATTTCGCCTGGCCGATCGAACATACGTTCGGCAAGCGCCATGTCGCCACTTTTTCCAGCGATCGGCCCGGTGGCTTTTTGGAAGCGGAAGTCCTTGCGTTGAAAAACCTGCTACCGGCGCTCGCGCTGGTCAGCGAAATTCGCCTGAAAAACCGCATGACGCGCACCCTGCTGGAGACCTATGTCGGGCCGCATGCGGGCGAAAAAATCCTCAATGGTGCAACGACGCGCGGCAGCGGCATAACGGTCGGCGCGGCGATCCTGATCTGCGACCTGCGCAACTTCACCCATATTTCCGACCTCTGGCCGCGCGATGATGTGATCGAATTGCTGAACGGTTATTTCGACGCGATGTGCGATCCGATCGAGGAATTCGGTGGTGAAATCCTGAAATTCATGGGCGATGGGCTGCTGGCGATTTTCCCGCTCAGCGATCCGCAGGCTTGTGAAAACCTGCTGAAAGCCATTGCCAGCGCACAGAAAAGTCTCGTTGCCCTCAACGACATCAATTGCCAGAAAGGCCATGACCCTCTGGGTTACGGCATCGGCGTCCATGTCGGCGATGTCATGTATGGCAATATCGGCTCGAAAACCCGCCTCGATTTTACCGTCATCGGCCCGGCCGTAAACATCGCATCACGGCTTGAAACCCTGACCAAGGAAACCGGCCGCAACGTCCTGTTTTCCGAAGAATTCGTCCGTATGGCCGGACATGAGGACAAGCTGGACAATCTTGGCCCATGGCTTCTGCGCGGCCTTGAAACCCCGGTCGAGGTTTATGCGCTTCCCCAACAAGAGGTCGTCGCACCCTCTGTCAACTGACTGCCGGTGGTGATTTTGTCCCCGTTTCAACGCTTTCTCAACGCAGCGCTCACCCGTGCTGCGCAACCTCCCGAAGAGATCATTTCGGCTGCCCTGCCCGTCGTCAAAACGCTTGACACGCCTCCGATGTCGATCTAGCAAAATAGAACATATATTCCATATCGAAACATTGTTTGCGTTCATATTCTGTCTTTCCGGGAGTGGAAGACGGGTGTGAGGAACCGGAGGAAAGATGGTTACGAAATTGGCACTGCTCGGCGCTGGACGGATCGGCAAGGTCCACGCCAAGGCGATCACCACCGACAGCCGTGCGAAGCTGGTGGCCGTTGTGGACGCCGTTGCCGGTGCTGCGGAAGCAATCGCCCGCGAAGCGCAGTGCAAGGTCAGCACAATCGACGAGGTTCTGGCTGACAAGACGATCGATGCCGTCATCATCTGCACTCCGACCAACACCCATGCCGATCTGATCGAGCGTTTCGCCCGTGCCGGCAAGGCCATCTTCTGCGAAAAACCCGTCGATCTGGATGTGGCCCGTGCGGAAGCCTGCGCCAAGGTGGTTGAGGAAACCGGTGCAAAGGTGATGCTCGGTTTCAACCGGCGTTTCGATCCGCATTTCCAGGCCGTGCACAAGGCAATCGAGGATGGCCGCATCGGCAAGGTCGAAATGGTGACCATCACCAGCCGCGATCCCGGCCCGCCGCCAGCCGAATATATCAAGGTTTCCGGCGGCATTTTCCGTGACATGACTATTCATGATTTCGACATGGCGCGGTTCCTGCTCGGCGAGGAAGTGGAAAGCGTATTCGCCACCGGTTCCGTTCTCGTCAATCCGGAGATCGGTGCACTCGGCGATTTCGATAGCGCCAGCATCATTCTGACGACGAAAAGCGGCAGGCAAGCCAGCATTTCGAATTCGCGACGCGCGACCTATGGGTATGACCAGCGTATCGAAGTGCATGGTTCGCTCGGTTCGGCTGCGGCCGAGAACCAGCGGCCGGTCTCCATCGAGATCGCCAATGCTGAGGGCTACACCCGCCCGCCGCTGCATGATTTCTTCATGACGCGTTATACGGCGGCCTACGCGGCGGAAATTACCGCTTTCATCGATTGCATCGAAAACAATGTGGCTCCGTCACCCTCCATCAAGGATGGGCTGATCGCATTGAAACTGGCCGACGCTGCGCTGAAATCCGTCACCTCGAAGGCGGCCGTGACGATCGGCTGATCGACGCAGAAATCACTCCGTAACCGACATCCTGTCCGCGGTGCGTTAACGCATGGCGGACAGGAAAACAGCTATTCGCAAAGCTTTCGCCAGCATCGGCGCCACCCGTGAACTTGACCGGGCAGAGGCAGTCTTCGGACTTGCATGGCAGCTATTCGGAAAATAAGGTTGTCTGACAAGATGCGGCCAGACCATATGGCTGCTGTTCACCTTATTCACGCCGAATCCTCTTTTTGCCGGCAACAGCCGGACAGTGGTTTATTTATGCCATCACCCAAGACCGGTTATCTTTATGCGCTCATAGCATTCACGATCTTTGCAGCGCAGGATGGCATATCCAAACATCTTGGCAGTTCTTATCCGCCCGTCTTCGTCGCAATGCTTCGATACTGGGCCTTCGCCGTCTTCGTTTTGTTGATGGCTGCAAGGTCCTCTGGCGGCATTCGGGGCGCTGTCATGGCAAACCGTCCGTGGCTGCAGATCAGCCGCGGCGTCCTTCTTGCCGTGCAGATTGTTTTTTCCATTTTCTCCTTCGCCGTTGTCGGGCTGGCGCACAGCCACTCCATCCTCGCTTCGGCGCCGCTGATCGTCGCCGCACTGTCCGTGCCGTTGCTTGGCGAACATGTGGGCTGGCGGCGCTGGTGCGCTATTTTTGTCGGCTTCATCGGCGTTCTCGTCATTCTGAAACCTGACGGCGAAGAGTTCGACAACCGCCTGCTGATCACTTTCATCGCCGCCTTCATGCTTGCGCTCTACAGCGTCCTGACCCGCCTTGGCAGCAAGAGCGATTCAGCGATGACGAGCTTCTTTTATACCGGCGTGGCCGGTGCGGCAGCACTGACGCTGGTGGGTCCGTTTTATTGGGTTAGCCTCGCACCCCAGGATTGGGGCTGGATGCTGGCGCTGTGCATTACCGGCATGAGCGGCCATTATTGCCTGATCAAGGCATTCGAGCTGGCGGATGCGGCCTCGGTGCAGCCGTTTTCCTATTACCAGCTCGTGCTCGTCTCCATCATCGGCGTCACCATCTATGGCGAGGTCGTGACATCCAACATGGTTCTGGGTGCTGCAATCGTGATCGCCGCCGGTCTCTTCACCATCTGGCGGGAACATGCCGTTGCCCGCAGGGAACGCAGGCGGGCTGACTGACGTCATTCCCGTTGAACGTCCTCTCAGGCGAGAGCCGCCTCGCAACGCAGCAGCATTCCAAACAGGTCGCGCGGCTCATCCGGATCGGCCAGCAGATCCAGTTCCGTATAAAGCCCGGTGGCGGCCAGTTTCGAGCGCACATAACGCAGCGCCGAAAAATCCTCGGTCGCGAAACCGACGCTGTCGAACAGCGTGATCTGCCTGTCGTTTACCCGTCCCTGCTTTTCACCCGATATGACCTGCCATAGCTCAGTGACGGGGTAGTCTTCGGGCAATTGCTGGATTTCACCTTCGATGCGCGTCTGCGGTGGGTATTCGACAAAAATGTCCGACCGCAGCAGAATGTCCCGGTGCAGTTCCGTCTTGCCGGGACAATCGCCGCCGACGGCATTGATGTGAATGCCAGGACCAACCATGTTGTCGGTCAGGATCGTCGCATATTGCTTGTCAGCCGTGACGGTGGTGATGATATCAGCACCTTCCACCGCGCTCTGCGCACTATCGCAAATTTCGATGGTAAAGCCCTGCCCGGCAAGATTGCGGGCGCATTTTTCGCTGGCGGTCCGGTCGATATCGAAAAGCCGCACCGTGTCGATGCCGAGAATGGCCTTGAAGGCCCGCGCCTGGAACTCGCTCTGCGCGCCATTGCCGATGATGGCCATCGAGCGGGCATTTTTGCGGGCTAGGTGTTTTGCAGCGACAGCCGAAGTAGCAGCGGTGCGCAGCGCCGTCAGAATGGTCATTTCGGTCAGGAGCAGCGGATAGCCGTTGCCGACATCGGAAAGCACCCCAAAGGCGGTCACCGTCTGGCGGCCCTCCTTCATGTTTTTCGGATGGCCGTTCACATATTTGAAGCCATACAGCGTTCCATCACTGGTCGGCATCAGCTCGATGACGCCCTCTTGGGAATGCGATGCGATGCGTGGCGTCTTGTCGAAACTTTCCCAGCGGCGGAAATCCTCTTCCACCACGTCGGCCAGCTCGCGCAGAAACGTATCGATCCCCACGCGCAGCACGAGTTTCATCATATGATCGACGCTGACGAAAGGTACGATATTAAGGTTCGGTATAATCGTCATTGCATCATCCCCCTCAGCCGGCCCGCGTCGGGCGATCCATAACCCGCTTGCCCATCAGGCTGGCAGCCAGGTCGACCATCAGCGTCGCCGTCCTGCCGCGCTCATCGAGAAACGGGTTAAGCTCCACGAGATCGAGACTGCACACAAGCCCGCTATCATGCAGCATCTCCATCACCAGATGCGCCTCACGGAACGTCGCCCCACCCGGAACCGTGGTGCCGACCGCAGGCGCGATCGACGGTTCGAGGAAATCGACATCGAGACTGACATGCAACAGGCCGTTTGCCGCCTGCACCCGCGCAAGGAACGCGCGCAGCAGAACCGCGACACCATGCTCGTCTATCGAGCGCATGTCGTGAACGGTGATGCCGCTGTCTTCCAGTGCGGCTCTCTCGGCTGGATCGACGCTGCGGATGCCGATCATGCCGATATTTTCCTCAGGAACCGCATGGGAGAGCGGCGGAAAGTAACCCGAAAATCCGTCGCGACCGCTGAAATAGGCGACCGGCGTGCCATGCAGGTTACCGCTGCGCGTCGTTTCAAGCGTGTGGTAATCGGTATGGGCATCGAGCCAGAGCACGAAAAACGGCCGGCCACTCTCCGCCACCCGCCGCGCCATGCCGGCGACGGTTCCCGCGGAAATTGCGTGGTCGCCGCCAAGAAAGATCGGAACGGCGGCAGCACTTTCGCGATAGGCGGCCTCCGTCAGCGCCTCGGTCCAGGCGACTGTCTCAGCGAGATGATGCACCGCCGGATTGGGGTGGCTAAAATCCCTCAGCGGCGCCGGCGTTACATTGCCGGTATCGACCACCCGATGGCCCAGATCTTCGAGCGCCCGCGTGAGACCGGCGATGCGATACGCACTCGGCCCCATCTCACACCCCAATTGCCCGGCTCCGATTTGCAATGGCGCACCGATCAGCCTGATATCCATTTGAGCCCTCGCTTTCATCAACCGATAACCTCACTAAACCACACAAACATGGCGGAATGAACATCAAATATTGGCAATATTATCGAAATAGGCTATCGATTTGGTCAAATCTATTTATCAGAATGGCTACCAATGGATGATCTCGACGAACGGCTCGTGACCCTTTTGAGGCATAACGGCAGACGCAGCATTTCCGATCTGGCGATCGAGACGGAAACCTCGCGCGCAACGGTACGCTCACGCATCGAAAAAATGGAAAATGACGGGACTATCATCGGTTATACCGTCATCCTGCGTGCCGATGCGGTGGAGGCGGCGATCCGCGGCATCATGATGATCGAGATTGAAGGCCATGTGACGGACCGCGTCATCCGCACGCTCGGCGGTTTCCCGGAAATATCCGAAATTCACAGCACGAACGGTCGCTGGGACCTGATCGTAGAACTTAACGCCGCCACTCTCAGCGATTTCGACGCGGTGCTCCGCCGTATCCGCCTTGTCCCTGGCATTACCGGCAGCGAGACCAGCCTTCTGCTCTCCACCCCACGCTCCACCCGTGCGCGGCTCTGACGCAGGAGACAGACGCAAAAGAGCGACGAAAACGCATTTTTCGATTTTTTCGACTTGCGCCTCGCAAGAAATCATCTATATGACGACCCACCAAAGCGAACGCGGTAACCCGCTTCAGGCTTTTGGGGAATAGTTCAATGGTAGAACGACGGACTCTGACTCCGTTAATCTTGGTTCGAGTCCAGGTTCCCCAGCCAAATTTCGCCAAACAAAATCAAACTGTTTCGAGCACTTGAGCTGCATCACCGCGCTCTGCCTATATCTGCCAACGTTGTACGCGCGGCTCGATCCGACTCAGACATTTCCGTATCCAGCTGGCCTAGCCTCGATACACCACCGCCCCCCCAGTCATCCCCGCCCCTGCCGCCGTCAATAACAGCGTTTCACCCTCCGCGATGGGCCGCTCAGCATTGGAAACGGAAAGCGAAAGCGGAATAGTGGCGGCAGAAGAGTTGCCGAAGGTTTCGACTGTACGTACCGTCTTTTGCCGGTCGATGCCGATATTGCCGCAGACGGCATCGAACATGCGGGCATTGGCCTGATGCGGCACGAACCGGTGGATATCGGTAGCCGTCATTTCTGCGCGTTGCAGAGCGCGCTGTGAGGTCTGCGTCATCGCGGCGACCGCACGGGAAAAGACCTCGCGGCCGTCCCGCATCGTCATAAGGGTATCTTCAGCCTCTGTATCATTGGAAAAAGGCTGGCTGCTGCCGCCCGCCGCGATCTGGATCAGGTCGTAACCGCTCCCATCCGAAACGAGATCGGCAGACAAAAGGCCGCGCTGCGCATCCCGGCAGGGGACAAGCACGACGGCGCCGGCAGCATCGGCGAACAGAACCGCAGTTGCCCTTTCCGCCGGATTGATACGACGGCTTAAGATATTGGCGGCAACAACCAGCACCGCGCGGCCGTGGGTGCGGACAAAACCATCCGCAAGAGTGAGCGCATAGAGAAAACCGGAACAGGCCCCGGCAAGATCGATCGCCCCGGATTGTGTGAGGCCCAACCGGTGCGCAAGCAGCGGGGCCGAAGGCGGCAAAAGATGGTCTGGTGTGGAGGTCGCAAGCAATGTCAGTGCGATATCCTCGGCGCCAATTTTCGCGTTTTCCAGTGCCATGCGGCCGGCTTTTTCGGCAAGGCCGCTCAGCGTCTCGCCCTCTTGCGCCCAATAACGTGTGCGGATCCCCGTCCGACGCTCTATCCAGCCAGCCTCCAGCCCAAGACGCGTCTCAATCTCCGCGTTGCGGACACATCGCACTGGCACGGCATGCCCGAAGCCAGCCATGCGGGAAGAACGGGTCTGCATTGTCAGGCCTTTCGGAGACGGTTTTTGATCGCGGCCGCGCCGGGTTCTCCCGGAGCGGCTTCAGTCACGATCGAGGCCACTTCGTCCATGGCGTCAAAGGCACGGGTGAGGTCTTGCGCCGTAGAACAATAGGGCGGCATCAGATAGAGCACATTGCCGAGCGGGCGGATGATGAGCCCGCGCTCGCGGAACAATTGCCGCATGCGTGGCCCCGCCTCCGCGAGATAACCGCCGGAGGGCACGACGAGGTCAAGCGCTGCGATGGTTCCAATCTGGCGTATGTTGGTGAAGCGCCTGTCATCCGCAAATCGCCCGAGATTGTCGCGCAGCACTTCTTGCAGTTGACCGATGCGCTGCACCACTGGCTCATCCCGCCAAACCTGCAGATTGGCGACAGCGGCAGCGCAGGCAATCGGATTGGCGGTGTAGGAACTCGAATGGAAAAAGGTCTTGCGGCGATCGGTCGAGAAGTGAGCGTCGAAGATTTCGCCACTGCACAAGGTCGCTGCCAACGGCAGGGAGCCGCCGGTCAGCCCCTTGGAGGTGCACAGAATATCCGGGGAAACTCCCGCCTGCTCGCAGGCGAACATGGTTCCTGTCCGGCCCCAGCCCGTCATCACCTCGTCGGCGATGACAAGGCAACCGTAGCGTTCGGCAATTTGTTTCAGTCCGGCGAGAACGTCCGCGCGGTAAATCTTCATGCCACCGGCACCTAGAGCAAGCGGCTCGATCAGCAAGGCGGCGACTCGGCCCGAACGACAAAAGCTTTCGAACATGTCGAGCGTCTCCTGCTCACAATCCGCTTCCGGAAAAGCAAGTCGGTCGACGCCGAATAGCAGTGGTTCATACGCAGCATTGAACACGCCGCGTTCGCCCGTCGACATGGCGCCGATCGTATCACCGTGGTAGCCGTGCTCCATGACCACGATGCGATCTCGCTTTTCACCGCAATTGTGAAAATAACCGAGCGCCATTTTCAGCGCCACTTCCACCGAGGTCGAACCGCTATCGGAATAAAACACATGTTCCAAGCCGGCAGGCGCGAGTTCGATCAGCCCTTTGGCCAGCGTTTCGGCCGGCTCGTGCGAAAACTCGGCGAAAATGATCTGGTCGAAGGTCTCGGTCGCTGCGCGGATGGCGCACATGATTGCCGAGTGCCGGTGGCCGTGAGTGATGACCCACCAGGATGAAATTGCATCGAACAACCGCTGGCCATCCTCATCGACCAGATAGGCGCCCTCCGCCGAGACGATGCGTTTCATCGGCGGTTCCAGCCCGTGCTGGGTAAAAGGATGCCAGACGCGGGAACGACTCATGCCGGCACCTCCAGGAAATCAGCGAGATCGAATTGTTGAGCGAATGCATGGTGCAGCGCCTCGGCAGTCATCTCCGGTATGCGAGGCAAGCGGCCAAGCGAGCGAACTCGGCCGATATCGGCGATAATGCGCTGATTTTCCCGGTTCTCATCACCGATGAAGACCACGCCGTGCACCGGAATGGCTCTCAGCCGCAGCGCCTCGAGCGACAGCAGCGTGTGGTTGATGGTGCCGAGTGAGGTTCTGGCGCACAGGATCAGCGGAATTCGCCAGCGGGCGAAAATATCGACAAACAGCAATGTGTCGGTCAGCGGCACCAGCAGACCGCCCGCCCCTTCGATCACCAGCGGCCCATCCGTTTCCGGCGGCAGCAAAAGCTCGGGCTCGATCGTGACATTGTCGAAGCGGGCCGAAAGATGCGGTGAGGCCGGCATTTTCAGGCGATAGGCCTCCGGCAGGATGCGCGCGCGCGGCACGCCACCCATCCGCTCCACCACCTCGCTGTCGGTCTCTTCCTCGAGCCCGGATTGCACCGGCTTCCAGTAATGGGCTTGCAATGCGTGAGTAAGCGCCGCAGAAAAAACCGTCTTACCGATACCCGTATCGGTGCCCGAGACGATGAAACGGAGGCTCATCGTTCCTCCTCCATGGCGAGGGCGAGCAGCCCGACCATATCGGCGATCTGGCTTTCCTCGACATTGAGCGTAATGGATATGCGCAGGCGTGCCGTGCCTTCCGGCACCGTTGGCGGGCGGATAGCGCGCACGTCGAAGCCGCCGTCCCGCATACGCGTGGCGATCTTCAGTGCACGCGCATTGTCACCAATCATCACCGGCAATATCTGCGAGCCGCCGGGCGTCACGCCCAGCCGGGATCGTAATTGTTCGCTGGCCAAATTTATCAGTTCTTCCAGACGGATGCGCCGCCAGGGCTCGTCGGCGACGATCCGCAAGGCCTCCCGCACAGCCGCCGCCATCAGCGGTGACGGCGCGGTCGAATAGATGAAACCGCGGGCGCGGTTGGTGAGGTAATCGGCAAGAACCGCAGGCAGACTGATAAGCGCGCCGGAAAGACCAAGCGCCTTGCCGCAGGTGTGCAGCGCCACGACATTACCCCGACCTTCCAGTTCAGCGGCCAGGCCGCGCCGGCCCGGCCCGAACACGCCGGTGGCATGCGCCTCATCGACGACGAGAAAGCCGCCATGTCGCCCGGCGAGGTCGGCAAGGGCCGCAACCGGCGCCCGGTCACCATCCATGGAATAGAGGCTCTCCACCGCGATCCACGGGCGACCTTTGCCGCCCGCCTGCCGCCATCTGTTTATTTCCCGTTCGAATGCCTCAACCTGATTATGCGGCACAGCGACCGCCTTCGCCTTGCCGGCGGCAATGCCGTCATGCACGCTGGCATGGATCAGCGCATCGTAGAGAACGAGGTCGTCCCGCAGCGGCAGCGCGGAAAAAAGTGCGACATTGGCGGCAAATCCGCTACCGAAATAGATCGCCCTCTCAGCGCCGAAAAATACCGCCGCCTCCGTTTCAAGCGCCTCATGTTCGGGATGGTTGCCACGAAGCAGCCGCGAACCACCTGCACCCACAGGCACGCCCCTCTCGATTGCGTCAGTGATCGCCGCCTTCAGCCGGGGTGCATCGGCAAGCCCGAGATAGTCGTTGGAGGTGAAGTCGATACCCTGCCGGGGCGCTAGCGCCCGCAGGCGCGACTTGCGGTGCAGACCGGCAAGCTTCAGCTCATAGGCGGAGAGCGCCGACGAATTCACCGGGTCTCTCCCGCTTCCGCCGTTTGCAACGCCATCGGCTTCAGGCCCAGCCGCCGGAACAGCGCCGTATCGTGATCTTCCCCCGGATTATCCGCCGTCAGCAGCGTCTCGCCGACGAAGATGGAATTCGCCCCGGCCAGAAAACAGAGCGCCTGCGTCTCATCACTCATTTCGGTACGTCCGGCGGAAAGCCTCACATGCGAACGGGGCATGAGGATGCGCGCAAGCGCAATGGTGCGGACGAAATCGATCGGATCAACCGGAGCGGCCTTGGCAAGCTTCGAGCCGGGGATCGGGATCAGCATGTTGATCGGCACGCTTTCCGGCGGAACCGGCAGATTAGCAAGGGTTACCAGCATGGAAATACGGTCCTCGACCGTTTCTCCCATGCCGAGAATGCCGCCGGCGCAGACCTTCATGCCGGCATCACGAACATTGGCAAGCGTTTCCAGCCGATCTTCGAAGGTGCGGGTGGTGATGATCTCCGAATAGAACCGCTCCGACGTATCGACATTGTGATTGTAGTAATCTAGCCCGGCGTGGGCGAGACGTTCGGATTGTTCCGGCGTCAGCATGCCGAGTGTCATGCAGGTTTCCATGCCGAGCGCCTTGACGCCTTGGACCATTGCCACCACCGCCTCCATGTCGCGCTCCTTAGGGTTGCGCCACGCCGCCCCCATGCAATAGCGCGTCGCCCCGCCCTCTTTCGCCTTGCGTGCCTCTGCCAGCACTCGCTCCACCTCCATGAGTTTGGAAGCCTTCAGACCTGTTGGATTGCGGGCGGACTGGCTGCAATAACCACAATCCTCCGGGCAGCCGCCGGTCTTTATCGATAAAAGCCGGCTCATCTGGATGGCGTTGGCATCGAAATGGCGACGATGCACCTGCTGTGCCCGGAACAGGAGGTCATTAAATGGTAAATTATAGATAATTTTTGCTTCTTCGAGTGAAGGATCCGCTTTGATTGAGGGAATCTGCGCCTGATTTTGTTCAATTTCCGTGATAATCTGATTCATCCGGCGATCTTCCCTTCAAATAAATAGATAGAACTTATTTTTATCTATTTTTTTATCGGACCCTTTTGCAAGGACTTTTTTCGAGAAAAACGTCAGGCACCGGAGATCGAAGAAATATGCGGGATAAGACTGCGCCGTTTGGCTGCGGGGATTTAGCGGGTGGGAAAACGCCTTGCGAAAAAGATCCATGGCGCAAAAACGCCGCAATTGCTAAGGGTCAGGCATGATCACACTTCGTCCCGCCAACGCTCGCGACACGGCCCGCATCCTTGAAATATGGCGTAAGGCCGTAGACGCTACCCATGACTTTCTTCACAGAGCGGATCGCGCCGCAATCGAGAAAGAAGTGACGGCTTTTCTTCCCGAGGCCGCTTTGATGCTCGCCGTCGATGCGTCGGATAAGCCTCTCGGGTTCATGTTTTTGCATGAAGGGCACATGGAAGCGCTTTTCATCGATCCGGATTATCACGGCAGAGGCATCGGCAAGACGCTCGTGCAGGCAGCGCTTGCCACACACCCCGCGCTGACCACCGATGTCAACGAACAGAATACGCAGGCCATGGGCTTTTATCGCCGGCTCGGTTTCAAGCCGACGGGACGCTCCGACCTCGACGGGCAGGGACGGCCCTATCCGCTCGTCCATCTTGGGTTTCGCGCAACCGAACAATAAGCCGCGGGGACATGGCTCATCTGGGGGGAGCAAGCCACGAACACCATCATCCGTTTCGCAACCGAGGATTTTCAGCCCGAGCACCGCTTCGACCAATGGCGCGAAGTGCGCGGCAAAAGCCTGTTTGGCGTAACGATTGAGCTTGCGCCGGATCGCCGCCAGGCCTTCAGCGGGTCGTTTCAGGCGCGCTCTGTTGCAGGCGCCGTCGTAAGCGAAATGCGCGCTTCCTCTTACCGGGTCAACCGCACGGAAGCCGATATTGCCCGCATTGCCGGCGACAGCCTCTGCATTGGCTTGCAGGTGAAGGGTTCGGGGTTGCTGCATGCCGGCCGAGACAGGATCCATGCCGTCAGCGGTGGTGATTTCACCATCAACTATTCGGACTTGCCCTATGACGCGATACCGGGCGGTGAGGCGGATTTTCACTACAAGATGCTCAAGATCCCTGTCGACGACGAAGTCATGCTTGGCCGACCGGCCGATGACCTGTTCGCCACGCGTTACGCCGACAAGACCGCCTTCTCCCGGCCGTTCCGGGCGCTCTTCAACGCGCTGAACGCCGAACGCGGCAGGCTCATCGATCCCGTGCGCGATGTGACACATATCGCCCGATTAGCCATGACGGCGCGTGGACGGCTTTCGCCTGCAATGCCGGAAGTGCGCGCCGCACTCCGCACCGGGCTTTGTTATGCGGCCCAGGACATCATGATGCGCAAAAAGTCCTGGCAGAACCTCACGCCTGCCGCAGTGGCAAAGGAACTGGGCATTTCGCTTCGGCAACTGCACGTCGTTTTCGATGGCGCAGAGCTGACTTTTTCCCGCACGCTCGCCTCCATGCGGATCGAGGAAGCGCGACGCCTGCTGCTGGAATCTCCCGCCCTGCCAATCACGCAGGTCGCGTATGGCTGCGGCTTCGACAGTCTTCCAACCTTTTACCGGGTGTTCAGCAGCACCTATGGCATGACGCCCGGCGAAGCCCGCGCCACGGGCATGCCGACGGCCTAAAAGTGTCACCTCTGCGCGCAATGAGAAGACGCCTCATCCCGACCCCTGTAAGGCCGATGGATCATCCAATCCTCATTACACTCCGCAAGGAGGATGGTGCCGGCAATTCGAGGAGCGCTGCCCATGACCAATTTTTTCGATTTCGCGATCTCCGGGTTGCCGGACGCCTCCGCCGTTGGCCGCAGGCTACCACCCAGCGAAATCGACCGGTTGCTTCAAACGGGTGCTTTCGCGGCAGCACTACGGTTGCTGGCGGGAAGTTTCATCGCCCTGTACGAAGGTTCGCCCGACATAACCGCGCTTTTTGCCACGCGCTGTTGGCGCTCTATTTTCAAAAGCGCAAGACCGGAACGGACGAACCCGCCCTGACGCGGGAAGATTTCGGCCAACTCGCGCTCCAACACGGCATTGCCAGCCATGATGTCGCCTATGCCTTCTTCAAAGAGGCGCTGAAACGCGGCCTGACAAGACCGGCGCACCAAGCCGGCGAAAAGCCGGCCGATGGCGTGGTGCCTTCACCGTCCACCCTGGCGATGCTTGCCCAATGGTACGACGTGCATTTTCAGGCGCTGGACCTCATCGATGAGGGGTTCAGAGCCTCTCGGTTTATCGAGCGATCCGAAACCATGCTCGCACACATCCATCCGCGCGTGGCGCAGGCGCTGCTGTCCAATCCGGAAGTGCGCTGCCCGGGCCCGCTGTCCATCATCTTCAACTGGTTCGACGCGGGCGGGCTGCTGATGGACCGCCTGATCGCCGGGATCGACTGGGAAAAGCCGACAGAACAGGGCAGACACCTGACGGATGTTAAAACAGCATCGCAACTGGCGGCATCGCCCTCCCTTTCCCGAATCCATGTCAGGCGCAAGCTTGGCGCGGCCGAACTGATCGGTGGCATCGGCTGGAGCGGACGGAAGGGGCGTTCCGCTCTCTGGATCTCCCAGGGCTTTTACGAGGAATATGCCCGCATGCAGGCACGTAAACTCCTCATTCTCGACGATGCCTTTATGGAGACAGTGTAAGGTTTAAAGAACCGGCAGACGTGCTATTTATTGATGGTTATGAGCGATATCCATTGACAAACTTCAGGACTGCGGCTCTTCTACAGGGCATGCGTGGGATGTTGCGAACATCGAAATTGACGGCACTGCTGTTTCGACTGGTGATGATATTGTCACTGGCGGGATACAGCGTTTCCACCGTCAATGCCGCAATGCATGGTCCCGATACCGCGGAAATGCAGACCACCCAATCCGCCATGATGATGGATCATGGCGCGATGATGGACCATGGCGGTTCGGCCATGATGTCCAGCGACCACCATAATATGGATACGGCAGACCACGACAGCGGCGTCAAAAAGCCCGTGAAGCCGGAATGCTGCAACGATTTCTGTCTCGGCATGGCGGTACTGATTGCGCATGACGCCCTTGGCGGACCAGTCGTCAATTCCATCCGTTCCTTCCTTGACGACAGCAAGACCGTGGGCCAGATCCCGCTGCTTCACCGTCCACCGAATATCTGAACAGGCAAAGCCCGCCTCTCGGGCAATGATCGTGCGTGAACGGCTTTAGCGCCGTCGCGCCGTTGCATCTCCTGTTCGGAAATTACCATGAACCCTATCTACATCGTGGTTGCAGCGCCCCTTTTGCTGGGCGGCTGCACAGCCACATCCTCGATGAACGAGGCCGCCTCGTATGAAGACGCGGCAAACCCGTCGCTCGGCGTCACCCCTCTGCGTTATCAGACACCGGTCACAGGTTACTCACACCGTGCTCCGGTGGACCCGAAGCCCTGGCGTAATCAGAACGATGCGCAGGCTCCGAAAGGAGACGCATCATGACGCTACGCGTGATCAAACTCACGGCCGTCCTTTCCGTCCCGCTTGTTCTTGGCGGCTGCGTCACGGCCACCGACTACACCTCGAAGAACGCAGGCTTCACCACCGTTTCGGCCAGGGCGACCGAGGCGACAGGAAAGCAGACTGTCTGGATACAGAACCGGGCCGAGGCGCAGGCAACCGCAACCCGCGTCAAATCGCTGATGTCGCCGAAACCAATCGATGTCGAGACGGCGGTTCAGGTCGCGCTCCTCAACAACAAGGGCCTTCAGGCGGCCTATGCCGATCTGGGTGAATCGGCCGCAACCGCCTGGCAATCGACCATGCTGGTCAATCCGAGGGTCGGCATCGGATTGACGGGGATCGGCACTCCGGGGCTCCGGGCCTACAAGGCGATCGAGGGTGTGATCGTCACCAATATTCTGGCACTGGCCACGCTCAAACAGAATGTCGAGATTGCCGATACCGGCTTCCGAAAGGCGCAGCTCGCAGCCGCGCTGAAGACGTTGCAATTGGCGGCAGATACCCGCCGCGCCTGGATCACGGCGGTTGCTGCCTGGGAAAATGTCGGCCAGCTGGCGCAGGCCCAGACAGCCGCGGATGCCGCCTCGGAACTTGCGAGGAAGCTTGGCGAAGCAGGCTCGCTGAACAAGGAAGGCCAGGCTCGCGAGCAGGTCTTCTATGCCGAACTGACCGGCCAGATCGCCAAGGCGCGGCTTGAAGCCCGGCTTGCGAAGGAGGAACTGACAAGGCTGATGGGCCTGTGGGGCGCGGACATAGACTACTCCATCCCCAACCGCCTGCCCCAGCTTCCAAAGGATCTGGCCAAACGTGAGATGATCGAGGCTGAGGCGCTGCAGCGCCGGGTGGATTTGCAGATGGCGAAGCTCGATCTGGAATCGACCGCCCGGTCGTTTAAACTCACAGAAGCCACCCGATACGTCACCGATCTAGAACTTCGTTCCGGCTTCGAGACCGAACGCGAACTTGAAGACGGCGAAAAACACAAACAGACGACGGGCAATGCCGAGCTGGAATTCGTCATTCCGATCTTCGATTCCGGTCGGGCAAGAATGCGGGAATCCGAACTCGCCTATATGCGCGCAGCAAACCTGCTGGCCGAAAAAGCGGTCAATATCCGCTCCGAAGCCCGCTCCGCCTATCAGGCCTATCGCTCGAACTACGACATCGCCCGGCACTATCGCAACAGCGTGGTGCCGCTGCGGACCAAGATCGAGGAGGAGTCGCTGCTGACCTATAACGGCATGCTCACCAACACCTTCGAACTGCTCGCCGACAGCCGCGAAAAGGTCAATTCGAACCTGCTCGCCATCAATGCCAAACGTGACTTCTGGCTCGCGGAAGCCGGCCTTGCGCCCGCCATCTACGGCGGTGGCGCGGGTACGGCAGGCGCGGAGACCGAAGTTGCCGCCACTGGTGGCGGCAGCGGTGGCGGACACTGAGAGAGGAAACGACCATGTTCAATAGAAGAAACTTTCTGGGCGTCGGCGCCGCAATGGTCTCCACGGCGGCCTGGGCAAAGACATCGAATAGCAGCCTGCCGGAAGCTGCCGTGATGGAAACGGCAGCAACGCAAGCCCCCGTCAAGCCCACTACCGGTCCCGATTACAATCCGGTCGTCACCCTCAACGGCTGGACCCTGCCTTTCCGGATGAACAATGGCGTCAAGGAATTCCACCTTGTCGCCGAGCCAGTGGAACGCGAGATGGCGGAGGGCATGACCGCCCGCCTCTGGGGCTATAACGGCCAGTCACCCGGCCCGACCATCGAGGCCGTAGAAGGCGACCGGGTGCGGATTTTCGTGACCAACAAGCTGCCGGAACATACAACGGTCCACTGGCACGGCATGATCCTGCCATCAGGCATGGACGGTGTCGGCGGCCTGTCGCAACCGCATATCCCCGTTGGCAAGACCTTCGTCTACGAGTTCGATCTCGTGAAGTCCGGCACCTTCATGTACCACCCGCATTCAGACGAGATGGTGCAGATGGCGATGGGCATGATGGGCTTTTTCGTGGTCCATCCAAAGGACCCGACCTTCATGCCTGTTGATCGCGACTTCGTGTTCCTGATCAACGCCTTCGACATCAATCCCGGCTCCTACGTTCCGAAAATCATGACCATGACGGACTTCAATCTGTGGTCATGGAACAGCCGGGTATTTCCGGGCATCGATCCGCTGGTGGTCTCCAAGGACGACCGGGTGCGTGTCAGGGTCGGCAACCTGACCATGACCAACCACCCGATCCACATGCACGGCTATGATTTCGAGGTGACGTGCACGGATGGCGGCTGGGTGCGGCCCGAGGCCCGGTGGCCGGAGGTCAGCATCGACATCCCCGTCGGCGCCATGCGGGCCTATGAATTCGACGCCAAATATGTCGGCGACTGGGCGATCCATTGCCACAAGTCGCACCACACGATGAATGCGATGGGACACGATGTCCCAACCTTCATCGGCGTCGACAAGAAGACCGTCACCGAAAAGATCCGCAAGGTGCGGCCGGAATACATGCCGATGGGTACAGCCGGCATGGCCGATATGGGCGCGATGGAGATGGAAATCCCTGAGAACACCGTTCCCATGATGACCGGCTGGGGTCCGCACGGCCCCATCGAAATGGGCGGCATGTTCTCCGTGGTGAAGGTCCGCGAAGGCATTTCCGCGGGCGATTACTCAGATCCCGGCTGGTACCAAAACCCGCCCGGTACCCAGGCCTGGGAATGGACCGGCGACGTGCCGGATACCGAAAAGACCAATGATCCGAAAACACAGATCACGCCGAATCCGATGAAACACGGCTGATCGTGCAGACCATATCCCCACCAGAACCAAGGAAAAATTCGATGACCAGACTGAAACTTGCACTGCTTCTCACCGCTCTTGCCACACCCGCCTTCGCATCGGGCACCCACGGCGGCGGCCATGAAGCGATGGCGATCGGCGAACCCGGCGACAAATCCAAGGTAACCCAGACCATACAGGTCACCATGAAGGAAACGCCTGATGGCAAGATGCTGTTCACGCCCGCCAAGTTCGAATTCAAGAAGGGCAAGACCGTTCGCTTTGCCGTGAAGAATGTCGGCGAGCTGGACCATGAATTCATTCTCGACGAACAGAGCGCAAATCTGGAGCACAAGGCCGCCATGGCAAAGGCCCCGGAGATGGAACACGACAATCCGAACGCAATCAGCCTTGCGCCGGGCGAAAGTGGCGAAATTATCTGGAAATTCACCAATGACGGCATGTTCGAATTCGCCTGCCTGAAGCCCGGACATTACGAGGCCGGCATGCGCGGCGATCTCAAAGTTTCGGCCAAGTAACCAATCGAAAAAAGGAATCTGACCATGAAGACGATCGTTAAAATTACCCTTGCAGCCGCTCTGTTGCTTACAGCCCCCTTTGGCGCATTCGCACAGGAATTCACCAAGGGTACGGTGAAGAAGGTCGACGCTACCGCCAAGAAAGTCACCATCATTCATGAGGAACTGAAGAACCTCGACATGCCCGCCATGACGATGGTGTTCCGCGTCAAGGACGATGCCCTGCTCGCCAAGCTCAAGGAAGGCGCGAACATCGAGTTCATCGCCGAACGTGCGGATGGCAAGCTGGTCGTAGCCCAGGTGAAATAAGGCAGTCCTCGTCTGCACATGCCCGTACCAGACCACAGGCACGGGCATGTGCGATTTGAGCAGGCGGCGGACGAACCCCGAACACAAATTTATTGCTCAGGGCATGACCTTTGTTCGGCGCTATGCCGTATTCCCATGAATTAGCACAGAAACGCAGTGTCGATTGTGTCCGCATGCTTCGTGAACAGCCGATGCAGTGAGAGGAACACGGCGAGCATCAGTGGCCATGCAATCAGGACATCGGAGAGAAAATGTGCGCCCATAGCTGCCCTGTTTAGGGAGCAAAGCACGATGAACGGCATCAAGATCGCCGTGGCGCTCAGGCGGAATTTTTCCGGCAGGAAGATGATGAACGCCAGCAGGGCGATTGCGGACGCGCTTTCGCCGGACGGAAAGGAGCAGTTGCGCGAACAGCTGCCATCGAGGGAAAGAACGGGCGTAAAAAACAAATCTGCCCCGAATTCACTGATATGCCGCGGTCTGGCACGTCCGAACAGGTTTTTCAGCACATGCACGGTCGCACCCGGCCCAAGCGCATAAAAGGTGAGAACAAGTAGCAGTTTGTGAGGGCGGATGGCACGCCGCACGCCGGAGACAAATGGCGTTGCAAGGAGCAGGCAGACAAGCGTGGACAATAAAATGGCGGGAAGTGCGCGGTTCAGATCGCGGACGGAAATCAAGAATTGATCCTCGCCAAGACGAAAACCATCTGTCCAGAACCAGCGACTGGCGTCAAGATCGATATCCGGCCTGACAGTGAAGAAGACCATCATTGCAAGCGTGGTCGAAAGCGCGAGCAGAGATGGGCTGCCGGAAACCCATGCGAAAGTCTGGCGCGCCGTGGGGATGACGGCAAAGCGGAACTTCGGCTTTTCGGGCCGGCCTGGCCATTTCTGTTCGGTCTTATGGGAGAGATACTGGTGCATGGCCAGCTTTCTTCCGTAGAAATGTCAAGGTTCTGCGGAGGAAGTCCCAAGACTGAGAGGAAAAGCGTGCCTGCCGCATCTATCTCGTGAGACGGCTCTTGCCCGGCGCTTTGCGTCGGCTTAGCGTCCCGGCAATAAAGCGGTAATATCAGTAAGTTCGTAAGGTCAGCATGGACAAAGGTCTCATTCTCATCGTCGAAGACGACCCCGACATCATGCAGATTCTGGACGCCTATCTCATTCGTGACGGATACAGAACCGTTAGAGCCGGGGATGGCGAGACGGCCATGACGCATTTCTCCATGCTGCGGCCGGATCTCATTCTTCTCGACATCGGGCTACCGAAGCTCGATGGCATCGATGTGCTGACACGCATCCGGCGGGAGCGTGATACGCCGATCATCATGGTCACCGCCCTTGCCGAAGATATGGACAAGCTGACCGGTCTGCGCCTGGGTGCCGACGACTACATCGTCAAACCTTTCAACCCGCAGGAAATGGTCGCCCGGGTAAATGCCGTTCTAAAACGCTCGCGTCAGCCAACTGGCGGAGGGATCCTGCGTTTCGGCGCCATCGAAATAGATACCGAAGCTTACATCGCGGCTGTTTGCAGCGATGCGGGACGAACCGTTCTGCCGTTGACGCTCAGCGAATTCAGAATTCTTGCCCATATGACGCGTCGCCCCACCTATGCCTTTCAGCGGGCCGATCTTCTGGATGCCTGCCTGCCGGAAAGCGATGCGCTGGCACGCACGGTCGATACGCACATCGCCAATCTGCGTAAAAAACTGACGGATCACGGTGCTGGCGGTTATCTGGTGTCGGTGCGCAGCATCGGCTACCGACTTGCCAGGGAGCAGACATCATGAGGTTCCGGCGGCTCCGCCTGCGCACGATGACGGCGATCACAATCACCACAATGCTCATCTTTGCGGTTGCGTTGGTCTATTTCGGCGTTTCCTGGTATTCGGACACCATTGAGGAGCGCATCCTTGCCCAACTGTCGCCTGATGCCGCCAAGGCTTTCTCGGATATTGACCGGGGCGTGATGCCGGATCAGCGCCAGCTTCAGGCCCTTATCGAGGTTTTACCGGGCCTGGAGGACCAGGCAGATAGCGAACTTCTCAAATCGGTGTTCCTCTTCGGATTGCTCGGTGTCTTCCTATGCAGCTTGCTTGGTTATTTCATCTCCCGGCGCATTGCAGCACCTCTCGGCGAACTTGCCGACGCGGCGCGGCGCATGGCGACGGGCGACTTCAGCGGAGGCGCAAAGATCAAGGCGAGCCGCATCGCCGAAGTCGGATTTCTGGTCGACAGTTTCGAGACTTTGACGCAGGAGCTTCAGATGATGGAGCGCCGGTTGAAGTTCAACACCATGGCGGTAGCCCACGAGCTGCGCACCCCGCTGACCATCCTGCAAGGCCGTTTACACGGCATTGCCGATGACGTCTTTCCGCTCGACAAGCAGGCCATTCGCCACCTAATCGGCCATGTGGAAGGACTTGCGCGTCTCGTCGACGATCTGCGGACGCTTTCGCTGGCAGAAACCAACAGTCTCGTTACGGAGATGCGGCCACTCGATCTCGCTACCGAATGCGCGGCCGTGGCGGAGGCGGCACGGCCTCTTCTCGAAGAGGCAGGAATTCGTCTCGATATGTCGCTGCAGACGGCTCCAATTAGCGGCGACCCTCAACGCCTTCAACAGCTACTGCTCATCCTGATGGATAATGTACGCCGCTATGCGGCGAGCGGGAAGAGCCTCTTCTGCTCGACCGGAGTCCGGGAAGGACGTCCCTTCATAACAATCGAAGACAAGGGGCCGGGTTTTCCCCCCGGCATCGAGGCACACGGCATCGAACTCTTCTGGCGCACAGAGCCGTCGCGTGCACGTAAGACCGGTGGCACCGGCCTCGGCCTGTCGATTGCTCGAGCGATCGCAAGCGCGCATGACAGCGATTTGCAGATAGATCCGCGACAAGACGGCGGAACCGTCGTCACGGTTCTCTTCAAGGCGGCCTCCTGAAAAATCCCGGCGAGTTGATGCTCTCCCATGCGCGCTGACGGTGTGCTTCGTTGGGGCTTATTCCAGGGTTTCACCGCGCCAGGACTGCTGTCGGGAATAAGGTGATCGCAAATTTTCCCTACGCCGAATTATTTTCTATAAAATAGATAGAAAAAGAACGACCTGTCTTTCTTGAGGCGCTCCTCATGCCTAGTTTAGCTGTCATCATTGGTCGCCGTCAGGGAGGACCGATGTTGAGCGAAATCCCGTATCGATCCAGCAAACTGCACCGCTGCAATTGATACTGGCGCATTATCGGCCCGGTAGAATTGGAGGAAAAGGTGACACGATACGTTATCATTGGCGCAGGCGCGGTTGGCGCAAGCCTTGCCGCACAGTTCGAGCTTTCCGGCATCAAATATGCTCTGGTCGGACGCGGCGCACAAATTGCCTCCATCATTGAACAGGGGCTGAGCTACCAACGCCCCTCAGGCACGCAGCAAATAAGGCTGAACGCCTTCGACGTATCCGCTCCGCCGGACCTGGCGCCCGACGATATCCTGCTGCTGACCGTCAAAACGCAGGATGCGGCAGCCACTCTGGCAGACTGGTCATGGCGACAGGTATCCGGCGTGGAAGGTCTAACAGCCACGCAGTTGCCGGTGGTTACCTTTCAGAACGGTCTGGCGACGGAAGCGCTGGCGCTCAGGACCTTCGCCAATGTCTACGGCGCCAGTATTCTGACCCCTGCCCGGTTTACACAAACCGGCGCGGTTGCGGCGGCCGGCAATCCGCAGGTCGGCGTGGTCACGATCGGGCGCTTCCCGGCCGGTTCCGATGAAACGGCGAAGGAGATTGCCGCAGACCTCACACGCGCCAATTATCTTGCGGAAACCAGCAGCGATATCCGCCGCTGGAAATCGGCAAAACTGCTTCATAACGTCCGCAACGCGCTGGATCTGTTCGACGGAGAAGACGATCTGCGAGCATCGATTGCCGAAGCGCTGGTCAATGAAGCCCGCCAGACGCTTGAGATAGCAGGCTACAATCTCGCCTCTCCCTCTGAACGGGCTGTCGATATTTCAGGCTGGAGCATCGCTCAAAACAGCGGCATTCAGCCCGGCCAGCAATCGACCTGGCAGAGCTTTGCCCGGGGCGCTTCCAGCGAGGTCGACTTTCTCAACGGTGAGATTGTGCTGCTCGGCCGTCTGCATAACGTCGCGACACCGTATAACGAGGCTATCCAGTCTCTTGGCGGCAGGCTGGCGCATCAGGGCGGCTTCTCGAAGGCGGTGCCGCTTGACGCGATCCTTTCTTTTGTCGGGCAGCTCCACGAGCGCGACAAAACCGGTCTCGCCGCCGCGCAATGATGCGTGCGACCCGTTCTTCCCATGAAACCACCAAGCTGAAGCGATAAAATGAGAGAAGCCATTCCAGACCAGATTCTCACCGCCGCCGGCGCGCTGTTTTATACCGAAGGTATCCGGGCGGTCGGTATCGACCGCATCATCGAAGAAGCGAAGGTCGCAAAAGCTACTCTCTATCGGCATTTTCCGTCCAAGGATCATCTTGTCGCGGCCTATCTTCAGGATCGCCACGATCGTGTCATTCGCTCGCTGAAGGATGTTCTGACGGCGACGATTGATCCAAGGGACCAGCTGCAGGTGATTTTCGAGCGGCTTTACGAGAAGGCCGACAGCCCTGAATTCAGGGGCTGTGCCTTTGCACTCGCGGTTGCCGAACACGGCGATTTCGAACGCGTCGTCACCGTGGCTCGAACCCACAAAAGAATGGTGCGGGATATTTTCGAGACCGTCATGTCGAAAGCGGGGGTGCGACTGGATCAGGCCGCCTCCCACCTTTCGCTTCTTTACGAAGGCGCACTTGCCACCGTCGCGGTCGGGCGCGATCCGCATGCCGTACTCATCGCCCGGGACTGTGCGCTCTCGGTATTCGATCTCGCCACCGGCGAGATATCCTCAGGAGACAAGATATGACCAAGACCATCGACTATTTCTTCGGCATCGGCTCCCCCTGGGCCTTTCTCGGCCTGGAGCCTTTCGCCACGCTCGCTAACGAGCACAACGCCACGATACGGCCCTATGTCATCCCGCTGATCGAGGATAATGGCGCCATCTACTCACGCAACCGTCCGGAAGCGCGCCGCGCCTATTGGACGAAGGATTTGAAGCGATGGGCGGCGTTGCGCGGCAAGTCCCTTAACTTCGACAATCGCGCCGCCCTTTCCGATCCCACGCCGGCCGGCTTCATGGTCATTGCCGCGATCGATGCGGGCGAGGACTGGTTGAGGCTGACCAAGGCGCTTCAGGAAGCTTTCTGGGAAGGAGGCCAAGATATTGGCAATGCCGAAGTTCGCCGCGCAATCGCTGACAAAGCCGGTTTCGACGGGGCGGCGCTGGACGAACGCGGCGGAAGCGATGCCGTGGAAGCCATCCGGAAAGCCAATTATGAGGCCGCAAAGGCAGCCGGTGTGTTCGGGCTTCCGACATTCCGCTACGAGGACGAACTGTATTGGGGACAGGACAGCCTGCCCTTCCTCGAACGTCATCTCAAGGGCGAAAAACTGGCCGCCTGATCCCCGCCGAAAACCGGGTGACTGTCACGCCGTGGCCGCAACCCGGCCATGGCTCTCTCCAGACCATTCCCGTGGAGTTTCTCATGTCTCTTTTCCCGCCCTCTTCGCGCGGAGTATCGCGATGAGCGCACTGCCTCCCGCTCTCTCGGACGCTTTGCGCAACCGTTTCGGCGAGCGTTTTTCCACCGCGCAGGCATTGCGGGAACAACACGGCCGTGGCGAATCCCACCATACGCCGTCGATCCCGGATGCCGTCGTTTTCGCCGAGAGCACGGATGATGTGGCGGAAGCCGTGCGGCTTTGCGCCGCTGAAGGTGTTCCCGTTATCGCCTTCGGCACCGGCACTTCGCTCGAAGGCCATCTGACGGCAGTGCGTGGCGGTGTCTCCGTCGATCTGTCGCGCATGTCGAAAATCGTCCGCATCAGCGCCGAGGATCTCGATTGCACGGTGGAGGCCGGCGTCACGCGCGAGCAACTGAACACGCATCTGCGCGACATGGGCCTGTTCTTTCCGATCGATCCTGGCGCCAATGCGTCCATCGGCGGCATGGCGGCAACCCGCGCTTCCGGCACAAACGCCGTGCGTTACGGCACAATGCGAGAAAACGTGCTGTCGCTGACAGTCGTCTTGCCGAACGGCCAGGTCATCCGCACCGGCGGGCGGGCGCGTAAATCATCAGCAGGTTATGACCTAACGCGGCTGTTCGTCGGCTCCGAGGGGACGCTCGGCATCATCACGGAAGTGACGTTGCGACTCTACGGAATTCCCGAAACCATCTCGGCTGCACTTTGCTCCTTCGAAAGCGTCGAACAGGCAGTTGCGGCAGCCATTACGGTCGTGCAGCTCGGCATTCCAGTTGCGAGAATGGAATTAATGGACCGTGGCCTGATCGAGGCCGTCAACGCCTATTCCAATCTTTCCCTCAAGGTCGAGGACACGCTCGCCTTCGAGTTCCACGGCTCGCCTGCTGGCGTGAAGGAGCAGGTCGAGATGGTCGCTGCCATAGTGGAAGACAATGGCGGCAGGGATTTCGAATGGGCGAATGCGCCGCAAGATCGCAACCGCCTCTGGAAGGCGCGCCACAACGCGTTTTACGCCGTGGTCTCGCAGCGCCCGAACGCCAGGGGCTGGTCTTCCGATGTCTGCGTGCCGGTATCCGAGTTGAGCGGCTGCATCGTCAGGACCCGGGAATTGCTACGCGACTGCAGCGTGCCCGCCGCCATTCTCGGCCATGTCGGCGATGGCAACTATCATGTGGTCTTCGCCGTAGACCCTGCAAATCAAGCCGAACTCGACGAGGTGGCGGCAATCAACAAGAAGATGGTGCAGCACGCCATCTCGGTTGGCGGCACTTCCACCGGCGAGCATGGGGTTGGCACCGGCAAGATCGCTTATCTGCGGCAGGAACACGGCGACGCGGTGGACCTCATGGCCATCATCAAAAACGCCATAGATCCGGCCGGCATCATGAACCCGGGCAAGATCCTGCCGAGCCAAGACTTGCCCAGCCGCCGAGAAACGCTTTGACCGTGCGGGATTTCGCAGATGGATAATTACAAGACCCACAGCTCCCACTGGGGCGCCTTTTCCGGCAGCTACCGGAATGGCAAGCTCGATATCCGTCCGCATCCGGACGATCCACACCCCTCGCCCTTGCTCGCCAATCTGCCGGCAATCGCCGATAGCGCCGCGCGCATCCGGCGTCCGGCGGTCAGGCGCGGCTGGCTGGAGGGAAAACCGGGCAACGCGCAGATACGCGGGGCGGACGACTATGTGGAGGTCGATTGGCCGCAGGCGGCGGACCTCGTCGCGAAGGAACTTCAAAGGGTTTACGGCGATTACGGCCCACAGGCCGTGTTCGGCGGCTCCTACGGCTGGTCGAGCGCCGGACGTTTCCATCACGCGCAAAGTCAGGTCCACCGTTTTCTGAATACGCTTGGCGGATATGTGCGCTCCGTCAACACGTATAGTTCCGGCGCGGCGATGGTCATTATTCCGCATGTTCTCGGACCCTATGATCATTTCGACCGCAAGAGCGTTACCTGGGATGCAATCGAGCGCAGCAGCGAATTGATCGTCGCCTTCGGCGGCATGGCGATCAAGAATACGGACGTGCATGGCGGCGGCAACAGCGTGCATATCGTGCCACAGAAGCTGAATGGCGCACGTGCACGCGGCGCGCGATTCGTGCTGATCAGCCCGCTAAAAGACGATTTTCCGAAAGACCTCAATGCGGAGTGGCTGCCGGTCATACCCGGTACCGATGTCGCGCTGATGCTCGGACTTGCGCATGTTCTCGTCACCGAGGGCCTGCACGATCGGGCGTTTCTTGACCGCTATGCCGTCGGCAATCAGCGTTTCGAAGACTACCTGCTCGGCCGGACCGATGGTGTGGCGAAAAGCCCCGAATGGGCTTCCGGGCTCTGCGGCATCGGCACGGAAACTATTAGGGAACTCGCCCGCACCATGGCGCGCGCGAGAACATTGATCACTGTCAGCCATTCGCTTCAGCGCGCCGATTATGGTGAGCAACCCGTCTGGCTGGGGATCGTTCTTGCCACCATGCTCGGTCAGATTGGCCTCGACGGCGGCGGATATTCCTATTCCCTCGGCGCTTTGGGCAATGTCGGCAAGAACCTGCTGGCCGTTCCCCTGCCGACACTTAGCCAGTTCAAAAACCCGGTCGCGGATTTCATTCCGGTCGCGCGTATTGCCGACATGCTGCTCAATCCTGGTGGGGAATTTCACTATAACGGCCAGAGGATGCACTATCCCGATATCCGCTTGGTTTACTGGGCGGGTGGTAACCCGTTCCACCACCATCAGGATATCAACCGGCTACGGGCAGCGTTCAGACGGCCCGAGACCATCATCGTGCACGAAACCGCATGGACATCATCCGCGCGGCATGCCGATATCGTGCTGCCGGCGACGACAACTCTGGAGCGCGACGACATTGGCGCCGCCGACCGCGATCCTCTGATGATCGCGATGAAAAAGCTGATCGAACCGGTTGGTGAGGCGCGCGACGACTACGAAATCTTCTCCGAGATCGCGCGCCGGCTCGGCAAATTCGAAACCTTCACCGAAGGCCGCAGCAGCCGGGAATGGCTTGCCTTCCTCTATGAAACAACGCGTGGGGCGCTTGCCGCCGGTGGGCATGAGGCTCCCGATTTCGAAACGTTCTGGGAACGTGGAGAGATAGGTCTGCCGCTCAAGCCGGATGACGGAGGGCCTGCGCGTGCCTTCCGTGATGATCACCTAGCCTTCCCTCTGAAGACACCATCCGGTAAAATCGAAATCTTCTCCGAGACGATCGAGGGTTTCGGCTATGACGATTGCGGCGGCCATCCGCAATGGTATCCCGGCAGGACGAAACCGGAAGACGAAGCGCTCTATCCGCTGCATCTGGTCTGCAATCAGCCGCATCAGCGTCTGCACAGCCAGCTCGACTATGGCGCCTTCAGCCGCTCCACCAAGATTAAGGGCCGGGAACCCGTGCGCATCAACCCCGAAGATGCAGTCCGCCGGGGCATTGCCGATGGCGATATCATCAGGCTGTTCAACAGTCGTGGCAGCTGCCTCGCCGCAGCCGTCCTGAGCACGGATGTGCGCAACGGCGTGATGCAGCTGGCGACGGGTGCGTGGTTCGAACCGCATGACCGGCATGCAGAGCAAGCGATGTGCATTCACGGCAATCCGAACATCCTGACGCGCGACATCGGCACCTCGAAACTGGCGCAGGGATCGACCGGTCAGATTACCAGAGTGGAGGTGGAACGTTTTGCCGGTGAGGCGCCTCCGGTGCGGATTTTCGAAAAGATGACATTTGCAAAATAAGTGAGGGATGGGTGTTCCGGCACTACCTGAAAAATCGCACCGCCAACGTATTTCGGGCGTCGGAAAAGCTGATCCTACCACCTTCGGAAACCGCGGCAAAATAATCCATTAATTCGATAGAAAAAGAACAACTGGTCTTTCTCCTTCTGGCCACCCTGCTACGTTAGACATCAAGAACCGAATTTCGAAACAAGGGACCGCGTCATGACCGCACGATGTATCAGCAAGCACGGCCTGCGATCGAACGAGCCGTCAATGGCTGAAAGTAACGGCTAAGCCGTGACATCGGTCGGACCCTCCAAGAGGTAACGCAGGCACATTTTTCCCGATTTCAGGACATTGAAACCACCGGCAAGGCTGTCGTGTGAAGCCTTTCGTGTGCCCGCAAAAGACCAGCCAGAGCGGCGATAGTTCCTGAAATCACAAAGACAAGAAACAACGCGACCAATCAGGATTTCTTAATGACGATACGTTCTTCGCTTTTTTCCTTCTCCCGTCGGGGTCTGCTGACCACCACTCTCGCAGGGGCAATCGCGCTTCTGACGACGATGGCGCCTGCTCCGGTTGGGGCAGCAGATACCCCCCGCAATGGCGGCGACATCACCTTCCTCATCGATTCTCTCGGCGACACCTGGATCCCGAATAACAGCGCCATTTCCAGCTTTCAGGGCCATATCTGGGGCCATGTCGCCGACAAGCTGCTTTATGTCGATGCCGATGGTAAGGTCAGCCCCTGGCTTGCCGAGCGCTGGGAGCAGAACGACAATGCCACAGAATTCACGCTTCACCTCAAAAACGGCGTGACCTTCTCCGATGGCACACCGCTGGATGCAGCGGCGGTCGTCGCCAATCTCGACATCTGGTATGCCGGACGCAAGAGCGAAGGCATCAACCCGATCGGTCTTTTCCCCAAGACCTACGACCATGCTGAAGCGGTGGACGCATCCACGGTGAAGGTCTTCTTCAAGAAGCCGACGCTCGGCTTTATTCCGACGCTCGGTTACCACGGCTCGATCCTGATCTCGCCGAAGACCATCGCCCAGCCCGCCACCCAGCAGGCCGATCTCAGCAAGACTTCCGGCAGCGGCCCCTATGTGGTCGAATCCTGGAAGGAGGGAGATTACGTCAAGCTGGTCAAGCGCAAGGACTACAATTGGGGTCCTGCCGCCGTTGGCCACACCGGCCCAGCCTTCCTCGATTCCATCACCTATAAGCTGGTGTCGGAACCGTCGTTGCGTGTCGCCTCGGTCCAGTCCGGCCAGGCCGATGTCGCCTATAATGCTTCGCCGCAGGAGCTGAAGTCACTGCACGAAGAGGGCTTCACCGTCGCAACGCCGCGTTATCTCGGCTTCGTCAACGGCTGGGCGGTCAACACCAAGCTTCCGCCCTATGATGATGTGAAGGTTCGCCAGGCACTTCAGGCCGGTGTAAATCGTCAGGAAATCATCGACACCGTCTATACGCCGGACTGGAAGCTCGCCACGTCCTTCATCCAGAGCAACGTGCCGGGCGCGACCGACCACAGCGCACTTCTCGCTTACGATCCCGCCAAGGCCGAAAAGCTGCTCGACGAGGCGGGCTGGGTCAAGGGCGCCGATGGTATCCGGACCAAAGACGGCAAACCGCTGTCGCTGACAATCCACTCCAATCCCTATCTCGCGACATCCAAGTCGGTCGATGAACTCATCGCCCAGCAACTCGGCAAGCTCGGCTGGAAAGTCGCTATTCGCGCTTACGACGTCGTGACCTTTGGTGAAAAGGTCAAATTCGGCGGTGCGGCCATCCCGACCTATGAGGTGACGCGCAGCTTCATCGATGCAGGCACCGTCGCCAGCATTCTCACCAACGCCAACAATGGCGAGAACTGGTTCGCCCTTGACGACCGCGACGCGACGCTCAACGGATTGCGCGACAAGATCGCCGGCGCCGGCTCTGTCGACGAGCGCAGCCCGCTTCTCGATGAGCTGCAGAAATATGTCCTTGAGCAGGGCTATTTCATTCCGCGAACGCAGATCGTGCAGCGGATCTACGTGCAGTCCCCGAAGCTGAAGGGCGAAGTGTATAACGGCGTGGCTTATGCCAGCTACTATACCGCCTCCATCAGCGACTGATGCGCACAACAGGGCAACGTTGAAGGAGGTCACCGGCATGAGCAATGCCTACCTAACCTACGCCGCAAAGCGGCTTGGCCAGGCGGTCGTCGTCATACTGCTGGCCTATGTCTTCACCTTCGTGGTCGTCAGCATCCTGCCTGGCGACCCGATCACCAGCGTGCTCAGGAACCCGCAAAACGGGTTCACCGAGCAGGAGATCGCGGAAATCATCGCCGCGCAGGGCCTCGACAGACCGGTTCTCGTGCAGCTGTGGTCGTCCCTGTCGGGGTTTCTGACTGGTGATCTGGGCATGTCGATGCGCTCCAACCGGCCGGTGGCGACCCTCATCGCTGAAGTGCTGCCATCGACACTGATCCTTGCATCCACGGGACTTGCCGTCGCCTTGATTCTCGCAATGGCCGTTGCTTACGGAACCCAGGTGGTACCAAAGCGCTACGGCCAGGGATTGCTACGAGCTTTCCCATCGCTGTTTCTCTCGACACCTAATTTTGTGATTGGCCTGATACTGATCCATCTCTTCGGCTTTCAGCTGCGCCTCTTCCGCGTTATCGAACCAGATAGCTTCTGGGCAACGGTGTTTGCCGCAATCACAATCGGAATTCCTTTCTCTGCGCAAATCGCCGAGGTACTTATAGCGAACCTCGACAGGGAGGCAGAACAGGAATACGCGGCCGTCGCCCGCAGCCGCGGCATCGGACAGGCGCGGCTGTTTGCACAGCATCTGCTCAAGCCTGCTTCGTTGCCCGTCGTCACCGTGATCGCCATCACCGTCGGTGAACTGCTTGGCAATTCACTGATCACCGAGTCTGTCTTTGGGCGAACCGGTCTCGGCAGCCTGGTGCAGCGCTCCGTGAGCACGCAGGACCTGCCCGTCCTGCAAGCGATCGTTTCGCTGGGAGCCGTGGTGTTCGTGCTCGTCAACCTGATTGCCGATCTTCTTTATCCCCTGCTCGATCCACGCGTGCAAATTCTCGGCGCGCGAAAGCCTCGCTTGGCCATTACAGAGGATTCCTCCACCACCACCAAGGCGGTGACACCATGACTTTCGCCTCGAACGCCTCCCTGCCGGGTGCGACCCCTGCAAACAGGCTGACAGGCCTGCGGATACCGCTGACCGTCGCCTTGTCCTTCGCCATTATCGCGCTCGTCGTCGCCTGGTCACTGGCGCCCGGCCTTTTTACCAGTCACAGCCCGGTCGTCGGGGTGCCGACGGACAAATTGCTCGGCCCAAGTCTTGCGCATTGGTTCGGCACCGACCACCTCGGCCGCGATGTCTACGCACGCGTCGTTTATGGCACGTCCTCTTCCGTCTCCAGCGCACTCGTCGCGGTCGTCATCGGCGTTTTCGCCGGCGGTCTCATCGGGCTTCTTGCGGGCTTTCTCGGCGGCTGGGTCGATATCACACTTGCCCGGCTGGTCGATGTGCTCTTGGCAATTCCAAAGTTTCTGCTGGCGGTGATCGTGGTCACCGCCATCGGTTTCGAGACCATCAATGCCGCCATCGCCACCGGCGTCTCCGCCGTAGCGGTCTTTGCCCGCGTCACGCGTGCGGAGGTCATCAAGACCAGACAGGCGACATTCGTGGAGGCTTCGTACCTGCTCGGCGGCTCGCGCTGGTTCATCCTTCTGCGCCACGTTCTGCCCAACGCGTCACGCTCGGTGCTGCCGCTTGCCGTGTTGCAGTTCGGCGAGTCGATCCTCGTGATCGCAAGCCTTGCCTTTCTCGGATACGGCGACCCGCCGCCCGCCTCGGACTGGGGCCTGCTGATCTCGATCGGCAAGGATTACCTCAAATGGCCGTGGCTCGTATACGCCCCCGCCTTCGTCACAATCGCGACCGTCCTCTCTGTAAACAGGATCAGCCGATGGCTACGCAAGACAGACTGACCACCACTATCGCCCGCCCCGTTACCTTTGCGGCCAGACCGCAGCCGCAGCAGGCTCCTGTCCCGCTTCTCCGGGTCAACGATCTTTCGGTTGCCTATGGAGGCCAGGAGGTCGTCAGCAATGTCGGTTTCGAACTCGGCCGTGGCAAGAGCCTTGCCCTCATTGGCGAGTCCGGTTCCGGCAAATCGACAATCGCCCGCGCGGTCCTTCGGCTTTTGCCAAGCGGGGGACATGCCACCGGCCACGTCACCTTTGGTGATCAGGAGATATTGGGACTGCCAGAGCGCAACTTCCGACCGCTGCGGGGACGCGCCATCGGCTTTGTCCCGCAGGATCCAGGCAATTCGCTCAATCCGGTGCGGACAATCGGCGCGCAGGCCATGGAGGCGGCCGCACTTCTCGACGAGCCTGACAAGGCGATCCGCAAGGCCCTCATTCTCGAGACCTTCGCGCAGGTGGGATTGGAAAACCCGGGTGTTGTCTACGAGTCCTACCCGCACCAATTATCCGGCGGCATGTTGCAGCGGGTGCTCATAGGCCTTGCGGTTCTGCCGCGCCCGTCACTTCTGGTCGCAGACGAGCCAACGTCTGCGCTCGATGTGACGATCCAGAAGCGGATCCTCGATCTGCTCTCGCGGTTGCAGCACGAGCTGGATATCAGCATGCTCCTCATCACACACGATCTGGCGATCGCCGCCGAACGGGCGGATTCGCTGGTAGTCCTGAAGGGTGGCAAGGTTCAGGAAGCCGGAAGCACCGCATCGGTGTTTTCCGCACCGGCCTCTGCCTATGCAAGGAAGCTGCATGCGGACGTGCCGGCACTCAATCCGGATCGCTACGCCCGGCTGCGCGATCCGGGTTTCCGTCTGCTGAAGGCAGAGTCCACGACGACGCCAAAGATCGCGGTCAATGCCGTCACCAAGAATTTCAGGGTCGGCGACAGGGTGCTGACGGCGGTCAACAACGTCTCCTTCAACGTGCCTGCAGGTACCACCCATGCGCTGGTTGGTGAGTCCGGCTCTGGCAAGACGACAACCATTCGGCTGCTGCTTGGCCTGGAGGAACCCGACACCGGCACGATATCGGTAGCCGGCGAAGAATTGACCGGCCGCTCCCGTACGTCGCTGCGTGCAACCTGGCGCCATCTTCAGTTCGTCTACCAGAACCCGTTTACCTCGCTTGATCCCACCTGGAGTGTCGAACAGCTGGTGCGCGAGCCGCTTGATCGTTTCAAGATCGGAACCCGTGCGGAACGGCTCGAAACTGTTCGTGAGGCTTTGGCCAATGTGGGCTTGAGCGAACACCTTCTCAACCGCAAGCCGACGGCCCTTTCGGGTGGCCAGCGCCAGCGCGTTGCCATTGCAAGGGCGCTGGTTCTCCGACCGGATGTGATCGTGCTCGACGAGCCGACCTCCGCACTTGATGTCAGCGTCCAGGCAGACATCGTCGATGTGCTGCTCTCGCTGCAGGCGAAGCTCGGCCTGACCTATGTTTTCGTCTCCCATGATCTGGCACTGGTACGCCAGCTCGCCCACACCGTTTCGGTGATGCAGCGCGGGCGTATCGTCGAACATGGAACGGTCGTCGATATCTTCGACAATCCGCAGCACCCCTATACCGCGTCGCTGCTGGAATCGATCCCATCCGGTGCCGCAACCATCGCCCGTGCGCCACAGCCGCTGCCCCGGCGGGTTCACGATAAGGAAAAGATCGCATGACCATCGCTGCACCCATCGATACTGCGTCCACGTCCTTCCGCCCCAAACAGCGGCTCGGCTTCAATACCCGCGTATCTTTCAGCGACGATGCCGGGCCGGCGCAGGGGCTGCGTGAGGGTATCAAACTGTTCAAGGCTGCCGAACAACTGGGCTACCAGTCCGGCTGGGCCTATCAGCGGCATTTCGATCACTATCTGTCCTCACCGCTTCCGTTCTTCGCCGCTGCCGGCCAGCATACCCGGCATATTACGCTCGGTTCTGCGGTCATCCCCATGCGCTATCAGGATCCGATCCTGCTTGCCGAGGCGGCCGGCACGACCGACCTTTTGATTGATGGGCGACTGGAACTTGCCATTTCGACCGGCGCAAACGCCGCCTTTGACGCGGTATTCGGCACGGTCGACACCGATGCCCGCACAGAGGCCAGACGTCGTCAGGCCCGCTTCCTCTCGGCAATCGCTGGCGATGTCCTGCACCGTGTCGAAGGCGGCCAATCCAACCCGGAGGGCACGGCACTGCGTGTCACGCCGCATAGCCCGACACTGCGTTCGCGCATCCGGCAGGGTGCAGCAAGCATTGCTTCGGCTGTGCAGGCGGCGGAACTCGGCATCGGCCTTATCTCGGGAACCGTCCAGCACGATCAGGCAGAAGGCGAGAGCTTCGGGGAATATCAGGCCCGCATCATCGAGGCCTTCCGTTTCACATGGCGCAAGACATGGACAACGGAACCGCCTCCGGTCGCCGTCGCCGCCTCCATCCTGGTTGGCACCACGGCCGAGCTTCGCGAAAAATACGCCGCCTATGATCTGGAGCGGCGTACCAAGGGTATTGCCGCGTCTCGCCCCAAAGGCGCTCTCGAACAGGCAGCCCAGCCAGCGGGGTTTCAAATTTCGCCCGTTTTCCAGGGCACGCCCGATCAGGTGCTGGCATCGGTATTCAACGATCCGGGCCTTGCAGCAGCCGATGAGGTCGTGCTGTTTTTGCCGCCTGCCTTCGGTCTCGCCGAAAACATACAACTGCTGACCGATCTGGCGGACACGGTGGCTCCGAGCCTGGGCTGGTCGCCCACCTTTTAACCGTTAGGGCACCGAGCGATTGCCACTTCGTGGCAGCGACTTGAAGACGGAAACGCGGCGGCGGTTGCTGGTCCTATATCGAAGGCCGTCACAGGGAATATTTTCTACATATTCGATAGAAAAAGAAAGACCTGTCTTCCTCGTTCCTGCGCCGCGCCCTAACATGCTTGCATTGAACCTGAAGGAGCGCCCATGTCCGCGGAATTTATCAGCGTAAGCTTTCCCAATGCATCGAACGATCTAAACCCCGTTCCAGACGCACCTGTGGATCCTGTTTTTCTGGAGCGCTATGCCCGCGCCCTTGATGATTACGGTTTCAACTATACGCTGATCCCTTACTCCTCATCGTCTTTCGATCCTTTCACGCTGGGCGCCACGGTGCTCGCGCACACGAAAAACATCAAGATCATCGTCGCCCTGCGGCCGAACACGGTTTATCCCACAGTTGCGGCCAAGTCGCTCGCGACGCTCGATCAGTTGAGTGGTGGACGTGTCGTGGTGCACTTCATTGCCGGCGGCAGCGATGAAGAACAGGCGCGTGAAGGCGACTTCCTCAACAAGGAAGAACGCTATGAGCGCCAGGAGGAATATATCCGCATCCTGCGCCTGGCCTGGACCTCGAAAGAGCCCTTCGACTTCGACGGAAAATATTACCAGTTCAAGCAATTCCGCAGCGCGGTGCGGCCCACAAACGGGCTTATTCCGATTTCGCTCGGCGGCTCCTCGGACGCCGCCTATCGCATCGGTGGTTCGCTCTGCGATATCTTCGGCCTGTGGGGAGAGCCGCTTGCCGAAACCAAACAGCAGATCGAGCGGGTCTATGCGGAAGCCGCAAAGGCGGGCCGCACGGATCGCCCCCGGATCTGGGTCACATTCCGGCCGATCGTCGCCGAGACGGACGAGCTTGCCTGGGAAAAGGCTCACAGAACTCTGGATCGGTTGAACGAGAACCGGCAGAAAGGTGTAACACGCGCACCGCTCAACGCGCCGCGCCCGGCCAATGTCGGTTCGCAACGGCTTCTGGAAATCGCCGCACGCGGCGATGTGCATGATCGCGCCCTCTGGTATCCGACGGTCACCGCCACCAATGCCAGCGGCGCCACCACTGCGCTGGTCGGTTCGCCACGCACCATTGCGGATTCCATCCTCGACTACATCGATCTTGGCGCTGACCTGATCTCGATCCGCGGCTACGACAATTACAACGACGCGGTGGATTATGGCCGCTACATCCTGCCGCTTGTCCGCGAAGGCATTCGCGAACGGGAAGATGCGAAGAAAAAGACCGCTGCATAATGCCGCGATCCGGCCCGGTCGCCTGACCGGGCATTTTTTTGAAGTGCAGACGGAGCCAATCGCCCCTGATGGGGAAATGGTATTCCCCACAGCCAGAGAGCCTCGACCACGCATGTCTCATGACCCAACTGTCCTAGACGCAACCGCTCGCATCCTTGAACAGGCCGCACCGGATGCGGACCAGACTGGCCAGTTTCCCTGGACGGGTATCCGTGCCGTTCACGAAAGCGGCCTCCTCGAAAGCACGGTTGCGACACGTTATGGCGGCCAAGGAGCGACGCTTGCCGATACCGCCCACATTCTCGCGGCACTTGGCCGGGGCGATCCTTCCGTGGCGCTGATCAGCGCCATGACGATCTTTACCCATCTCGCCCAGGCCGCGAAAAACCACTGGCCCGAAGATCTCTACCGGCGGCTTCTGATGGACGCCAAACAACGGCCGTTGCTGCTCAATGCCGCGCGTGTCGAGCCGGAGCTGGGGTCGCCGGCGCGCGGTGGCCTGCCCGCGACGCTCGCCCGCCGGACAAACAATGGCTGGTCTATCACGGGCCGAAAACGCTTCGTGACGGGCGCATATGGTCTCACGCATTTCCTTGTCTGGGCGCATACTGACGAAACGCCGGCGCGGGTGGGAACATTCGTGGTGCCGAACGGGTTGCCGGGCATCAAGGTCATCGAGAACTGGCAGAGCCTCGGCATGCGCGCTACGGGATCGCACGATGTCGAATATGCCAATGTCGAAATCCCGGCGGAAAACGTCATCGACCTCGTCGATCCATCGGTCGCCCAGCAGGACAACCGGGCGCATGCGGCACTCACGCTGGCTTTGACAGCGCTTTACCTCGGCGTAGCAGAAGCCGCTCAGGCCAAGTTCATCCGCTTCGCGCATGAGCGTGTGCCGGCCAATCTCGGCCATCCCATCGCCCGCACGGAACGTTTCATAACGCTTTCAGGCGAAATCGATCTTCTGGTCTCCGGCGCCCGCCAGATCATTTTCGGCACGCTCGAAAACAACAATGGCGATGCGGAAGGATTCATCAGGGCAAGGCTGCTTGCCGGCCGGCAGCTGCGTGATGCCGTCGAGATCGCAGTGCGCGGCATCGGCAATCCAGGTCTTGGTAGCGAACTGGGCCTCGAACGACATTTCCGCGACATCCAGACGGTGCTCGTCCATGCGCCGCAGGAGGATACGTCGATTGCGATTTTGGGCCGCTCCGCCTTTGGCCGCTGGAGCCGCGAGGAGACTGCGGCCGCCCAACCTTCGGCAGGACTGCAAATCCTGAAATCCGCCTGACTATCGTCCCAGCGCCCGGGCACCACTAACCGTGGGCAAGCTTTCGCGCCGGGCCGAAAACCACAAAGCTCAGAGCGGCGAGCAACCAGACACTGATGCCAGCATAAAGCATGACCAGACCGAAACCGTCCGCGAGTGCCTGATGGACGAGTGCATCCGAAACACGCTCCACCGACGATCCCGCGGTTCCCGCCGCGATCTTCTCCGCGAGCGAACGCAGGGCGGGCAAATCCGCGCCGGACGGCAGGTTGGCCCTAAGCGACGACCAGACGCCCTCAACCAGAATGAAGCCCATGATCGGGATGTTGATGGCAAGCGAGATCATTCGCGCGCTCATGTCGATGCCGGAGGCCATGCCGGAACGGGCAGCGGGAACGGCACCGGTTGTCGTATTGGTGACCGGCGTGTTGGTGAGGCCAAGCCCGACACCGGACAGGATGCAGCCGGGCAGCATGGTGAGCCAGCTCGCATCTGCGACACTGCTGCCAAGTTTCATCAGCATGAAACCGAGACCGATGGTGAACAGCCCGGCCGGGACGACAAGACGGGGTTGATAACGCAGCGACAGACGCTCGGCCAACGGCGGTACGACCAGCGCTGGCAGCGTATAGGCAAGCAGACCGAGACCGGCGGTGACGCTGTCATAACCAAGGCCCGCCTGAAACCAGATCGGCAGATAGATCATGAACGGCCAGAAGCTGATGTTCATCGCCGCCGAGCCGATAATCGCGCCGGAAAATGGCCGGATGCGAAATACGGAGAAATCGAACATCGGCCTTGGAGTGAGCTTTTCGACGATCACGAAGGCGATAAAACTCGCGACTGATAGACCAAGGATCAGAAGTGCCTTTGAACTGGCAAAGCCGAGTTCCGGTCCTTGGGTGATGAAAAACGCAAGGCAGAACACGGCAACCGAAAGTGTGGCGATACCGGCAAGATCAAGACGGGTCGCATCCGGATCACGCGATTCTTCCACACCGCTTGCGGCAAGGAACAGTGTCAGGATGCCGAGGGCCACGTGAACGAGGAATACCCACTCCCAGCTCCACAGCGCAACGATGGCTCCGCCGATGATCGGCCCGAAACCCAGCCCGACGCCGGAGACAATACCCCACCAGCCGAAAGCCATTCCACGCTCGCGGGCCGTGCGGAACTGATGTGACAGAATGGCGATCTGGCATACCAGCATCGCTCCACCGCTTAGTCCCTGAAGGAAGCGTGCGCCGATCAGCACCGCCACGCTTTCAGTCATGCCGCAGGCGAGGGAGGAAATGGCGAAAGCGACGATGGTCGCGATGAAGACGCGTTTGCGACCGAAGCGGTCGGCCAACGCGCCGGTTGCCATCAGCACCATCGTCACGCCGATCGTATAGGCGTTCATGATCCACTGCAGCTGCCGGAAATCCGCGTGCAGCACCTGCTCGAGCGTCGGCAGGATCGCCGGCACGCTGGAGATTTCCAGCCCGAACATCAGAGCGGAGAGACAGACGGCAGCGAGCGCAATGGTACTTCTACTCCGGGTTGGGGCGGTAACGGCAAGGGTCATTCTTCAGCCTTTCGTGGTTCGGACTGAAGCATCAGAAGACATGCACGCTTCGATCCGTGTTTTGCAGAGTCCAAGGCAAATTAGTGAAAGCTTGACCATAACTGAATTGGATGCTTGGATATTTCAGAGACAACAAATTTGGATGATTAAAGTGACCACTCTGGATGTGGATGCCGTTCAGGCTTTCGTCACCATCGCCGATCTGCAGAGCTTCACCCGCGCTGCCGAAACGCTCGGAACCACGCAGGGTGCCATCAGCGTCAAGCTCAAGCGACTGGAAGACCGGCTCGGCCAGCGGCTTCTTGAGCGGACGCCGCGTTCGGTGCGGCTTTCCGCGCAAGGCGCCGTGTTTCTAACACCAGCCCGCGAATTCCTTGCCGCGCACGATCGCGCCATGGCAGGGCTTTTTTCCACGCGCCGACGCTTTGGCCTTGGCATCGCCGCCCATGTTGCCGGGCCGGAAGTGCCAACGCTGCTGGCGCGGCTCAACGCGCACGATCCGGGACTGACGATAGAAGTGCGGATGGACAATTCCCGCACGTTGCTGGATGCCTTCGACCGCGGCGAGATCGATGCTGCAATCATCCGGCGCGAGGATGACAGGCGTGATGGCGAAGTGCTCGGGCCAGAGCATTTCGGCTGGTTCGCAGCCCCGCAATTCGAGCATCGTCAGGGCGAGCCGCTGCGACTGGCAGCGCTTTCGCCCGCCTGCGGTGTACGTGACATCGCCGCTCGTGCTCTTGATTCCGCCGCCATCGCGTGGACGGAAGTCTTTCTTGGCGGCACCTCATCGATGGTGACCGCGGCCGTTTCGGCAGGTCTCGCCATTTCGGCATTCTCCTGCCGCCTGGCGCCACCCGGTACAATCGAGGTCAGCCAGCGTTTCAGCCTCCCGCCGCTGCCTTCCACCGAGATCGTGATGTTCTCGACCCTTACCGACAGCAGATCCCGTGAGGCGCTGCGCACACTGGCCGCCGCTTTCCGGGAGCATCGGCCGTGACTGTGAGCGACACCCAGTGGGTGCACAGGTCCTTGACTGGTCGCGCGCCCAGGTCGCACTGATGCGCCCAAGCCGGAGTACACGGGCGCTGGAAGCCATCATCCGCGATCTCATCGAGACCCGCGACGGCGCGACATATTTCGCCGAGCGCGTATGGGGCATTTCCCTCCGCTACGAGCTAGGCGGCAACGATCCGCTGGTGGGCTGAAGCGTTCCGGACTTCGCACTGGCGGACGGGAGGAGCACCGGCGAACTTCTGAGAGAGGGCAAAGGTCTGCTTTTGAATTTTAGCGTGGACGCATCGCTTGAAGCGCTGGCAGGCCGCTGGAACGGCCGGATTTCCTATGTCGCCGGCAATGCCATCGATCAATTGGGCTTGAGCACAGTCCTGGTGCGCCCCGATGGTATCGTCGCCTGGGCCACGGAGTCTGCTCCGGACAAGGAGAAATTCGCAAGGGCAGCAGCCCGTTGGTTCGGAGAGATTTAACGGGTATGTGAGGTGGCCGATCCGGTTGCCACGCCATTTCTTCGGCAGATATGCCAGCCCCCGGCAATCTAGAGATTGTTTCATTGCCTTCCTGCGTCAGCCGTACCGATGTATCGTTCCTTCCTATCAATGCAATGGAGTCATCATGTCCCTTCCCCAGAAAATCGGCTTTATCGGAACCGGCGCTATCACCGATGCGATGGTGCGGGGGCTCCTCAGCACGCCTGCCGCCGTGCCGCATATCATGGTGTCCCAACGCAGCGCGGATATCTCGGCCAGGCTTGCCGCCGATTTCCCGCAGGTGATCGTCTCCAGCGACAATCAGGCGATTGTCGACGGCTGCGATACCGTCGTTCTGGCCATCCGCCCGCAGATCGCCGAGGACGTCATCCGGCCGCTGCGGTTTCGCGAGGGGCAGAAAGTCATAAGCGTCGTTGCCGCAACCGGTCGACATGCACTGCTTGACTGGATCGGCGCGGATGTGCGCCTGACCCAGGCGATCCCGCTGCCTTTTGTCGCCCGCCGCAAAGGCGTCACGGCCGTTTACCCCTCCGATGCGGATACCGCCGCGATCTTCAACGTGCTCGGAAATGCGGTGGAATGTGAAACAAAGGCGGAATACGACCTTCTCGCCGCCGCAAGCGCCCTGATGGCAACCTATTTCGGCATTCTGCAACAGACGACGGAGTGGTTGGCGGAAAACGGCCTGCCGGAAGAAAAGGGCCGCGCCTATCTTGCACCCCTCTTCGCCGGCCTCTCCGAAGTGGCGCTGCTTGCCGGCAAGGACACGGACTTTACCGATCTCAGCCGCGAATTCGCCACCAAGGGTGGCCTGAACGAGCAGGTTCTTCAGGACTTTGACGGCAATGGCGGTTCGAGCGCATTGAAGCGGGCATTGAGCCGCGTGCTGGAACGGATTACGCAGTAGACAGTGCGCGCCGACAATCGATCCGAACTGAAAGAACGATGCAATGACCTTTACTATCCATATGATCGATGTATTCGGCTCCGGCCCGCTTTCTGGCAATCCGCTGGCGGTCGTCACGGGTGCAGACACCTTGACCACGGATGACATGCAGCGATTGACGCGGTGGTTCAATCTGTCCGAAACCACGTTTCTGCTGCCGCCCACCCACCCCCAGGCTGATTACCGTGTCCGGATATTCTCACTGGACCGGGAGATGCCTTTTGCCGGACACCCTACGCTCGGCACTTGCCATGCCTGGCTTTCCGAAAACGGCCTGCCCAAAAGCGAAACGGGCATCGTTCAGGAATGCGGTGCCGGTCTGGTGACGATCCGGCACGCGCATGGTCGACTTTCCTTTGCCGCTCCGCCCCTTATCCGTTCAGGCGCGCCGACACCCGCAGACCTGGAAGAGGCCCGGCTGCTGCTGGGAATAGAGACACGCGACATCGTTGATGCCGCATGGATCGACAATGGCCCCGGCTGGTTGGGGATCAGGCTGGCATCGGCTGAGAAGGTGCTTGCCCTTGAGCCGGTCCGCAGCTGGCCCGGCCGCATTGACATTGGCGTCGTTGGTCCGCACGCAAATGGCGGCGAAGCCGCCTTCGAGGTTCGCGCCTTCTTCAGCGATCATCTGGGCGCCATCGCCGAGGATCCGGTCACCGGAAGCCTCAACGCCTCGCTGGCGCAATGGCTGTTTGCGACAGGCGTGGTCGCGGAAGACTATGTCGCCGCCCAAGGCACACGTCTTGGCCGTCAAGGCCGCATTTACCTGACCCGCGATGATACCGGCCAGATATGGGTCGGCGGCGAGACACGCACGCAAGTCGAAGGCCGGCTGCACGGCCTTTGAAAAGACAGATAATGACGAGGTGACTTGATGAATAGCAGTGTTTACCGCCCGATTTCGCAACGCGTATTGGCGGATGATTGGGGACGACTGACCAAATATGAGTATGAACTTCAGCTAAGGGACGGAAGCTGGCAACGGCAGACCCGGGAGGCGTATGATCGCGGCAACGGAGCGACATGCCTGTTGTACAACCCCGCAAACGACCATGTTTTGCTCACCCGCCAGTTCCGTTTGCCGGTTCTCTTGAACGGCGGCCTCGAGTCGCTGATCGAGACACCGGCGGGGCTGCTGGAAGGCGCTGAACCGGCAGCGCGCATGCGTGCGGAACTGATGGAGGAGACCGGTTATGAGGTTTCCGAACTCACCCATCTGTTCGATATCTATATGAGCCCCGGATCGGTCACCGAATACCTCGCCTTTTTCTACGGCGAATATGCCGAGAACCATAAAGTGGGCACAGGCGGCGGCTCCGCGGACGAGGGAGAAGACATAGATGTGCTGGAAATCGCTCTGCCAGACGCTATGCAGATGATCAGCCGCGGCGATATTCGCGACGCCAAGACCATCATTCTGCTGCAGCACCTCACCATCCGGCTTTTGCAGGAAAAGCACGGAACACGCTGATCTCGACCGCAATATCTACCAATGCGGAAGCGATGCTGATTACGGCCAGACTACAGGATCAACAGGACGAATTTGCCTGACGTAGACTGGCCGAAACCCATCACTTGCGTTGGGCAACAAAGATCAAAGACTTACGATTTGGGCTTCACCTGCCATCCTCAAAACGGAATGCGGGAAAGCCCTTGATGCCGGACGGAATGACCCAAACGCCACCGGAAAGAGGTACCTCGCTCAGCCTGTCTTGCGTCATGTTATGGCGGTGCGATGTCACGAAAAGCGAGCCGAAATCCGGCCCGCCAAAGCAGGGCATCGTTGGATGCGGAACAGGCATCCTTACCGTCCCGATCTGTTGACTGCCGTCTTCCGAGAAAATGTTCAAAACGCCGGCAGAGACACCCGCGCTCCAATATCGGCCGCTTATGTCAAGACATCCACCATCGGGCCTTCCGGTCTCTTCCTGCATTTGTGCGACGAGCACACCTTCATCAAATACACCGTTGGTTTTGTCGAAATTCCGCCTGCGTATCCATTTCTGCACGGAATCGCTTTGCCACATGACGGAACCGTCCTGCGAAAAAGCGAGGCCGTTGGGACATGTCAGTCCGGTCTGGATACGTTCGGCCCCATTATTCGTAATACGCCAGAGCTCTCCATGGGGCTGCATCTGCGAGAGCGGGACATTGTGCATGGTACCAACCCAGAAAGCTCCATCCGGACCGACACGTCCGTCATTCAGCCGGCAGGCGATGCCTTCAGGTGCGGGAATGGAATGAAGTGTGCGCCGCGCGCCGCTTTCCGGATTGAGGATGAGTATATCCATTCCGCAAGCGGCAATCAGATCACCGCTCTGACAGAGCCCAAGACTGGAGACGGTTTCCGGGAACGTCCATTCACGATACTGGACGCCGCCCAGCCCAGCTGAACGTAGCTTCTTGCCAAGAATGTCACACCAGAACAGGACCTGACGTCTTTCGTCCCACACCGGGCTTTCCGCAAGAATGCTGATTTGGTCGCACAGGAGTCCTGCCTGATCGATCGCAGGCGCGTTGTCGAAATTTGCTGTTGTCATTTTCTGTCTGAACCGTTGAATTGCGCAGCGTGGCGTTATTCGAAATATTCCTGATGTGCTTCGAAGATCTGCGACAGAATGCCGAGGACGCGGCGGAGATGCTGGCGCAGATAATCCACCGCGCTCTCCTCCTCACGCGCCTTTATTGCATTGTAGACGGCCTCATGCTCCGTCAGCAGTCTGGCCATGTGTGCTTCGTCGGTAATCGCCAGCGCTCGCAGGCGGTCTAGCCCAGCCTTTTCCCGGATCAACAGGGTCTCCAGCCTTTCGAGGCCGGTTGCGGCGGCAAGGGCGCTGTGGAACTGGTCGTCATGGATACGGAAGGCCTTTTTGTCGCCAAGCTCCATCGCCACACGCTGGCCTTCCAGCGCATGCAGGATTTCCTGGTCCGCTTCGGCCGGGATGCCGGTCTGGCAGAGCCTGCGGGCAGCGGCAACCTCCAGCGCCTCACGAATGAACTGCGCGCTGCGGATATTTTTGTCCGACAGTCTCGAGACATAGGTCCCGCGGCTCGGCAGGGTGACGATCAAACCGTCATCTCGCAGCCGGCTCAACGCCTCGCGCACCGGGGTGCGGCTGGAGTTGAAGGACTGGCCAATCTCGTTTTCCGACACGGCCTGGCCCGGAAACAGCTCCCTCGAAAGGATGGCAGATTTCAGCGCCGAATAGATCTGGTCCACAACCGGTCGGTTGAAATCCAGTCGTTCCATCATCGGCACCGTGCCGCCTGTCATCGGGATCTTTGGCATACGCTCTCCAAATGTCTTTCTCTATAACCGGTATACCGGAACACTGGTGTGTTGACAACCGGCATACCGGTATGCAATTGAATGGCCATGGGAAGGAGGCTCCCGAATGCAAAATATCAAGACCTGCGTCATCGTTGGTGCCGGAATGGTAGCGAAGACGCATGTGCTTGCCTGTGCGGCAAGCCCTGAAAAAATCCGCCTGAAAGCGATTGTTGACGGTGGCTCCGGCCGCGCGAAAGCGCTGGCTGCCGAAGCGGCAAAACACACCGGTCACCACGTTGCCGTATACGCGTCAATCGAGGAAGCCGCGCGTGACGGCGATGTCGATTTCGCCATCATCGCAACGCCGCCCAATGCCCGCGCCGATATCGTCGGTCCGCTTGCAAAAGCCGGCAAACACATTCTTCTCGAAAAGCCTGTCGCCCGCAACACGCGGGAAGCGGCCGATCTGGTAGCGCTCTGCCGCGATGCGGGTGTAACGCTCGGTATCATTTTCCAGCACCGCATGCGCGCCGCATCGCAAAAGGCGCGCGAACTGGTCGCATCCGGCACGCTCGGCGAACTAGGCCTTTGCGAGATTTCGGTGCCGTGGTGGCGTACCCAGGCCTATTATGATGAGCCGGGACGCGGCACGCTTGCGCGTGACGGCGGCGGCGTTCTGATATCGCAGGCAATCCACACGATCGATCTGGCCCTGAGCCTTGCAGGCCCCGTGGCCCGCGTGCAGGCCATGGCGGCAACGACGCGTTTTCACAAGATGGAAACCGAGGATTACGTATCGGCCGGCCTTCGTTTCAAAAACGGGGCCGTCGGCTCGCTCGTCGCGAGCACCGCAAGCTTTCCCGGTGCGCCTGAATCCATTCTTCTCCATTTCGACAAGGCAAGCCTGCGGCTCGCATCCGGCCTGCTGCATGTAGACTGGCGCGACGGCCGCCAGGAAACCTTCGGTGGTGCCGCTTCCGGCACCGGCGGCGGCGCCGATCCCATGGCTTTCACGCATGAATGGCATCAGGGCGTTTTCGACGATTTCGTCGACGCCATTTCTTCAGGGCGCCCGCCGGTCGTCACCGGTGAAGCAGCTCTTTTGTCTCACAGACTGATCGACGCGATCATCAACTCAGCCGAAACCGGCAAGGAAGTGGAACTGCAGGATGAGTAAACCAATCAAGTTCGTGGCTCTCGGCATAGAGCACAGGCACATTTTCGGCATGGCGCAGAACATGCTGGATGCCGGTGCGCAATTCGCGGGCTGGTGGACGGAAGGCGAGCCGGACGTGGTCGAAGGTTTCGTAAAGCGCTTCCCGGACGTGCCGCGTGCTGCCTCCAAGGAGGATTTGCTGGCTGACCAAACCATCGATCTCGTCATCATTGCCGACATTCCGTCCAAGCGTGCCGATCTTGCCATCGCTGCCATGGAAGCGGGCAAGGACGTCATGTCCGACAAGCCGGGCTGCACCACGTTCGACCAGCTTGCGCGCCTGCGCCAGACCGTTGCCAAGACCAAAAGAATCTGGACCGTCGATTTTTCCGAGCGCTTCGAAGTCCCGAGCGTCACGAAAGCCGCCGAGCTGGTTGCACAGGGTGCCATCGGCCGCGTCATCCAGACGGTTGGCCTTGGTCCGCACCGCCTGAACCGACAAATTCGCCCGACATGGTTCTTCGAACGCGAGGCCTATGGCGGCATTCTCACCGATATTGCCAGCCACCAGATCGACCAGTTCATGTTCTTTACCGGCTCCACCGAAGTTGAGATCGTATCTGCCACCGTTGCCAATTACGCCAACCCGGGCGATCCGGGCCTGCAGGATTTCGGCGAAGTCGTGCTGCGCGGCGACAAGGGCCATGGGTATATCCGCGTCGACTGGTACACACCCGATGCACTGCCGACATGGGGTGATGGCCGCCTGACGATCCTCGGTACCGAAGGTTACATCGAACTGCGCAAATACGTCGATGTCGGCAACACCGAGGGCACAGACCGTCTGATCCTCGTCAATGGCGACCGTTGCGAATATATCGACGCATCCGGTGCCGGCCTGCCCTACTTCGCCCGTGTATGCGACGATATCCGCAACCGCACGGAAACTGCCATGACGCAGGAACACGTCTTCAAGGTTTGTGACCTCTCGCTTCAGGCGCAGGCCAAGGCTGAAGGAACCGCAGCATGATCGGCGTCGCCATTATCGGCGCCGGTATCGGCGCACAGCATCTGAGCGGTTATCTGGCGCTGCCGGAGCGTTTCACCGTCAAGGCGATCTGCGATCTTGATGTGGAGCGGGCACGGGCGGTGGCTGGCGAAGGTTCTTCCATCCGCATCACGGCGGATCTCGAAGAAGTCCTCGCCGATGAAAGCATTTCGCTCATAGACGTCTGCCTGCCGCCGCATCTGCATTTCCCCGTAATGCTGAAGGCCCACGCGGCCGGCAAGGACGTGGTCTGTGAAAAGCCGCTGGTGCGTTCGCTGGAGGAAGCAAATGCGCTGATGGAATCTGTCAAGAAGACCGGACGGCGCGTCTTTCCGGTTTTCCAGTATCGTTTTGGTCCCGCCCTACGGCAGCTGCGCGCCCTCATCGACGCCGGACTTGCTGGCAAAGCCTATGTGGCAAGCTCGGAAGTTCACTGGAACCGTGGCGCGAGCTACTACGACATTCCCTGGCGCGGCACCTGGAAGGGTGAATGTGGCGGCGCGATCCTCGGTCACGCCATCCATGCCCACGACCTTCTGTGCCATGTCCTAGGTCCGGTGGAACAGGTCTTCGCCATGGCCGACACCCGGGTGAACAGGATTGAGACGGAAGACTGTGCCGCCATCAGCTTCCGCATGAAGAGCGGCGCGCTCGCCACCAGCTCGGTCACGCTTGGTGCAGCCGACGACACGTCCCGTCTGCGGTTCTGCTTCGAAGGCTTCACGGCCGAAAGCGGAACGCTGCCCTATCGTCCGGCGGAAGATAAATGGCACTTTACGGCGCGGGCGCCGACCACGCAGGACCAGATCGACGCCGTCCTCGCAACGGTTAAAGATGGCGAAAACGGCTTCACCGGTTTTGTCGAGGCGATTGCCAATGCGATGGAGGGTCGCGCGGGCAAGGAAGTGACGATTACGGACGGCTTGCAGTCCATCGAACTCGTAACCGCAATCTACACATCGGTACAGGAAGGCACGGCCGTTCGCCTGCCGCTGACCGCTGACAACGAGCGGCTCAAGGGTTGGGCTCCGCGCGCGTCCGCCACGGCATAATCATCTAAAGGGAGGAAACCAGATGAGCAGAAAATACAGCCTGGCGTTTGCCTTGGCCCTGGGGACGGCATCTCTTGCCGGTGCCGCTGAGGCACAGGAAGTTCGCTTCACCTGCGCCTATGACGGCAACGGCTGCGAGGTCCTGAAGGACATCCTGTCGCGTTACGAAAAACAGCATCCTGACGTCAAGATCGTTACGGATATCGTGCCCTACAAGGCGCTTCTCGAAGGCCTGCCGGTGCAGCTCGCCGGCGGCAGCGGCCCGGATTTCGCAACCGTCACCGATCTTGGCGGCCTCAATCGCTATTATCTCGACCTGACGCCCTACGTGGATGCGAAGTACTGGCAGGACAATTTCGGCGATGTGCTGAAATGGTATCGTAGCGGCCCGGACGACAAGGGCATCTATGGTATGCAGACGCAGCTTACCATTACCGGCGCCTTCATCAACCGCACCTTGTTCGATCAGGCGAAAGTCGCCGTTCCCGGCAAGGATGCGACTTTTGACGACTGGGCGAAGGCAGCAAATGAAGTGGCCAAGGCCACCGGCTCGCCATACCCCATGGCGATCGACCGCTCCGGTCACCGTATCGCCGGTCCGGCTATTTCCTACGGTGCGAAACTTTTCGACGCCGACGGCAAGCCGATCCTGGTCGACGAGGGCTTCACCACTTTCGTGAAGAAATTCGTCGAGTGGAACAAGGACGGCACCATGGCGCGTGACGTCTGGGCCGGTCAGGGTGGCAACACCTACCGCGATGCGGCGCAGGAATTCATCAACGGTCAGCTCGTCTATTATTATTCCGGCAGCTGGCAGACAGCGCGCTTCGACAGTCAGGTCGGCGATGCTTTCGACTGGGAAGTCGTGTCGCAGCCATGCGGACCGGCCGCATGCACCGGCATGCCAGGCGGAACGGGTATCGTGGGCTTCAAGCAGACCAAGAACCCCAAGATCGTCGCGGATATTCTGAACTTCCTCGCGCAGGACGAAAATTACCTCGATTTCACCGTCCGTACCCGCAACGTCCCGGCTCACAAGGCCGTCGGCGCAAAGCCTATCGACTACACCGGCGCAACCCCGGCGACCCAGAAGGCCATGAACGCGTGGCTGGATCAGGTCCCTGGTATCAGCCCCATCGCCTACGCCTATCAGGGCTACAAGAACAACCGTGCGATGTTCAACATTTCCGTCCAGCGCGTCACGCAGGCGATTGTTGGCGAAAGCACGGTCGACGACGCCATGACACGTGCGAAGGCCGATCTTGAGGAAGCGTTGAAACAGGCGAAGTGATCCATCGCCTTCCGGCGCGGCCTTGCCGCGCCGCGCCGGATCGAAGGAGGACCATCAATGTACAGACTTCTTGCGCCCGTCATGGGCATCATAGAGCTGCCTTTCGCCCTCTTGCAGAAAATGCTCGGGCATCGGCGCATCGCATGGGTGTTTCTGACACCCAACCTCCTGTTGTTTGCGGTCTTCGCGTTTTTGCCGATCGTTCTCAACATGGCTTATTCAGTGACAGGCAGCGAGCATATCCTGCTGTCGGAACGCCCCTCCGTGGGCGGCGAAAACTTCTCGGTCCTTCTCTCGTGCCAGAACTATTTCGATCCCAATTCCTGTCAGCGCGATCTTTTCTGGCGCTCCGTCTGGAACACGCTTTTCTTCGTGGTGCTGCAGGTCGGGTTCATGGTGGGCTTCTCTCTGATTACGGCGGTCGTGCTCAACCGTGACATCAGGGCACGCGGTTTCTTCCGCGCCGTCTTCTTCTTTCCCGTGCTGCTTTCACCGGTGGTCGTGGCGCTGATATGGAAGTGGATATTGCAGCGTTTCGGCGTCCTGAACGCTGCGCTCGATTCCCTCGGTATCGGTTCGGTGGACTGGCTGCTGGAGGCCAACCTTGCCTTTGGATGGTCGGTATTCCTGTCCGTCTGGGCGCATATGGGCTTCTACACGCTCATCCTGCTTGCCGGTCTTCAGGCCATTCCGCGTGACGTCTATGAGGCGGCACAGCTGGACAAGGCAAGCCCGTGGCGGATTTTCCGCCGGATCACAATGCCGCTTCTCGCCCCGACCATGCTCGTGGTTCTCGTATTGTCCCTCATCAAGGGCGTACAGACCTTCGATGAAGTCTTCGCATTTACCGGCGGTGGGCCGGGTTCGGCAACGACCTTCATCATTCAATTCATCTATCAGACTGGTTTTGCCGGAACACCCCGCAACTTCGGACTGGCCGCGGCCGCTTCGCTGCTGCTTGCCGTGGTTCTCGTGGTGCTGACTGCCCTGCAATTCCGGGCCAACAGGAGCAAAGTCGATGGCTAGGATTGGCGCATTTCTAACCCGCACACGCGGCAGAAACGGCAAATTGCACTGGACCGACTGGCTGTCCTACGCCTATCTCGGCGTTGCCGTTCTGATGATGTTCGGACCCGTTCTCTGGCTCGTTCTCTCCTCCTTCAAGACGGAAGCCGACCTCCAGCGGTTTCCGCCGCGCCTGCTTCCCTATGCGCAGGAAACCGTGGTCATTGACGGTCAGGCCGCACCTTTGCCGGCCTTTGTCGACAAGGAAGGCCGCAAGCTCGGCATGATCAGGCGCGTCGGGCTCGTCGCCCAGGTGGTGGATCCGGCAAAGCCCGGCGAAGTCATGAAGATGCCGTTCAACGAGCTGCGCCCGGCCGAGAAGGTGGCACTGGCGACGGAGAACTACACCGAGCTTTTCCAGCGCTTCAACTTTCCGCTTTATTTCTGGAACTCGACCTTCATAACGGTGACGTCGACCGTCATCATGCTGATCGTGAACTCGATGGCGGCCTTTGCACTGTCGAAATACAGCTTCAAGGGCAGAGGCGTGGTTCTGGCACTCGTCGTCGGAACGTTGATGATCCCGCAGACCGTCGTGCTCGTTCCTCTTTTTCTCATCACCAGCCAGCTCGGCATGATCAACAGCCTGTGGGGTGTGATCATCCCAGGAGCGGCCACACCGACAGGCGTATTTCTGCTGCGCCAGTACATGCTGACCATCCCGGATGAAATCCTAGATGCGGCACGCATGGACAAGGCCAGCGAATGGAAAATCTACTGGCGCATCATCCTGCCACTGTCTGCACCGGCGCTAGCGGTGCTGGCCATCCTCGCCATCATGTGGCGTTGGAACGACTTCCTGTGGCCGCTTATCGTGCTGACGCGCAACGACAATTTCACCCTGCAACTGGCGCTCAACTCCTTCCAGGGAGAAATGACGACAGAGTGGAGCAACCTGCTGGCCATGACGGTGCTGACATTGGCGCCAATCGCGCTGGTCTTCATGTTCCTGCAAAAATATATCGCCACCGGCATCGCATCGACCGGCGGAAAATGATCCTCAAGGGAGGGAATGACACAATGGCAAGTATAGAGCTTCGTCAGGTCAAAAAAACATATGGCGCCCTCGACGTCATCAAGGGTATCGATCTCGATATCAAGCACGGCGAGTTCTGTGTTTTCGTCGGCCCGTCCGGTTGCGGAAAATCGACGCTGCTGCGCATGATCTCCGGTCTTGAAGAGCTGAGCGGCGGCGATATCGTCATCGGCGGCGACGTGGTGAACGCGGTTCCGGCTGCCGATCGCGGGCTTGCCATGGTGTTCCAGTCCTATGCGCTCTACCCGCATATGACGGTCCGGGAAAACCTGTCCTTCGGCCTGGAAAATATCGGCACGCCGAAAAAAGACATCGTCGAGAAGGTCTCACAGGTGTCCAAGATGCTGCAGATCGACCAGCTGCTTGAGCGGCGGCCGAAGGATCTGTCGGGCGGCCAGCGACAGCGCGTCGCGATCGGTCGCGCTGTCGTGCGCGAACCGCGGGTTTTCCTGTTTGACGAGCCGCTGTCGAACCTCGATGCGGAACTGCGCGTGGATATGCGCGGCGAGATCTCCAGCCTGCATCGGCGTCTTGGCAATACCATGATCTATGTGACCCACGATCAGGTCGAGGCCATGACGATGGCCGACAAGATTGCCGTGCTGCGCGCCGGAAAGCTCGAGCAGTTCGGCGTTCCCCTCGATCTTTATAATCGCCCCGCAAACCTTTTCGTAGCAGGCTTCATCGGTTCGCCGAAGATGAACTTCTTCGCCGGCGAAGTAGTAGCAGAAGGTCAGCCGTCCCTTAAAATCGCGACCGGCGAATTGATCCCGTTGCCGCAGAGCGGCTTTTCCTACGCACCCGGCCAGAAGGTCACGCTCGGCATTCGCCCCAACCATGTGCAGCCCACACCGGATGGTGCGGTGACCATGTCCGTGCGCACGGCAGAGCAGCTCGGCGGGGAATCCTATCTCTATGGCAACCTCGGTGACGGCAGCCACGTCACCCTGCATCTTGCGGGGCAGACATCGACATCGGCTGGCGAAGTCATCCGCATGTCGGCGCCGCTCCAACATATCCACCTCTTCGATACGAAAAGCGGGCAGACGCTGAAGCAGGACTAAGCCTTCGTCGCCACGCCCCCGTAAAGCAGGACCTTTGACATGACCGACAAAAAACTCCGTTCCTCCCGCTGGTTCGCGCCTGACGATCTGCGCAGTTTCGGCCACCGCTCACGCATGATGCAGCTTGGCTATTCGGAGGAGGATTTTGCCGGCAAACCCGTCATCGGCATTCTCAACACCTGGTCGGAGCTGAATACCTGTCACTCGCATTTTCCCGAACGTGTGAAGGATGTGAAGCGCGGCGTCCTACAGGCAGGTGGCTTCCCGGTCGAGATGCCCTCGCTTTCGGTCGATGAGAGTTTCACCAAGCCGACCTCCATGCTCTATCGCAACATGCTCGCCATGGAGACGGAGGAAATGATCCGTTCGCATCCGCTGGATGGCGTGGTGCTGATGGGTGGTTGCGACAAGACCACCCCCGGCCTCGTCATGGGAGCGATCTCGGCCGGCGTGCCGATGATCTATCTTCCAGCCGGGCCGATGCTGCGCGGCAACTATGCCGGCAAGGTGCTGGGCTCCGGCTCCGATGCCTGGAAATACTGGGACGAGCGCCGGGCCGGTAACGTGACCGATGAAGAATGGCGCGGCGTGCAGGGCGGCATTGCCCGCTCCGCCGGCGTCTGCATGACCATGGGTACGGCATCGACCATGACGGCAATCACCGATGCGCTCGGTCTCACTTTGCCCGGCGCTTCCTCCATCCCGGCGGTGGACGCCGAACACCAGCGCATGTCGGCAGGCTGTGGCCGTCGCATTGTGGAAATGGTGGCCGAGGAGCTGACCCCGGATCGTATTCTTACTGCGGCCGCGTTTCGGAATGCGGCCATCGTTGCCATGGCGACCGGTTGTTCCACCAATGCCGTCGTGCATCTGATTGCCATGGCGCGCCGCGCCGGTGTACCGATGACGCTGGACGAGCTGGACGAACTCGGCCGCGTGACGCCGCTTATCGCCAATGTCCGCCCCTCCGGCAAAGATTACCTGATGGAGGATTTTTATTATGCGGGCGGTCTGCGAGCCCTGATGAAGCAGATCGAAAGCCGTCTGGACTGTTCCGTGCTCACCGTTACCGGCCGCAGCATGGGCGAAAACCTCGAAGGCGCGCGGGTCTATAATGACGACGTCATCCGCTCGCTGGATAACCCTGTTTACGCTGAAGGATCGCTTGCCGTTCTACGCGGCAATCTCTGCCCGGATGGTGCTGTGATCAAGCCCGCCGCCTGCGATCCGAAACTCCATTTCCATGAAGGTCCGGCGCTGGTCTTCGATAGCTACCCCGAGATGAAGGCGGCAATCGACGATGAAAATCTGGATGTGACGCCCGATCACGTTCTGGTTCTGCGTAATGCGGGCCCGCTTGGCGGCCCAGGCTTTCCCGAATGGGGCATGTTGCCCATCCCCAAGGCGCTGATCAAGAAGGGTCACCGCGATATGGTGCGCATCTCCGATGCCCGCATGTCCGGCACCTCCTATGGCGCCTGCGTTCTTCATGTCGCGCCGGAAAGCTTCGTCGGCGGGCCGCTTGCCCTGCTGAAGACCGGCGATATCGTGCGGCTCGATCTGCCCCAGCGCCGTCTCGACATGCTGGTCAGCGAAGAGGAGATCGCCCAGCGTCGGGCCGCATGGCAGGCGCCGCCGCCGCGTTACGAGCGTGGTTATGGCTACATCTTCTCGAAACACGTTACCCAGGCGGATGCCGGATGCGATTTCGATTTCCTGCAGACGGATTTCGGCCGCACCGCTGGCGAACCCGACATATTCTGAGACGGGAGCGCGCAAAATGATGAAACGTTTGCTGATTACGGGCGCCGGCGGCAAGCTGGGCAGCATGTTGCGCGGCAGGCTCGGCCACCTCGCGGAGATCATCCGCCTTTCGGATGTGGTTGATATGGGTGCGGCGGCAGCGAATGAAGAGATCATCCGCTGCTCTCTGGAGGACGGTGGCGCCGTCCATGCGCTGGTGAAGGATTGCGACGGCATCGTCCATCTCGGCGGCATCTCCGTCGAAAAGGCTTACGATCCCATCGAGGCCGCCAATCTGCGCGGTGTCTATAATCTTTACGAGGCAGCAAGGCTTGCTGGCATGCCACGCATCCTGTTTGCCTCCAGCAACCACACCATCGGATATTATCCGCAGGGTGAGCAGCTATCGCCGCAGACGCCGTTTTTGCCGGATGGCCTTTACGGCGTCTCGAAGATTTTCGGCGAGGCAATGGCGAGCCTCTACCATTCCAAATTCGGACAGGAAACGGCCATCGTCCGCATTGGCTCCTGCGAAGAGAAGCCCACCAACTGGCGCATGTTATCCACCTGGCTCAGCCATGACGATCTGGTCTCCCTGGTAGAGGCCGTATTTCACGCGCCAAAACTCGGTTGCCTGGTCATCTGGGGCGTCTCTGCCAATGACGACAGCTGGTGGGATAATTCCCACGTCGATTTTCTCGGCTGGCAGCGGCGGGATAATGCCGCACGCTTCCGGGCCGATATCGAACGGGATGTCCCTCGCCCTGATCCGGATGCCGCAATCGCGAAATACCAGGGCGGCGTTTTCATAGACGAACCGATCCACAAAAACTGATGTGCAGACACTCACGCTATTCGAGGAGAATAAGATGAATACAGAAACCAGGGAAAAATTGATGACGGTTTCCGTCGCCACCCTCGCAACCGCACTCTACAAGCGCGGCCTGCGCAACCAGGTCATTCAGGGCGTCCACCCGCTTGGCCACAAGGGCGCGAACATGGTCGGGCCTGCATTCACGCTGCGTTACATGCCCGCCCGCGAAGACCGCAACCAGCTGGTGGAATTCCGCAACCCAGCACATCCCCAGCGCGTCGCCATTGAGACCTGCCCGCCCGGCCACGTACTGGTCATGGACAGCCGCAAAGACCCGAGCGCCGCATCTGCTGGTGATATTCTTATCACCCGCCTGATGGTGCGCGGTGCTGCCGGCGTCGTTACGGATGGCGGTTTCCGCGATGCTGCGACGATTGCGGAGCTGGATATTCCAGCCTACCACACCCGACCATCCAGCCCTACAAACCTCACGAAACACGAAGCAATTGAAATCAACGGCCCGATTGGCTGCGGCGATGCCCCGATTTTCCCCGGGGATATCATTGTCGGCGATGCGGATTGCGTCATCGTCATCCCCGCCGGAATTGCCGACGAAATCGCGACAGAAGCGGTGGAAATGACCGCTTACGAGGATTTCGTGGTCGAACAGGTGAAGGGCGGCGCAACCATCATCGGTCTTTATCCCTGCACGAAGGACGAACACCAGAAGGCTTTCGCCGTATGGCGCGAACAGAGAGACCGTTCGGGCGCGTGAGCCGAACAGAACGCTTGCCGGTTTCGTCCGCAATGCCTTGAAGCAAGCCTGCATGGGTGGCGTCCCACTCATGCAGGCGGACTCGCATGTACAATAATACCAAGTCGCCGAAGCGACTGGGCCGACGATTTTCCCGCACTAAAAACCGGCCCGAAATGGGTTTCTGTCGATATTCGTAAAATGATTCCCTGGAGTTTGTGGTGTTTGGTAACACCCGCAAAAACACATTGACTATGCCTATATTTCCATTAATCTGGATATATGGAACAAGAACAGGCTATTCTCGCTTTGGCGGCGCTTGCGCAGCCAACCCGTCTCGAAACTTTTCGGCTGCTTGTGCGGCACGCACCGGAAGGCTTGCCGGCGGGTGACATCGCGCGCGCGCTGGTGGTGCCGCAAAACACCATGTCCGCGCATCTGAATGTTCTGTCACGCGCGGGCCTCGTATCATCGCAACGCCAGAGCAGAATCATCATGTATCGCGCGCAGATAGAACAGCTTCGCGACATGACGCTGTTTCTCCTGAAGGATTGTTGTGGTGGATCGGCAGAGCTTTGCGCTCCGCTGATCGCCGAGTTGACGCCCTGCTGCACTCCACACGCGGGAAAGTCCGCCTGATGTCCACATTTGAACGTTACCTAACCGTCTGGGTGTTTCTGTGCATCATCGTCGGTGTCGCCCTCGGCCATTTGCTGCCCGGCGTCTTCCAGCTCATTGGCGCGGCCGAGATTGCCAAGGTGAATATCCCGGTCGCAATCCTGATCTGGCTGATGATCATTCCGATGCTGCTGAAGATCGATTTCCGCTCTCTCACGCAGGTCGGCACCTACTGGCGGGGTATCGGCGTCACGCTGTTCATCAACTGGGCCGTCAAGCCGTTCTCGATGGCGTTGCTGGGCTGGCTCTTCATCGGCTGGCTGTTCCGCCCCTATCTTCCCGCTGACCAGATCGACTCCTATATTGCGGGACTGATCATTCTTGCCGCAGCGCCCTGCACTGCCATGGTCTTTGTGTGGTCTAACCTGACACGCGGCGAACCACTATTCACGCTCTCGCAGGTCGCACTCAACGATGCGATCATGGTCATCGCCTTTGCTCCCATTGTCGGCCTTTTGCTTGGCCTGTCCGCAATCACCGTTCCGTGGGACACGCTCGTCCTCTCCGTTGCCCTCTATATCGTCGTGCCCGTCTTCCTCGCGCAGTTCATCCGGCACCGGCTCATGGCGGACGGAACGTCACGGATGCTCGATCGCATTCTCGCAAGGCTGCAGCCGATTTCGCTGGTAGCGCTGCTTGCAACACTGGTTCTTCTCTTCGCCTTCCAAGGCGAGCAGATTATCGCCCAACCAGCCGTCATCGGCTTGCTTGCAATCCCCATCCTTATCCAGGTCTATCTGAACTCCGGGCTCGCCTATCTTCTGAACCGGATGAGCGGCGAACGGCACTGCATTGCCGGTCCGTCGGCACTGATCGGTGCAAGCAATTTCTTCGAACTCGCGGTTGCGGCCGCTATCAGCCTGTTCGGTTTTCAATCAGGCGCAGCACTGGCAACCGTTGTCGGTGTCCTCATCGAGGTTCCGGTCATGCTCTCGGTCGTCTGGATCGTGAACCGCTCGAAGGATTGGTACGAGGCGGCCCCAGCCGTTTCCCGAAACACAATTACCGAAAGGCAATGAGCATGGACGTCACCATCTATCACAACCCGGATTGCGGCACTTCGCGCAACACCCTCGCACTCATTGAGCACGCCGGTATTCAACCCACTGTGATCGAGTATCTGAAAACCCCGCCGAGCCGCGAGCAACTCGTCAAGATGATCGCCGACGCCGGGCTGACCGTCCGCGAGGCGATCCGCGAGAAGGGCACGCCCTATACGGTGCTTGGGCTTGGATATCCTGAACTGACCGATGACCAGTTGATCGATGCCATGCTCGAGACACCAATCCTGATCAACCGGCCATTCGTCATCACCCCAATGGGTACGCGGTTGTCGCGCCCCTCGGAAGTGGTTCTGGATATACTTCCGGCAGACGCATTCAAGGGGCCGTTTACCAAAGAAGACGGCGAACAGCTCCTCGATGATGAAGGAAAGCGCATTGCCTGACACATTCCCCGCACTTGAGGGCCAGCACCTGCACGCGATTGATCTCGATGCTATGCGTCCGGCCTTTTCGACACATAAGCCCCGCATTCTGATCCTCTACGGTTCGCTACGCGAGGTATCCTACAGTCGTTTGCTTGCCTTCGAAGCAGGGCCGCTGCTCGAACGACTTGGATGCGAAGTTCGGATATTCGATCCGAAGGGCCTGCCTTTGCCCGACGAAGCACCGGTGAGCCACCCGAAGGTGCAGGAATTGCGTGAGCTCTCGCAATGGTCGGAAGGGCAGGTTTGGGTAAGCCCCGAGCGCCACGGCGCGATGACCGGCATCATGAAGTCGCAGATCGACTGGATTCCTCTCTCGCTCGGATCTGTTCGCCCGACACAGGGCAAGACGCTCGCCGTCATGGAGGTTTCCGGCGGCAGCCAGTCCTTCAATGCCGTGAACCAGATGCGTATCCTCGGGCGATGGATGCGGATGATCACCATCCCCAACCAGTCGTCGGTCGCAAGGGCGTATCAGGAGTTCGATGCTAACGGACGGATGAAGCCGTCTCCCTATTACGACCGGGTGGTGGATGTCTGCGAGGAGCTGGTGAAGTTCACCATCATGACCCGCGATGCCTCGGCCTATTTGACCGACCGCTACAGCGAGCGGAAGGAAGAAGCAGTCGAGTTGGAGAAGCGGGTCTCCCTGAAGTCGATCTGACGACCTAGGTTGTTGCGGTGGCTGGCCGCCGACAGGACGCTGCCACCGCAACGAATGCCGTGATGCTGACCGCGCCGAGACATGCGTTTCCAATGAGTGACAGGCTCAGGCCAAAGTTTTCCATGGACGCCGCGAACGCGAAGGGTGCCCCGGCTCCGAGCGCCAGTCGAGCTGCCGCCATCTTGCCCGTGATCGCGCCATACCCTTCCGATCCGAACAGATAGAGTGGCAGGCTACCCTGCGCGATGCTGTTGATGCCTGACCCAAGCCCGAGGCAGATTGCGAACGCGACTGACCCCGGTAGCCAGTCTCGCGTTGCCAGCAAGATCAGGATGCCGAACACGATCAGCACCGCCGACAGGACGGCGAGCGCTGGCGGCGACAGGTTCTTTCCGAAGACCATGTTGATCAGGCGGCTTGCGACCTGTGCCGGACCGAACAGAGATCCTATAACTACTGCCGCGCCACCTAGCCCGATGGAACCGAGCATCGGCACCATGTGCGCGAGGATCGCGGCAAGCGTAAATCCGAGAAGCGCGAAGGCGAACGACACCATGATCATGCTTCGGCGGCGCGCATCGTGGGGGATTGCTCCGATTATGGCTTCGCGAGGCACAGCCGCATCCGCATTCGGTCCGGTCTTGCCGACGCGCATGATCCAGACGTGTAGAGGCATGCAAAGGAACAGATTCAGCGCTGCAAAGACCAGATAGATCTCACGCCACGACATCCATTCGGAAAGCGCGGCCGAGATCGGCCAGAAGATCGTCGATGCGAATCCACCGATCAGCGTGAGGTAGGTGATGCTCCGGGATGCGGTTCTGGGATCGCTTTCGACCAGCGTCGCGAATGCGGCCTGATACTGCACCATTCCGGACGATACCTCGAGCAGGATGATGGCAACGGCGAAGATTGCGACTGACGGTGACCAGGCACAGAGCGACAGCATCAAGGCCGCAAGGCCTGAGCCGACCGTCATCACCGTGGCGGCTCCGATCCTATCCATCTGCCTGCCGATATAGGTTGCCGACAGACCTCCGATGAATAGCGACACCGAAAAGACGCCAAATACCTCCGCCAATGTCAGGCCGAGGTCTTCCGCCATGCCGGGGGCAAGAATACTGAAACTGTAATAGAGAGTGCCGTAACCGATGATCTGCGTGAGGCCAAGCGCTGAGACGATGCCAGCAGGTACTTTCGAATTATGCAATGATATTGCCCCCATCGGACGAAGTGCCGGCCGGACTGGCGCATCCATTGCTTCGCTCGACATTCTCCAGAATCGCCGGATGTTCGGCACAACAGTCTTCTACCAGGAATTTCACAAGCTCGGCCAAAGTGTCGTAGCTGGCGCTGTAAAGGATAGACCTCGATATTCGTCGTTGCGAGACCAGGCCAGACCGCTCCAGTTCCTTGAGATGAAACGACACGTTCGTTGCCGAGACGCCCATGCGCTCGGCGATTGCACCGGCGGCCAGTCCGTCAGGACCGGCAACGACAAGTGCTCGAACGATCGCGAGGCGCGTCTCCTGAGAGAGGGCAGCAAATGCCGAAAGAGCCTGATGCTGATCCATACTTCAATAATCCTTGAATTATTGAAGTATGGATAGCGAACAGCGATGCCATCGGCAAGGCAATTTCTTCCGAGATCACACTTGCCCCTCTGGAACATACGTCGGCGTTCGCGACGACGGGGCTGTGAGCGGCGTATGCTCTACGCCTTGCGCGCGTTCTTGTGAAACGCCTCTGATGCGAAACCGGCGAGTTCGCGAATGAAGAAATCGAGCACCGTCGAAGGCTTTTCAGCGGACCGCGTGGCAATAACGAAGGTGGACTGGATACGGGTCTTTGCTGCCATCAACGGCCGGAAAATTCCTTTCTGGACCCAATCATCTGCATAATGATCAGGCAGATACCCAACATAGTGGCCGGACATCACGAACATCGCCTGCGCCTCCATGTTGGAGGCCGAAGCGCGCGCCCGTGCCTGCGGAAAATATTGCAGCTCACGCATATTGGCATAGGGCCGCACGACAAAATCGAAGGATTCGATGCGCTCGACGGAAAGTTCGGCATCGGGAAGATGAAAGAGCTGGTGTCCCTTCGCGCAATACAGTGAATGCGCCTCTTCCCTGAAGCGCGAAAGCTTCAGGCCCTGATACGGCAGCGTTTCCGGTAAAAGTGCGATGTCCAGGCCGCCATTGGCAATTTCCGACAACAGGGCGTCCGGCGTGTCGATCACCAGCTCGATACGTGCTTCCGGCGCCTTTTCGCTGATGCGGGCGATGATCCGGTGAATGGGCAGGTCGTGATCGGTAATCGTGTTGTCCACAAGTCCCAGTCGCAACGTACCGGTAATACGGTTCTTGAGCGTACCGATATCGCTTTCGAAGGCGTTCAGCGCCAGGAACAGCACTTTCGAACGCTCATGTACGAGCGCGCCGCGATCCGTCAATTCAAAACCGGATCGCCCTCGCCGACACAGCTTGAAACCGAGCCTGTCTTCCAGTGCCTTGATGTGGAAACTGACAGCGGACTGGCTCAGCCCGAGCGTGATTTGCGCGCCGAGAAAACTCTTGTGCTCCACGACGGCGCGGAAGACGGCGAGAGAACGAAGGTCGGATTGCGCGAGCTGCATGGGGACCGTTACATCAATTTTACAAATATAAACTCCATCAGTTTCCTATTTTTCTGGAATAATGTCCATGGTTTCCTCCTCCCCAATCACAAACCAATAAGGGAACGAAACCATGCAAAACCTGCCCACTCTGAAATCTCTCACGCTCTGCGCAGCTTTCGCTGTCAGCCTCGGCGCATCCGCCCATGCCGCCGATCTTCTGGAAAAGATCAAGGCCGATAAGGTTTTCACTGTCGCAACCGAGGCCCGGTTTGCGCCGTTCGAATTTGTCGAGGACGGCAAGATCGTCGGTTATTCCGCTGACATCATGGAAGAAGTCATGAAAGCCTTGCCGGGCGTTGAGCTGAAGCGTCTCGATCTGCCCTGGCAGGGCATCCTGCCAGGCCTTGCCGCCAGCCGCTTCGATTATGTCGTGACCTCGGTCACCGTGACGCCGGAACGCATGAAGGCCTACAAGCTCTCAGCACCCATTGCCGATGCGACGATGGCAATCCTGAAACGCAAGGGCGATGCCGAGATCTCCAAGCCGGAAGATATCGCGGGTAAGCCCGTCGGCTCGCAGGCGGGCTCCGCGCAGCTCAAGGCGCTTGAGACGTTTTCCGCCGAACTGAAGGCGGCCGGCAAGGATGCCACGACGGTCTCCAGCTACACGGATTTCTCAGAAGCTTATGCCGACCTCGGTGCCGGGCGCCTGCGCGCCGTCGTCAACTCGCTTCCAAACCTTCTGGAAGCTGCACGCCAGCGGCCGGATGCTTTTGAAGTCGTTCTGCCGACCTTCGGACCGAAGACCTATTTCTCATGGGCGGGCCGCAACGATACTGACAGTGCGACGCTAAATGCCTTCATGGACAGTGAATTGGCAAAGCTCAACGCATCCGGCAAACTGGCCGAATTCCAGAAGAAATGGTTCGGCGCGCAGATGGAACTGCCCGCCACTCTGCCGGCGACTGAGTGACCGGCAGGTCGAACCGGTCATGGACAAGATATCTTTTGCCATCTGGCCGGTTCTTGTGGACGGCCTCTTCACCACGCTGACCGTCAGCCTTTCGGCGCTTCTTCTGGGAGCGCCGCTGGCCCTTCTCCTCGCGGCCTGCGGTCGCAGCGGCCGCCTGCCCCGCCTGGCATCCGGTCTCTACATCTCCTTTTGGCGAGGCACGCCCATTCTAGTCCAGTTGCTGATCGTCTTTTACGTCCTGCCACTTCTGGGGCTGGATCTGACGCCGGTTGCTGCCGCAACTTTGGCGCTGGCGCTAAACACAGCCGCCTTCCAGTCGGAGATATACAGGGCAGGCCTGCAATCCATTCCAAAGGGAGAGCGGGAAGCCGCCGCCATGCTCGGCCTTTCCGCAGGTCGTACATTCCTGCACATTGAAGTGCCCCAGGCCTTCAGAACCATGTTGCCGGCACTTGTCGGCGAGATACAGGCTCTCGTGAAGAACTCCTCACTCGTTTCGGTCATCGCCGTCACCGACTTGACGCGCCGTGCCCAGCAATATGCAGCCACCACCTTCCGGCCACTCGACGCCTATCTCTCGGCTCTCCTGCTTTATGTCGCGGTCGGAGCGCTGCTTGCGGGAATAGGCCTCCTTGTCGAACGGCACCTCACAAAGGGGGCGACGCGATGATTTCCGGCTTCCTGAACGATATTCCTCTCTATGCGGCCGGTTTGCTCACAACACTGACAGTTTCCATTGCGGGTATCGCACTGGCCGTCATCATCGGTATCGTGCTGGCTGCGGCGCTACGGTCGCGGTACATGGCCATCTCCCTGCCGGTAAGGCTTTATGTGGAGTTTGCCCGCGGCGCGCCGCTCGCGCTAATCCTGTTTCTTTTCTATTATGGCGGCCCGCAATTGGGGCTGATCCTCAGCCCCTATGCCGCCGGCATCGTCGGTCTCGGCCTCTATGGCGCTGGCCCCTTTGCGGAGATTTTCCGCGCCGGTTTCAATGCCGTTCCAAGAGGCGAGATCGAAGCGGCGGGAATGCTGGGCATTACCTCCGGCGACACCTTTCTCCACATCCAGATGCCGCAGGCGCTGGCACTGACGCTGCCGGCTTCCGTCGGCCAGGCCATTAATCTCGTCAAGGAATCCGCCGTTCTGTCCGTCATCACGCTCAGCGAGCTGACCAAGGTCGCCGGTACGATCAGCTCGATCACCTTCGCGGTCGTAACCCCTTATCTCACCATTGCCCTGCTCTACTGGGCAATCGTCGAAATCCTGTCGCGGCTCGGCCTCTATCTCGAACGCCGCCTTTCCACCGAAGGCTCCTGACATGAGCGAACGAACAGTTGTTATTTCCGCGCGCGGCTTGGAGAAAAGGTTCGGTGACAAGACCGTTCTGAAAGGCATCGATCTCGACATTCATATGGGTGATGTCCTGTGCATCATCGGACCTTCGGGATCGGGCAAGAGCACGCTTCTGCGCTCGCTTGCATTTCTCGATCCCTATGACGCGGGTGATGTCGATGTCTTCGGCCGCCTGATCGGCTGGCGTGAAACCCCGCTTGGCCGCGAACGCGCCGGTCCGAAAGAACTGGCAGAGACGCGCCGCCCGCTTGGAATGGTCTTTCAGCACTTTCATCTGTGGCCGCATATGAGCGTCATCAAAAACGTGACATTGGCGCTCAGGCTCGTCCATGGTCTTCCCCAGGCCGAAGCGATAAAGCGCGGCCGCGCCATGCTGGATAAAGTCGGGCTTGCCGCTTTCGCTGACCGCCGACCCGACGGCCTGTCCGGTGGGCAGAAGCAACGCGTCGCCATCGCCCGCGCACTGGCGGTGAACCCCCGCGCCATGCTGTTCGACGAACCGACCTCCGCACTCGATCCCGAACTTGTCGGTGAAGTGCTTTCCGTCATGAAGACGCTCGCGGCGGAAGGAATGACCATGGTCATCGTCACGCACGAAATGGGTTTTGCCGCGCATGCGGCCAACCGTGTCGTCTTCATGGATGACGGCAAGATCGTTGAGGAAGGCGCGCCGCAGACGCTTTTCAGTAATCCGAAGAGCGAACGCCTTTCACAATTTCTGCAAACCTGGCGCGAGCGCGCACTTTGATATCTGAAAGGACATCTCCATGACTGCCCACGGCTATGACGGCGGACGATTGAACCTGCCATTCGTCGGTATTTCCACCTTTGCCAAAAGTCCCTACGTCGAAAACTGGGACGCGATCGACGCGGATGTTGCGGTTCTCGGTGCCCCATTCGATTTTGGGACGCAATGGCGCCCCGGCGCCCGCTTCGGGCCGCGCAGCATCCGTGAGGCCTCCACCCTGTTTTCCTTCGGCCACGCAGGCGCCTACGATCACGAGGACGACGTCACATATCTGGAAGGCGTGAAGATCGTCGATATAGGCGACGCCGACATTGTTCATACCGATACGGTGAACAGCCACGCGAATATCGAGTTCGGCGTCCGCAAAATCCTTAAAGCCGGCGCACTGCCTGTGGTGCTTGGCGGAGACCACTCCATCAACATCCCCTGCATCAATGCCTTCAGCGATCAGGAGCCGATCCATCTGGTGCAGATCGACGCGCATCTCGATTTCGTTGATGAGCGTCACGGCGTCCGCTTCGGACATGGCAGCCCCATGCGCCGCGCCTCGGAAAAACCGTGGGTCACCGGAATGACCCAGCTCGGTATCCGCAACGTCTCCTCCACCGCAAAGGAAGGATACGACTATGCCCGCTCCCAGGGCTCGGATATTCTCTCCGTGCGCCAGATCCGCAAACTCGGCGTGGACGCCGTAGTGGAGCGCATCCCCGCGGGCAAGCGCTATTATCTTTCGATCGATATCGATGGCTTCGACCCGTCCATCGCGCCAGGAACCGGGACCCCGAGCCATGGTGGCTTCATCTATTACGAGGTACTGGAACTGATTGCAGGTCTTGCAAAGCGTGGCGAGATCGTCGGCATTGATCTGGTCGAGGTCGCGCCTGATTACGATCACACCGGCTCAACCGCCATTCTGGCTGCGCAGATTCTGCTCAACACGATCGGACGTATCTTCATAGCTCGGAACGCATAAAAAACCGCGATCCGCCCATACTGGATCCTTGGCCACGCAGCGCGCAAGAAGGGCCGCCCTTGGGGCTTCCTGGAGTTCGATGGTCTCGTCAGCCGTGAAGCCAAAAGCCCTCCGCGGGGGGAGGGCTTTTGTTTGCATTGATGTAGCTATGGTTGCGACGGTTTTAAAAGTTCAAAAACGCCAAACGCGCCTCGCTGCACCACACAAAAATCAGATATCAACGACAAGCCCCTTTGCCTTCAGGACGGGCTCCAGATTGCTAACTTCGATAACGGATTTGCCCTGCTTGTAAGCTTCAATGAAGCCCGCTTCAGCATCTTCGCGAATTTGCGAAAGACGTGCTGATTCCTGAGCGTCCGCACGACGCACAACCACCAAACCGTCCGCATCGCCAACAATGATGTCGCCGGGATTGACGATCTCATCGCCAATGATGATCGTATCGTTTACTGCGGCAATCGTTTCCTTGACGGTACCCTTGATGCAGACGCTGAACGAGAACACAGGGAAGCCAAGGTCTCGAAGCTGCAAGGTGTCACGCACACCGGTATCCGTCACCAGACCACCGATCCCCTTTGCAAGGCAGGCATTTGCCAGCACGTCGCCAAAGGAACCAGCCTCTTCGTACTCACCAGCTGAAACCACGATGATGTCGCCGGGCTTGGCGTAATTAATGGCCAGCTGCAACATGATGTTGTCACGCGGCGCGCATTTGACGGTAAAGGCGGGACCACACAGTTTCATGCGGTAATCGACAGGCTTGATGCGGGAGGAAAGTGCGCCCCTGCGACCCTGTGCCTCGTGGATGGTTGCCGGCGAAAACTTCGAAAGGGCTTCGACGTCTGCCTTGCTTGGCCGTTCTGCTATATCTTTAATGTGGATCATAAAACCTCCCACGGTAAGGCTGGCGGCGGGAACGTCCCGCCACTCGCATTGAGTTTAATTGTCATGTGTCAATCGTTGCCGTGGCTTGAAGCCAGGCGGGATCAGGGGATCGGGTCGAATTTCAGCTCGGAGAGCGGGACGACCTTGTCCGTACGGGTCATTTTGTATTCGGTATTCGGGCCAAGCCACTTGTCCCAGATTTTGTTTATCTCGCCGGAGGCGTCGAGTGTGCGCAGCACTTCATTGATTTTCGCTGTCAGGGCAGGATTGTCCTTTGCCATGCCGACACCGATCGGCTGATAGAGCATCGGCTCCTCGATCATGCGCATCGGTTTGCCCTTGGTCTTCGATTCATTGATGAACTTGGTGGTGGTCATGGTGTTGGCCACCATACCCCGCGCCTTGCCCTGCTGAACGGCAAGATAGGCAGAGGCAGTATCCTGGAAGGTCAGCGGCTCGGACTTGTTGAGCTTGATAGACATTTCAGAGGTCGAGCCCTTGGTGGAGGCGACACGCTGGCCTTCGTAATCCGACTTCTTCTTGCCGGCATCATCAACCGGCACGATCAGCATTTCCTTGGCGAGATAATAGGGATCGCTGAACTGAATCTGCTCGGCGCGGCTTTGTGTGTAGGCGAGATTGGCGACAGTGATATCGACGCGGCCAAGCTTGACTTCCGGCACACGGGCTTCCACCGACACCGGTTTGACTTCGGCCTTCACGCCCAGTTCCTTGGCGATCGCGTTGCAAAGATCAACGTCAAAACCGGCCATTTCACGGGTCTTCGGATCGGGTGCCGCGAATGGCACGACATCAGCAAAGGTTGCGCAACGAAGCACCTTGTTCGCCATGATCGTATCGAGTTGATCAGCCGCCGCTGGTGACGCGAGAGCGGTTCCAGCCAGTGCAACGGTAAGTGTCAGGCATTTCCAGTTCATGGTCAGTTCTCCTCTTATGATTGATTGGTATCAGTGGCGCAGATCGGAAAGGAACCGCTGCGCGCGCGGATGGCGTGGTGCTGTAAAAAACTCTTCCGGCGTCGCTTTTTCGAGAATTTCGCCGGCGTCGATGAACCAGATGCGGTCGGCAACTTCACGGGCAAAGCCCATTTCGTGGGTCACGCAAAGCATGGTCATGCCCTCTGCCGCGAGCCCCTTCATGACGGCCAGCACCTCTCCAACCATTTCCGGGTCGAGAGCGCTTGTCGGTTCATCGAACAACATGACGGGCGGCTCCATGGCCAGCGCACGCGCAATTGCCACGCGCTGCTGCTGACCGCCGGACAATTGCCCCGGATAGGCGCCGGCCTTGTCGGAGAGGCCTACCCGATCCAGAAGCTTCAAAGCTTTCTGGCGGGCAACATCAGGTGCGACGCCTTTCACCCGGATCGGGGAAATCGTGACATTTTCGACAACGGACAGGTGCGGGAAGAGATTGAAATTCTGGAACACAAAACCAACTCTGCTGCGCAGAAGATTGAGTTCCTTTGTCTTGGTTGCCGCGTGAATATCCTGCCCATCGAGCGTGATGGATCCGCTGTTGATCTCTTCGAGACGATTGACGGTACGGATCAATGTGGATTTGCCGGAGCCGGAAGGGCCGCAGATGACGATAACCTCGCCCCGCGCGACTTCGGCGTCGACATTCTTCAAAACCTCGTAGTCGCCATAACTCTTGCAGACATTGGAAATGCGGATGGTCTGCTGTGTTGATGATGCCGTGTTTGTCATGGCTGCTCCGTTATGATTTTCGCCTGCGCCTGCAATGCCTGTTGCCGGCGACCGACCACACCGGCACGGCGTTTGGCGATACGCCGCTCGACGGCATTTGCGAGATACGTCAAGCTCCAGCAAATGGCGTAGTAGACAACCGCGAGGATGAGGAAGACCTGGAATGGTTGGGTCAGAAGCTGATTATTGACCTGACTTGCCGCAAAGGTGAGGTCGGGTACGTTGATGACGTAACCGAGCGTCGTATCCTTGATCGTGGCGACGAATGTCGAGATCATGCTGGGGATCATGTTGTAAAGCGCCTGCGGCAAGATGATGAAGCGCATTGCACCGAGATAGCTGTGGCCAAGCGCTCTCGCCGCATCCATCTGCCCCGCACCAAGAGCGACAATACCCGCTCTTACGACTTCGCTGAGAAATGCGCCCTGATAGATGACAAGCGTCGTCAACATGATGACGAAGCTCGGCACGTCTGCGCCGGTCCACAGCGGAACGAGGAAATAACTCCACAGGATGAGCATGAGCAAAGGCACGCCGCGCGTGACATAGACCAGCCCCGTTACCGGCCACCGCAGGAGCCGCCACTTGGACAGGCGCGCCATCGCCATAAGGATGCTGACAGGAAAGGCCAGTGCGATGGCAAGGGCAGACAGGATGATCGTGTTCGCAAGCCCTCCAAGCGGGCCGTTCGGATATTGCCCGATCAGCAGCAGCAACCAGTTGTCATGAACGATGGTAATCATGTCGCCGATCATCCGCGTGCCCTCCACGCCGGATCAAGGCGCATCGAAAGATACGCACCGGCACCCATGATCAACAGCGAGAAGAAGAGGTACAGAACAGTTCCGACAAGATAGATCTCGAAGGTCTGGAAGCTGAGATTTTCAATTTCCTTGATGGCATGCGTCAATTCGGAAGCGCCGATAATGAGGGCGAGGCTGCTGTTCTTGAACAAGGAGACACTGTGATTGATGAGCGGCGGCAGGGCATTACGCACGCCTTGCGGCATGATGATGAAGCGCATCGCGGAGAGATAACCGTGGCCCAATGCCTTGGCCGCCTCCATCTGTCCCGGGCTGACGGAGCGCAGGCCTGAACGCAGATCCTCACTGAAATAGGCTGCCTGACAGAGACCAAGACCCACCACGGCAAAGATCGCTTCGGCATTGTGACCGATCAGCCAGTCCGTCAAACCTGAAGGCAGGAGCGTGAATATCCCGAAGTACCACAGCATCAATTGCACGAGTGTGGGCACATTGCGGTGGTAGGAAACATAGGCCGCCACGGCGCGATCAGCAAAACGCGACGATGAAAACCGCACGCATAACAGGACCAGCGCAAGCGTCATGGCGAGAGACCAGGACCCGATAAAGATGACGAAGGTCATCTGCAATCCGTGCCAGAGCATTGCAATATATTGCGGGTCGCTCAGGATTGCCGACAGGTCGAAACCGCTCACGGCTTTTGTTCCTTCGCTGCGTCAGCTTGCGCCACAGTCTGCGGTTTGGCCGTCTGAAGTCCGCCCATAACCTGCAATGTCGGGGTGATTTCCATATGGCCGATATTCATGGAAACTGGAGCGGCAATGGCAAAGGCTATCGCGTCGGCAATATCTTCCGCTTTCGGCAACTCGAAACCATCGATGAAGCGCTCGCGCACGCTCGGATCGTTGCCGTGAACGTGAGTGAAGATATCCGTCGCCACGCGGCCGGGGCAGATCTCCGTTACGCGGACGCGTCTGCCGAATGCATCCAGCCTCAACTGGTTCGAAAGCATGGCGACACCAGCTTTAACGGCATGATAGGTCGAGTTGCCGCCGAAATTATAGTTTCCGGCGATGGACGAGATATTGACGACATGCCCGCGATCACGCTCCACCATGCCCGGAACAATCAGCCGGCAGATGTGGAGAACGGCACGGAGATTCACATCGATCAAAAGGTCGATATCCTCCGCATCAGCCTGAAGGAACTTCTTCGGCCTGTCGACGCCGGCATTGTTCACGAGAATGTCGAACTGCACCTTGTTTGCAAGATCGGCAATTGCAGCGCGATCGGTAACGTCGATCGCGTGCGGTATGCAGCCGGTGCGTTCGGCAAGTTCATTCAGGGCGCCGGCGCTGCGGGCAACCGCGTGGACTTCAATGTTTTCGCGGCAAAACCGCTCTACGACAGCGGCACCGATACCGGATGAAGCACCGGTGACCAAAGCGGTCTTGTAATCGGAGAATGGCATTCTGATCCCCTTTTTTGTTACCATCAACACTAGCGAAGCTTTCCCTGCTTGCCTAAGACCGATTATTTTTGGAGTAATAAGTAAGTTTTATGGAGACCCGCAAACAGGCAATTAGAGACGGGATTCCGGGATGTTCTTGTTCCAGGCAGGAGCTTTCCGCTCTGGCGCCCAGATTGCAAAACGCGTGCGAGCCTGTAAGCTGCGCCAAGCATGGATATAAGACGTCTCAAATCATTCATCGTCATCGTAGACAGTGGCAGCATCACGCGCGCCGCAGATATTCTGCATCTGGCGCAACCGGCACTCAGCCAGCAACTAGCCGCGCTTGAAGATCATTTCGGCCAGAAATTGCTCATCCGCAGCCAGCAGGGCGTGACGATGACGGATGCGGGGCATGCCGTTTACCGCCATGCACAGATCATATTGCGCCAGATGGAACAGGCGCAGGTTGACGTATCGGCGGCGGGTAACTCAATTGCGGGACGCGTCTCTGTCGGTCTGGTCCCATTCAGCAGCGCTGCAACGCTTTCCGTGGAGCTGTTGGCGGAAACGCGGAAGCGACATCCGGGGATATTGATCCACCTGACGGAAAGTGTGGGACAAACCTATAGCCAGATGATCATGAATGGACGTCTGGAACTGGCTTTGATCCATGGGGTCGGACCAATCAAGGGCGTAAAATTCGAGCCCATGCTCAGCGAAGAATTTTATCTTGTCGCACATCGCGATTTCGCAATCGAAGCGGATTCAAAACCGGTGCCGATCGCCGCGCTTGATGGCATGCCCATGCTGATGCCACCCGCGTATAATTTTGTCCGGCGCGCTGTAGACACGGCATTCACCCGCAGCCGGATCAATCTGAAGGTCGTCGCGGAAGTGGAAATCGTCAGGACGCTTGCCCGCGCCGTTGCCAGTGGTCTCGGCGCAACCATCATGCCAAAAGCGATAGCCAACCGGATCGTCTCGGAAACGAGCGAACCACTTATTTGCCGGCTGCTGTCGCCACGGATCGAAGAAACACTGTCGCTCTGCATGTCCGACCAGAATTCGCTGTCTGAGCCGGCTTTTGCCGTCAAGGATATCCTGGTGGAACTGACGGAAAAATTGAAACTTTAGAGTATCCTTTGGCCCGGCAACCGAGCCAAAGGATCGTTTTCAGGATCAACGCATATCCTGGCAGAACTGCGCAATGCGGGCGCAGCCTTCGCTCAGCATCTCCATGCTCGTTGCGTAGGAGATCCGGAAGTATGGGCTCATACCATAGGCGGCGCCCTGTACCGTTGCCACGTGATGCTCATCCACCAGCGCCATCACAAAATCCACATCGCCTTCGATTTTGCGTCCGCCCTTGGTGGTCCTGCCGATAAGCCCAGACATATTGGGATAGAGGTAAAAAGCGCCTTCCGGTTTATGGCAGCGCAAACCGTCAATCTCGCCGAGTTTGCTCAGAACAAAATCGCGACGGTCACGATAGATAGCGGCGCGTTCTTTAAGAAGATCCTGGGGACCGTCCAGCGCTGCAATGGCTGCCGCCTGCGAAACAGTGGCAATGCCGCCGCCGTTCTGACCGTTTACATTGCTTATTGCGGCGATAAGTTCCTTCGAGCCGCTGGCGCAATAGCCCAGACGCCATCCCGTCATGGCGTAAGCCTTCGACACGCCGTTCATTGTCAGAACGCGGTCATAAAGCCGCGGCTCGACATCGGCAATTGTACCGAATTCGAAGCCATCATAGACAAGATGCTCGTAAATATCGTCAGTCAGGATCCAGACATGGGGATGACGCAGCATAACCTCTGCGATTGCTTTCATCTCCGCGCGGGAACAGGCGGCGCCGGTGGGGTTGTTGGGAAAATTGAGAATGAGCCACTTGGTACGTGGCGTAATCGCAGCTTCCAAATCTTCGGCACGCAGTTTGAAACCGGTTTGTTCGACGCACGGCACAGCGACCGGAACACCCCCTGCGAATTTGACGATATCCGCATAGCTGACCCATGACGGGGTGGGAATAACGACCTCGTCGCCCGGATTGCAGGTTGCAAGCATGGCGTTGAAAATTACCTGTTTGCCGCCTGCAGAAACGATGATTTGGCTGGCATCGTAGGTCAGATTATTGTCCCGCTTGAACTTTCTGGCAATCGCGGCTTTCAGCGCAGGCGTGCCATCCATCGGTGGATATTTCGTCTGCCCGCCAAGGGCTGCTTCGTGCGCGGCCTCGATTGCGTGAGCAGGCGTCGGGAAGTCCGGTTCACCTGAGGAGAGGCTGACCACCTTGACACCCTGCGCGGCGAGCTCTCTGGCGCGTTGGGTCATGGCGGCGGAAGCGGAGATGGAAACGTTTTTCAGGCGGTCTGATGTAGAGGGCATCTGCATGATCTTTCAGTAAGATTTAGAGAACGGGCCAACCAGAGGCCCATTAAGACGCGAGTTCTGCGGCAGGCGCGAGCGTTGCGCCGGAGGCGCTGATTTCACTACGCACGATACGCGCCAGCTCCAGTGAACCGGGCGTATCGCTGTGGACGAGGATGGAGCGAGCCGGCATTGTGATGATCGTGCCATCGATGGCTTTGACCGTGCCATCGGTCAGGAACCGGCGGACACGCGCACGCACCGATGGTTCATCCTTGACCAGCGCGCCGGGAAGACCCCGCGCGACAAGGCTTCCCTTGGCGTCATAGGCGCGATCGGCCAAAAACAATGCCAGGGTCTTCAAGCCAGCGCGTTTTGCCGCTCTCTCGATTTCGCTGTCCGGCGTTACGAACACCACAAGCTTCGGATCAACGGCAGAAATGGCATTCATCATCATATCGGCAAGCGCCGGGTCGCGATTGACCATATTGCCCATGGCCGCATGAAAACTGAAGTGCCCGACTTCGACGCCTTCGCTTTTGGCAATCGCGATCAAGGCCCCGAGCTGATACAGCATCTGCTGTCTCAACTCATCCGGCTGGAAGGGCATTTCGCGTCGGCCGAAGCCTGCCCTATCAGGCAATCCCGGATGTGCGCCGATGCCGACGCCATTTTCTTTGGCAAGGCGAACCATTCGCGCCATCGTATCTGGCTCGCCGCCATGAAAACCACAGGCAATATTAGCCGACGATACGATCTTCATCATCGCTTCGTCGTCACAGAGCCGGTAAGGACCGAAGCCTTCGCCCATGTCGGAGTTCAGATCGATCTTCATCGTTTCCTCCCTTTGCTCCCTGGTTGTCCGTCAACCCATCGCATTCAGCGCTCGCTTGACCATTTGTGAGGTCTGGCGAACATCATCGACGTATTTCGCAACTGCCCGCTCGGCCACACGCGCTTCCTCGTGATTGGACTTCACGAATTTGATCTTCCCACCCGCGCGTGCCTGTCCTAACCGCCACAGGTCGGCTTCGATCACGCCGGCAATCTTTGGATAACCGCCCGCCGTATTTGCATCGCTCATCTGGATGATCGGCTCGCCACCTGGCGGCACCTGTACAACGCCCGGCATCACACCGTGGGAACGCATTTCGATGGTTTCGGTCGGTTTTATAGGATCACCCGACAGCCGATAACCGGTCCGGTCGCTGCGGGAGGATATGCGCCAGATCTGGCTCCAGAATTCCTCGCCATCATTGGCAAACAGCTTTTGTTCACCGGCCGGAATAGCACGTATCGGCAAAACGCCGTCCACCACAGGCGGGAAAATATCGCTCAAAGCCACGGAAGGCTCAACTACACCAAGCCCGTTTGATGGCAGTGGTAACAGATCGGCGGAAGCCCCTATTTCCAGCCTGTCACCTTTTGCAAGCGGTCGCCCATCGTGACCGCCGAAACTGCCGCGCAGTGCCGTGCTTCGAGATCCCATCAAAACCGGAACGTCCACCCCGCCCGTAACCGCGACATAGGCGCGGGCGAGTTTCGGCGGCTGCCTCAGTTCCAGTATCTGACCTTCCTTGCCGATATGAGCGCACCAGGAAAGCAGCTCTTTCCCGTCAAGCAACGGGGGCCCATCCGTCCCGGTAACGGCAAATGTTGCTGTTTTCGTAAAACGCAATTTGAATGGAAAAGTCTGGACTTCGATGACAGCAGCATCTGCGGCATTACCGGTCAGAATATTGCCGATCTTGAGCGACAGAGGATCCATGGCACCGCCAGCAGAAACCCCGATGTCACGGTAACCGGGGCGACCGAGGTCTTGCACGGTGTTGAAGGGGCCGGTTTCGATAATCTCGATCATAGCTCGATCCCTGTAGGTATGAAGCGAACCGTATCTCCGGGTGCCAAAAGAGCTGGCGAAGAAGAGGCGGGATCGAACATCTGCAAATCGGCGTAACCGATGGAATTCCACCCATTCGGTCCGGTCAACATCGCCACACCCGTCTGCATTCCACCGATCGTCACGCAACCCTTTTCCATCTTGATCGATGGCACGGTTTTTCGCGGCATATAGATGCGCGCATCAAGACCATGCAGATAGCCAAAGCCTGGCGCGCTCCCAAGCGCGAAGACGCGGTAGGTCGCCTCATGGTGAATCCGCACGACTTCGCGGTCGCTCAGCCCTGAAAAATCACAGATGGCTGGAAGGTCGGCAGCGTATTCGCCCCCATAATGTACCGGTATTTCAACAGTCTTCCCGACAATATCCAGACTGGCTGCTTTATCCCAGGCATCGAGCAACTGAGACACGATGGACTCTGGATCTTCAGGCGTTTCCTTAAAAATCGCCAGAAGGTTCGTCATGCCGGGAATGACTTCCGCAACACCTGCCCAGACTTTTACCGTTTGCGAAAGCGCCCAGATCCAGCGTTGTGCTGGCAGATCAAATTCGCCGGATGCTTCGAGCAAGAATGACCGGGAGCCTATGAACGAAACGCGCGCCTGGCCTTTGATGACGGGCTGGATTTCGTGACGAGGTGCTAGAGTGTTCGATGTCGCAATCATGATTGAAGCTCGATTTCGAACAGCGGATCACCAAAACCAACCAGAGCATCCTGCACGGCAAGCTGATTGACGAGCGAACCGTTACGACCCGCGACAACGGGGATGAGAATGTGGTCGATCCGGATAAATCCAATCACGTCATCTGCAGCAACCAAACGCGGAAGATTTTGCATTTTTGCAGGCAGAGCAGGCTTAGAAGAGCAGAAGAGACCGGCAATCGGCGCTTTTACCACCACTTTCGAAACAGCGGCCTTTGGTGAGCAAACAGTGACGGCGACGGAAATTGCAGATCTTGCCGAGGCAGAAACAATAATGCGTACCTGACCCTCAGGCGTCGTGATTTCCACGCCGTCCACGCCTGCATCCGTCAGCATATCGGTCAAAGCTGTGAGTAAGACGGGGTCGCTAAAGTCGGGCCTGCTCATGCCGCGCTCCGTTCTTTTAGCCATTGTTCAAGATAGTGAATGTCTGTTTCGCCCTGCGCAAAAGCGTCGTCCTCAAACAGGACGCGCAGGAGCGGAAGATTGGTCGAAATACCCTCCACCCGTGTACCCGCAAGCGCTTGGCGCATCCTAACCATGGCTTCAGCACGGGTCGGCGCATGTACGATCAACTTGGCGATCAAGGAATCATAATAGGGTGACACCCGGTAGCCGACATGGATATGGGTATCGACGCGAATCCCCTCTCCTTCCGGCAGCACAAGATCGGTCACGACGCCCGCCGAGGGGAGAAACTTATCAGGATCTTCGGCATTGATCCGGCATTCGAAAGAATGTCCGTCGCAGATAACATCTGCCTGCCGCAAGTCCAGAGGCTTACCCTGCGCCGCCTTGATCTGGGCCTGAACGATGTCGATGCCGCTCGTCATTTCCGTGACGGGATGTTCGACCTGCAAGCGCGTATTCATCTCGATGAAATAGAACTTGCCGTCTTCAAACAGGAATTCGAAAGTTCCCACCCCGCGATAGCCAATCTGTCGGCAAGCCTCGACGCAAGCCATACCAACCGGCTGGATCACATCGACCGAAATTCCAGGCGCTGGCGCTTCTTCGACCACTTTTTGATGACGACGTTGCATCGAACAGTCGCGGTGACCAAGCCAGACGGCATTGCCGTGCGTGTCGCACAAGACCTGTATTTCGATATGACGGGGATGCTGGAGAAACTTCTCCATGTAGAGGACAGCAGAGCCAAAAGCCTGCCTCGCCTCCTCCCTCGTCAACGTAATGGCTTCATGAAGCAAGGCAGCTTCCTGCACCACCCGCATGCCACGCCCGCCACCACCGCCCGCAGCCTTGATGATGATTGGATAGCCGATCTCATTCGCGATACGCTCAACCGTTGCAGCATCCTCGGGAAGCGCTGTATCCGGTCCCGGTACACATGGCACACCGGCCGCAATCATTGCCCGTTTGGCAGCGATCTTGTCGCCCATCGTGGAGATCGACCTTGCGTCCGGACCGATGAATACGAGACCGGCATCTTCGACCGCCTGAGAAAAGGCGGCATTTTCGGACAGAAATCCATAACCGGGATGGATCGCACCGGCACCCGTCAGACGGGCAGCGATTAAGATGGCATTCTGATTGAGATAGCTCTTGGCAGCATTCGCCGGGCCAACACAAAGGAAGGTGTCAGCCGTTTGGCCATATGGAGCCTGCCTGTCCGCCTCAGAGCAGATGGCTACGGTCTCCAAGCCCAATTCGCGGCAGGCGCGCTGAATGCGTGCAGCAATTTCACCCCGGTTGGCAATCAGGACCGTGTCGAAACCCGGCATATCCGATGTGGTGTTGAGACCTTTCGTCACTACGCGATCTCCGCCAGCAAATCATTGGCCTCAACCTCGCCACCATCAACCTCCGTCAGATAGGTGATCCGGCCAGCGCGTGGCGCAACAATTTTATTGAAGACTTTCATGGCTTCGATGATGAAGAGGGCCTGCCCCTCCTCGACCACATCTCCAGCCTCGACAAATGAAGGTTGTCCAGGCGCGGAAGCGCGATGCAAAACGCCAAAAATCGGGGCATGAACGGAGGTGGCCGATGTGGTGGCAGGAAGGATCGACTCCGACCGATCGATCAGGGCGTCATCCTCGGCTTTGACCGAGACATTGCTGCCAGTCTCTGTTCGAGGTGCGGTTTTGAATATCCGCACAGTTACGCTTTTCTCTGTCACCATGAGTTCGGTGACGTTCGTTCGTCCGACAAAATCAATCAGCGTCTTTATCTTCGGCAGGTCCATAAGCGTACTCGGCATTGTCCAAAGCCACCCGGTAATCCCGCACGATCGGGGTCACTTTCGGCTGCCTTAGACCTAGCACGATAGGCTGTTTGATGGGGTCAGAAGAACTTTTGATGGAGGTGTTCAATGAATAGGGGCCGTGAGCCTGTTGGGTCCGCGAAGCTCGAGTGGGCGTAATGGATCGACCGCTGCACGCTATCAGAGTCCCACGGTGATATACCGCCAGCAAGTCATTTGCGGTATCCAAGGCCCTAAACGCAAATTGCCCTCCGGGATGGGAGGGCTTTGTTGTTGATAGTCTTGAAGATATTGGTTGCGGGGGCAGGATTTGAACCTGCGGCCTTCAGGTTATGAGCCTGACGAGCTACCGGGCTGCTCCACCCCGCGTTACCAGCGTAAATCCCTATTGGATTTATCGCGACCAGCGTAAATCCGTATTGGATTTATCGCGACTGCATCACAGGGAAGCTGTGATGTATATTGCCGGAGCAAATTGCCGAAGGCGATTTGTCTCCTTTAAGGGACGCACGAGGCGTTTTCCTTATGTTTTCATGTTCCGTAATGCAAAAAGGCCGCTTTGAGCGGCCCTTTGTATCGGCTGGGCCGAAGAGTTTGCTTGAGAAGATATTTGTTGCGTTTTGCAGACCTGGCAGCGACCTACTCTCCCGCGTCTTGAGACGGAGTACCATTGGCGCTGGGGCGTTTCACGGCCGTGTTCGGAATGGGAACGGGTGCAGCCGCCCCGCGATAACCACCAGGTCGGCAAAACGCAACACAGTTCATGTTTTCACATGAGTGTTGTTTCGAGAAGCTGGGAAGCTTGCGCTTCATTTAATTTAACACGTCTTTCTGCGACCCTTCCCGTATGTTTGCCATACAGACCAGAGGTCGTCGCGCCTTCCGGTTTTTGCTTTCAAGCAAAATACCTGTGGCGCGGCCCGTCCGGAGCGCTATGCGCGTCAGGACAGAACAGATGATGTTCATCTTTGATGAGCATGAACAATGGGAACGAAGAAGTCGATCGAGCTATTAGTAACGGTAAGCTTCACATGTTGCCATGCTTCCACACCCGTCCTATCAACGTGGTCGTCTTCCACGGCTCTGATAGGGAACACTCGTTTTCAGGTTGGTTTCCCGCTTAGATGCCTTCAGCGGTTATCCATTCCGTATATAGCTACTCTGCTATGCCCTTGGCAGGACAACAGATCCACCAGAGATACGTCCATCCCGGTCCTCTCGTACTAGGGACAGATCCTGTCAATATTCCTACACCCACGGCAGATAGGGACCGAACTGTCTCACGACGTTCTGAACCCAACTCACGTACCGCTTTAAATGGCGAACAGCCATACCCTTGGGACCTGCTCCAGCCCCAGGATGCGATGAGTCGACATCGAGGTGCCAAACAACCCCGTCGATATGGACTCTTGGGGGTCATCAGCCTGTTATCCCCGGCGTACCTTTTATCCGTTGAGCGATGGCCCTTCCACACGGGACCACCGGATCACTATGACCGACTTTCGTCTCTGCTCGACTTGTCAGTCTCGCAGTCAGGCGGGCTTATGCCATTGCACTCGACGACCGATTTCCGACCGGTCTGAGCCCACCATCGCGCGCCTCCGTTACTCTTTCGGAGGCGACCGCCCCAGTCAAACTACCCACCATACACTGTCCCGGATCCGGATAACGGACCGCGGTTAGACATCCACGAAGATAAGGGTGGTATTTCAAGGATGGCTCCACAAGAACTGGCGTCCCTGCTTCAAAGCCTACCACCTATCCTACACATGCCTTGGCGAATGCCAGTGTAAAGCTATAGTAAAGGTGCACGGGGTCTTTCCGTCTGACCGCAGGAACCCCGCATCTTCACGGGGAATTCAATTTCACTGAGTCTATGTTGGAGACAGCGGGGAAGTCGTTACGCCATTCGTGCAGGTCGGAACTTACCCGACAAGGAATTTCGCTACCTTAGGACCGTTATAGTTACGGCCGCCGTTTACTGGGGCTTCAGTTCAGAGCTTGCACCCCTCCCTTTAACCTTCCAGCACCGGGCAGGCGTCAGACCCTATACGTCGTATTGCTACTTCGCAGAGCCCTGTGTTTTTGATAAACAGTCGCTACCCCCTGGTCTGTGCCACCCCATCATACTTGCGTAAAATGGGGTCACGCTTCTTCCGAAGTTACGCGTGCAATTTGCCGAGTTCCTTCAACATAGTTCTCTCAAGCGCCTTGGTATACTCTACCTGACCACCTGTGTCGGTTTCGGGTACGGTCTATACGGTGGAGCTATTTCCTGGAACCTCTTCGCCGCACATTCAATCCAGTAAGAATGTACAACACACGAGATCCGTCACT